>CBIHOX010000020.1:0-56392 GCA_966211685.1 uncultured Pseudoduganella sp.
CGGCGCGTTTCGCGAAGATCCGCAGCCTGGACGACTTGCGCGCGATGAAGATCGGGCAGGGCAAGGACTGGGCCGACGTCCCCATCCTGCGGGCGGCCGGCATCCCGGTGGTGGAAGGCGCCAGTTACGAAGGATTGTTCGGCATGCTCGAAGCCGGCCGCTTCGACGGCTTTTCGCGCGCGGCCGACGAGGCCTTGCGCGAACTGGACGAACAGCGCGCCGCCCATCCCCAACTGGCGCTGGAGCCCGGCCTGCTGCTGTACTACCCGCTGCCGCGCTATTTTTTCGTGCGCCGCGACGCGGACGGCGAACAACTGGCGCAGCGCGTCGAAGCCGGCCTGGAAATCATGATCCGCGACGGCTCGCTGGAACAGCTGTTCCAGCGCCACAAGAAGAAGATCATCGACCAGGCCGACCTGCAGCGCCGCAACCTGATCGTGATCGACAATCCCGACCTGTCGCCGGAAACCCCGCTGGCGCGCGCGGAACTCTGGTTCAATCCGGTCAAGAACAAGACGGGCAAGTAAGCAGGTGCGCAAAATTTACTGTCAACGCCTGCCCTGCATGCGTGCCCGTGGCCTGCCTGCCGGATTACACCTTGGGCTCGGCGCCCCGGCTGATCCCGCGTACATCGCTTGGCCGGCACTTGGCTGGCAATGAGCCGGGAAGCAGCGGGCAAACCAGCTGCCTGCTTCAGCAGACCTGTGGCAGCGCGGCGGTCCCGCGCGCCAGGCGCAGGCATTGCGCCAGCCGGGTTGCCGTAGCCAGCGCGCGTTCCGACGTCGCCCTGGCCGGCGCCGGCTCCCACTGTCCCGCCCCTGCGCCCGGCGACAGGCGCAGGCCCAGCACATTTTCCGGGAACCGCATCAGCGCGGCCATCCGGACAATGCCGTCGTCCCCGGCAGCGGCCATCAGCACGGCGTCGGGCCGGGCCAGTTCGTTCAGGCGCCGCAGCAGCCCATCCTTGACGTCCTCGCTGGTGCAGAGCAGGTCGACGATCACGTCGCAATCCTTCAAGTGATGCAAATTCACGGTGGCGGCCAGCAGCGCGATGCGCCGGTCGCGCTCAGCCGCGGTCAGTTCGCCGTCCAGCGCCGCATCCCGGTAATACGCGCGGGTGGCAGCGGCGGCCTGGTCGAGGCTGTCCCGGTCCAGTTCGAACACGGTCACTGGGATATCGGCGTCGAGCAGCGCGCGCGCGATTGCCATGCCGGTCTCGCCGGCGCCGAGGATGCCGACACGGCTGAAAGGGCGGGCCATGCCGGCCGATGGTGGGAAAGTATAGGTGGCGGGGTTCGCCTGGCTGGTGCCTGCATACTGCGTCATGGAATGCTCCTGGATGGTGATGATGAAAAATAATGAAAAGTTATCTATTGCGCCGGGTCTAACGCCCCACGGCGAAAGTTATTGCATTCATCATACGATGCGAAACTGGCGCGGCCGGTCCAGTTCTTACAGCAGGCAATCCTAAAATTTCACAATAAAAACAGTCACTTGAAAGTGCATTTCATAATATGGAACAAATTTTTGTACATTGGGAGAGCCCGGCCGGTAGAAGCTTTTTTCAAATTTCACGATGCGAAACCCCATTCATCCGGCTGAAAAACAGCCGTCAGGGAGCGACGGGTCGTTCGCGCCACCGGGCGGCGGCGCGTGCGGCCCAACCTGCCGCCCTGGTCAGACGTGAATCGTCCCGCTCAGGTACAAGGCCGCGCTGCCGCTGATGATCACGCGTCCGTTACCGGGCATTTCGCAATGCAGCTGCCCTTTCCGCGCCCCGCCCTGCTGGGCGCTGAGCGCATGCTTGCCCAGCCGGCGGGCCCACAACGGCGCCAGCGAGGTATGGGCGGAGCCGGTCACCGGGTCTTCATTGACGCCGACGCGCGGACCGAACCAGCGCGACACGAAATCGAAGTCCCGGCCGCGCGCGGTCACCGCCACGCCCCTGACGGGGAATGCCGCCAGCGCGGCAAAATCGGGCTGCAAGCGCTCGATGGTGTCTTCATCATTGACCACCACGAAATAGTCGACGGCCTTGTACACGCCCTGCACCGGCGCGGCCAATCCCAGCGCCTCCGCCAACCCATCCGGCATGGCGACCGGTTCGGGGTCGACCAGCGGGAAGTCCATGGCGAGGCGGTCGCCGTTGCGCCGCACGCGCAGCTCCCCGCTCCGGGTGGCAAAGCGCAGCACATCGCACGATTCCCCCAGTTGATTGAACAATACCCAGGCGCTGGCCAGGGTCGCGTGTCCACACAGGTCCACCTCGACGGCCGGTGTGAACCAGCGCAAGGCCCAGCAGCCATGACCTTCACGGACAACGAAGGCGGTTTCCGACAGGTTGTTCTCGGCCGCGATCTGCTGCAACGTCGCGTCCGGCAGCCACGCATCGAGCGGGCACACGGCGGCCGGGTTGCCTCCAAAGGCTTTTGCAGCGAAAGCGTCGACCTGGAATATCTGAATTTGCATAGGCACGTTCCTTGTTGATGGCGGCATGGTTGATGACGGCATGACTGTCGATCGCAGGCCAGGGCGCCAAGGACCGGCCGCCGCCAGCCGGTCCCCTGCCTTGTCCTTGATTGCCGCACCGAAGCGTACCACCGAGGCGAGTCCGGGGCCACTGCCCGGTGCGGCATGGAGAGCAACGGCGGCGGCTGTTTTCTCAGCCGGCAGGAAGTCCCCTGCGCCGCGCAGCACCTGTTCAGGAGTCCTGGCCCTGAGCATCGCCCTCGCTTATCCCGCCAGCGCCGCTTTCCTCCCCGATTTGCCGGCATTCGTCGCATGGCGGAAAACACGCGTACCCCAGCCGTTAGAATGGCGGGGCAAGTTCACCACGAGGAATCGAATGAAGTCTCCCGCCTTCGCGCCACTTAACGCTGCAGCCGTACCGGAAGTCGAACACGACCGCCGCCTGGTGCGCCGCTACCTGCTGCAGTCGGCGCTGCGCCTCAACGCGGGTTCGCTGCTGTTCCTGTCGCTGGCGATCGCGCTGCTGCCGCTGTGGCTGAACTTCGGCACGGCCGCGCCGGGCCAAGCCGGGCCCGACAGGCTGAATCCGTACCTGGCCGGCGGCATCGTGCTGGCAGCAATGGTCTGGCTCGGGCTGATGTCGAGCGGGATCGCCCGCGGCTTTCTTGCCCGGCTGGGCGAGGAAGGCAAGGCGCTGTGCGCCGAAGCAATCGCATCGTCGGTCACACGTCGTATCGATGCGCCGTTCAATCCCTATACCACCTTTGACCTGTGCACCGAATCCTTGTCGGGACTGGCGCTCGGCACGGCGCTCGGCTACGCCCGCCCCCCGGCGTTCTTCCACGACCCGTTCAAGGGCCGCATCGTGCTGGGCCGTTGGCGCCCGTTGGCGCTGGGGCGCCACGTCGAAGTAAAGGTATCGTCCGACCTGGGGCCCAGCTGCCAGATCGTGCTGCGCTGCCGCCCGGGCCTGGCCTGGTTCGCAATCCAGCAGGGAGAGTCGCTGAAGGCCGCTGAGATGGTGTGCGCCCAGCTGCGCCAGCACCTCGCACGCCATGCAAGCGCTGTGGATGCGGCTCGGCGTGAACGCGAGCTGGAACGCACCTCGCTGCAGGCGCGCCTCTCCGCCTTGCAGGCCCAGGTTGAGCCGCACTTCCTGTTCAATACGCTGGCCAACCTGAAGTACCTGATCCGTACCAACCAGCCGGCAGCGCAGGACATGCTCGACCACTTGGTCGGCTATCTGCAAAACGCGATGCCGGACATGCGCTCGGTGTCCTCGACCCTGGGACGGGAAATGGATCTCGTCAGTGATTACTTGGCGGTGATGCGTATCCGCATGGGCGAGCGCCTGCGCTTCACTGTCGACGTGGACGACGCATTGCGCAGCCTGCCATTCCCGCCGGCGATGCTGATCTCGCTGGTGGAAAACGCCGTCAAACATGGTTTGGAGCGAGCCAGCCGGCCTGGCCTGATCACCGTCAGCGCACAGTATGAAAGCAGGAGCAAACAGCTTGGCGTGTCCGTGGTCGACGACGGCGTCGGCTTGACTGAACACGCCGGTCAAGGTACCGGGCTGGCGAATGTCGCGGAACGCCTGCTGTTGCTGTACGGGCCAGAGGCCAGCCTGTCGGTGGAGCCCGGCGATGGACAAGGTGTGCGCGCCGTGCTGGCGGTGCCTGTCGCAGGAAAGGCCGCCTGATGCCAAGCGCCTTGATCGTTGAAGACGAGCCTCTGCTGCGGGCGGAGCTGATGGACCAGCTGCGTGTCCTGTGGCCTGAACTGGAAATTGCCGGCCAAGCAGAAAACGGCATCGAAGCAGTGGCGGCCATCGATGTACTGAAACCGGATATCGTATTCCTGGACATCCAGATGCCAGGCCTGAACGGCATGGAGGTGGCGCGCCATATTCCCGAATCCTGCCAGGTGGTGTTCGTGACGGCCTACGCGGACTATGCCCTGGCCGCTTTCGATGCCGGCGCGTCCGACTACCTGGTCAAGCCGTTGACGACCGCGCGCCTGTTGCAGACGATCCGCCGCCTGAAGTCGCGCACGGCCGCCAACCCGCCACCGGCCGTGTGGGAAAGGCTGTTCGAACAGGAGCGCGCACCGGTCTACCTCAAGTGGATCAAGGCTTCCAGCGGTAGTACGGTGCGGCTGGTGATGGTGAGCGAAGTGCTGTACTTCCAGTCGGACGAAAAGTACACACGGGTGGTGACGGAAAAAGGCGACGGGCTGATTCGCCTGTCCCTCAAGTCCCTGCTTGAACAACTGGACCCGCAATCGTTCGCGCAAATTCACCGCAGCACCATCGTCAACCTGCAAGCGGTTGACCGGATCGAGCGCAGTGAACATGGGCCAGGCGCTGGCGCCCTGGCGGTGATTCTCAAGGGCCGGCCCGAGCGCCTGGCCATCAGTGAAGCATTTACCAGGCAGTTCCGCCAGATGTAGCCGGGCTGGCGAGGCTGGGCAAGCACGAAACCTGTCCGCGGACCGGGCACGTGCGCCAGCGCTTCCTGGTCGTGTATGTATTTAACCGTAGTACCCGGCGCCGTGGCGCCGGCTTGCAGCAGGGCCGGCATGGACGCCTTCATCAACCCCGACGTCATCAAGTCACGCACGAGCGGCATTGCGTTTGCCTTGTGATCATCTTTATGGAGCCACACCTATATGCGATACCTCCTTCCCGCGGCAGTCATGAGCTTTTGCGTCATCGCCCTCCCCATCGCAGGCGCGCAAGAACAGCAACCTGCCGCAACCGCACAATCGGCCCGGCCGCCCAGCGCAGCGGACAAGGCCGCTACCGTGGACCTGTTGGCCCAACGCCTGTCCGACAAATATATTTTCGCCGACAAAGGCAGCAAGATGGCGGCCGCCATCCGCGCTCATTTGCATAAGGGGGACTACGACAAGGTGGCGACGGATAGCGAATTCGGCGACTTGCTGGCGGCCCATATCCAGGCTGCACACCCGGACAAACACTTGAGCATCCGCTTTGTCCCGAACGCGCCACCGGATCGTCCTCGTCCCTCGCTCAAACAAGCGTTGCCGGCCGAGGTCCGGCAGCACATGACCGAAGTGGGGAAATACTTGAACTTCGCATTTGAAAAAGTGGAACGCCTGCCGGGCAACATCATGTACGTCAAGTTCAACGGGTTCTTTGAAGCGGGTATCGCCAAGGCAGCCGCCACGGCCGCCATGAACCTGGCGGCGAACGGCAACGCGATGATCATCGACTTGCGCGAGAACGGGGGCGGGGACCCGCGCATGGTGGCCCATGTGGCAAGCTACCTGCTCGGCAAAGAGAAGGTCCATTTGTCGGACATTTACTTCCGGGCCGACAATGAAACCAATTCTTTCTGGAGCGACCCCACCGTGCCGGGAGAGCACTTCGGCGCGGACAAGCCGGTCTACGTCCTCACCAGCGGCAAGACCTTCTCCGCCGCGGAAGATTTTACGTACAACCTCCAGGTCATCAAACGCATTACAGTCGTGGGCGAAACCACCGGCGGTGGCGCGCATCCGATCCAGCCATTCCGTATCCATCCGAATCTGGTTGCTGTGATACCGGTCGGACGCTCGATCAACCTGATCACCAAAAGCGATTGGGAAGGTACTGGTGTTAAACCCGATGTCGCCGTGGCCGCCGACAACGCGCTGACCAAAGCCAATGCACTGGCGCTGCGCCAGGTGCTGCCAAAAATCGACCACCCGCACGAGCGGTCGATGCTGGAGAAAAAGCTCGCCGAACTGGAAGCGGCCTTGTAATGTCGCATTGAGCTGTTGGACAGCCAAGTACTGCTCGACAACAGGCATCCGCCCGTGAACAACGACGTGGATGCCTGCAGTTGTGTTCCTCGAGAGGGCTGCCGGCGGATTGGCGTTACTCCTTTGCCGGACAACCTGGCCTGCTACTTCCTGCACATCGCACTGATGGCATTGCGGGACGTGGCAGTGATCAGGCCCAGCCGATATGGCAACTCGATGTATTCGTATTTCTTGCCTTTTTCCTGATCCAGCCCCTGGTAGAGGAATTTCAGCGGCTGGCAGGGATCGATGCTGAGCGTCTGGTCGACGCCGTCGCGGATCATTTCGCCGTGGGACACGCCTTCCGACCAGATGCGGCCCTTGAACTTGACGTTGTCCGCGCCGGCGAACAGGTTCATCGCGGCGCCGGGAATCGGCTTCCAGGCGCCGTCCAGGCGATCGGCTGTCCAGGCGCGGAAATACCTGCCCTTCGGTCCGATCGCCTCGATCAGGGTCAGGTATTGATTGGCGCCGGTGATCTTGTAGGTGTTGCTCGCCTCGAATATGTCATCGGGTTTTTCCTTCATGACGACGACGGGCTCGCCGAAGCCTTGAGGGAATCGTTCGAGCGCCGTCTCGGCGCGGTAAAAGCTGCCGTTGTCGCCAGTGAAGAAGAGATGGCACTTCCTGTCGTCGCAGATGTTCCAGAAGTCCAGCCAGGCGGCATTGCCCTTGGCATCCTTGACGCTGGCTGGAACCGTTGTATAGAAGGGCTTCGGAGGCGTCCACGACATCGGGTCAGCGATATTGCTGGTCGTGGAATACAGCGGGTCGCCACCCTGGTAGATCAGGTACCAGAGCTTTTGCGGCGCGAAGTAGAACACCTGGGGCGCCGCGCGGTAGCCGGGGCCGATCGGCGACTTGTCGAGCATGAACTGAGGCGCGCTGGGCGCCTCTTCCCAGTTTGCAAAACTGGTGTAGGCCATGCCCCAGCCATTCTTGCCGGCCGTGGTCATGAAGACGTGGTAGCGGTTGTCGTGGTAGACGATACTGGGGTCCTTGACCCCGAAGATGTCCTTCAGGGCAGCCGGAGGCTTGACCAGGGGCTCGCTGGAGCGCCACTCGAAAGGTTGGGCCCGGGCGGCACCGGGTGCGGCGGTTTCGGACGCGTTGGCGCAGACGGCGGCGCCCGCCCCGAAGGCGAGCAGCAGTGCGGATATCAGGATTTTCATGGTTTATTTTGCGGGTGGTGTCAGGCGACACGAATGGTCTCGAACGGTTGGCTCCCATTCTGTGCACTCGCCGCGTGCGTCGCAATTCTCAAAATCACCAATGCGCAGTGTCATTTTTCGGCAAGCGGGGACAATGCCCGGTGGGGGCCGGCGCCGCCCGCCGATCACCAGAGATGGTGCACATGCGGTGCGATCCGCTCGCGGTACAGCGCGCGCAGCTGTTCCATGGCCTCCGGCGCAATAGCGTCCAGCGCGCCGGCCTGGCTGTTCGCGATGGCTTGCGCGGCATTCCTGGCGCCCGGGATCACTGTGCTGACGCTGTGCTCCATCAGGATCCAGCGCAGCGCGAATTGCGCCATCGTCGCGCCGCCCGGCACCAGTCCGCGGATCCGTTCGACGGCCTCGAGCGCGAGGTCGTACGGGACGCCGGCAAACGTCTCGCCCTTGTCGAACGATTCCCCCTCGCGGTTGAACGCGCGGTGATCGTCCGCGGCGAACGTCGTGCCGGCGCTCATCTTCCCGGTCAGCAGGCCCGACGCGAGCGGGACGCGCACGATCACGCCGACGTCGCGCCGCGCCGCTTCCGCGAAGAACAGCGTGGCCGGACGCTGGCGGAAGATGTTGTAGATGATCTGCACGGTGGCGACATTCGGGTATTCGATGGCCTTCAGGCCCTCTTCGACCTTCTCGACGGAGACGCCGTAGTGGCGGATCTTGCCGGCCGCGACCAGGTCGTCCATGGCGCCGAAGACGTCCGGCTGATAAAAGACCGGCGTCGGCGGGCAATGCAGCTGCACGAGGTCCAGGCAGTCGACGCGCAGGTTGCGCAGCGACCGCTCGACGAATGCCGTCAGGTTGGCCTTCGTATAGCCTTCCGCCACGTGGGGCGACAGGCGGCGCCCGGCCTTGGTGGCCACGAACGGCCGCTCGCCGCCGCGTTCCGCGAGCACGTCCGCGATGATCTGTTCGGAACGGCCGTCGCCATACACGTCGGCGGTATCGATGAACGTGACGCCATTGTCGAGGGCCGCATGCAGCGCACCCTTGGCGTCCTCCACGCTGACCTCGCCCCAGGAGCCGCCGATCGCCCAGGCGCCGAAGCCGATTTCCGAGACGGCCGCGCCGGTGCGGCCCAGTTTTCTTTGTTGCATGTTTTTTCCTTTTTAAACCATCAGTTGTCCACCATTGACTTCGATGACCTGGCCAGTCAGATAGCCGGACAGTGCTTTCGAAGCGAGAAACAGGTATGCGCCCACGCACTCTTCCGGGGTGCCGGCGCGCCCCATCGGGATCGTGCCGACCTGGGCCGACAGCAGGTCGGCGGGCGTGTAGCGGTCATGGAAGGCCGTCTGGATCACCCCGGGCGCGACGGCGTTGACGCGGATACCGTCGGCCACGAACTCCTTCGCATGCCCGCGCGTGAGATTGCTGACAAAACTCTTCGCTGCGGCATACAGGACCGCCCCCTGGCCGCCGCCGTTGCGCGCGGCAATCGACGTCGTGTTGATGATGAAGCCGCCGCCGGCCTGCCGCAGGTAGGGCACTGCCGTGATGCTGGCCTGCCACACCGAACGGGCGTTGAGATCGACGACCCGGTCGAAATGATCGGCCGTCGCCGCTTCCGTCGGGATGCGGCCGAGCATGTTGCCGGCATTGTTCACGATGCCGTCGAGGCCGCCAAGCAGGCGGGCGGCCTCGTGCACGACGCGCTCGGTGTCCGCCAGGTCGGCCATGTCGCCGTGTACGACCACGGCACGGTCCGGTGCACCGGCGGCGACGCGCTCGGCGCCGGCGCGGTTGGCGCCGTAGTGGATCGCCACACGGGCGCCCTGCCCGAGGAACCCGAGCGCAACCGCTGCGCCGATGCCGGCCGAGGCCCCCGTGACGAGGATGCGCTTGCCGGCAAGGTCTGGGATATTGAGTTCGCTGCGAGATGACATGGGGATGGTCGCGAGTTGTCGAGCCCTCTTTATACCGCCCAGCCTTGCCGCAGTGCTATCATTCGAAGATGAGCCGCATTCATCGCGGCGATGAGTCTCTCTCAACCATGTCCCTGATCGATCGCGTCGATTTCGCCGACCTGCGCCTGTTCCTCGCCATCGTGCGCACGCGCAGCTTCAAGGCGGCCGCCATCCAGCTGGGCCTGTCGCCCTCCGCAGCCAGCCACGCCATGCGCCGGCTGGAAGCGCGCCTCGCCGTGAAGCTGCTGAACCGTTCCGCGCGTTCCGTCACCCCGACCGATATCGGCCTCGAACTTGCAAAGCGCCTGGGGGACGGCTTCGACGCGATCGGTGCGGCGCTCGGGCTCATCGACTCGGCCACGCCGGCCCATGGCGAACTGCGCATCAACGTGTTCGCGGACGCGGCCCACCTGTTGATCGAAGGGGCGATCGTGGCGTTCGCCCGGGTCTATCCCGATGTACGGCTGACCGTCGTCGTGGAAGACCGGCCCATCGATATCGTCGAAGAAGGCTACGATGCCGGCGTCCGGTATGGGCATTACGTTCCGGAAGACATGGTCGCCGTGCCCCTGAGCGGCCCCCAGCGCTGGGTCGTGGCGGCGGCCCCGGCGTATCTGGCCAAATACGGCGAGCCGGCGCATCCCGACGACCTGGCGCAGCACCGGTGCCTGCAGCTGCTGCTCGGCGACAACTCGGCCTACAAGTGGGAATTCGACATCGATGGCGAACGGCGCCGGATCCGCGTGCCCGGTCCCGTCACGATCAACGATACGGCCACCACGATCGCCGTGGCGAAAGCCGGGGCGGGGCTGGCTTATCTGCTTGAATCGAGGATTGCCAGCGAACTGGCCGAAGGCAGTTTGCGCGTCGTGCTTGGCGCGTATGCTGCGCACGGGGAGCCGTTTCACATGTATTACAGCAGCCGGCGGCATGGTCATCCGGCGCTGCGGGCGCTGGTAAATATTATTCGTGGGGGGCAGGGATTGCCGGCCTTGGGCTGAAGGCTGGTTCTGCGGAAAAACAGTAGGGGAGTCGGCCGGGGCATTAACCGAAGTAGACGACGCATGCTGTGCGCGCCTACGGCGCGCAGCGCTGGCGCGTTGCGCCAGCAGTCAGTAGATTCGAATAGCCTCGCGCCCTTTAGGGCGCTTCGTCTTCGAATCCCACCGCCTACCGTCCTGCCGGGGCTTTAACCGAAGCAGAGGATGCTTGCTGTGCGCGCCCTCGGCGCGCAGCGCTGGCGCGTTGCGCCAGCAGTCGGTAGATTCGAATAGCCTCGCGCCCTTTAGGGGGCTCCGTCTTCGAATCCCACCGCCTACCGTCCGACCGGGCATTAATCGAAGCAGATAACGCATGCTGTGCGCGCCCTCGGCGCGCAGCGCTGGCGCGTGGCGCCAGCAGTCAGTAGATTCGAATAGCCTCGCCCCCTTCAGGGGGCTCCGTCTTCGAATCCCACCGCTCCGTCCAGACAAAATAAAAAGGGCTCCCGCAGGGGAGCCCTTTGTATTTTGTTCTGGCGGAGGCGGTGGGATTCGAACCCACGATACAGGTTTTGCCCGTATGCTTCCTTAGCAGGGAAGTGCCTTCGGCCACTCGGCCACGCCTCCTAGTCGATTACTCAACTATCGCCTTTCTCTTCTGCATTGCTGCGTCGATCAGACGAGCGCTATAGTAATGGCCGACATGGGATTGGTCAAGGAAACGCATGCAAATTTTCGAAAATATTTCATGTTTGCTCATTAATCGTGCAACCGGGTACTAACCACCCTGCTTCAGCCTGCTTCGCTGCCTTATTTTTCACCAGCCCCCCCCCAAGCACTTGACGTATCCCAGAAAGCAAAACGCCCCGCAGCCATCGGCGTGCGGGGCGTTTGTTCAGCGCGGTTGATTACTCAACGCGGGCGCCCGGTTCCTTTTCCAGCTCGAACGCCTTGTGCAGCGCGCGCACGGCCAGTTCCATGTACTTCTCGTCGATCAGCACGGAAATCTTGATTTCCGAGGTCGAGATCATCAGGATGTTGATGCCTTCTTCCGACAGCACGCGGAACATCTTCGACGCCACGCCCACGTGGGAACGCATGCCCACGCCGACGACGGAAATCTTCGAGACCTTGGCGTCGCCGACGATGGTGGAGTGGCCCACTTCATCCTTGGCGCTGTGCAGCACGTCCAGCGCCTTCTGGTAGTCGTTGCGCGACACGGTGAAGGTGAAATCGGTCTTGCCGTCGACGGACTGGTTCTGGATGATCATATCCACTTCGACGTTGGCTTCGGCCACCGGGCCGAGGATGTGGTACGCCACGCCTGGACGGTCCGGTACGCCCAGCACGGTGATTTTGGCTTCGTCGCGGTTGAAGGCGATGCCGGAGATGACTGCTTGTTCCATGTGTGTGTCTTCCTCAAACGAAATCAGGGTGCCCGAATTGGCTTCGGTTTCGAGATCCAGGTCTGGATCGGTCAGCGACGACAGCACGCGTGTCGGCACGCGGTAGTTGCCGGCGAATTCCACCGAGCGGGTTTGCAGGACTTTCGAGCCCAGCGACGCCAGTTCCAGCATCTCTTCAAAGGTGATGGCTTTCAGGCGGCGCGCTTCCGACACCACGCGCGGGTCGGTGGTGTAGACGCCGTCGACGTCGGTGTAGATCAGGCATTCGGCGGCTTTCAGCGCGGCGGCGATCGCCACGGCCGAGGTGTCCGAACCGCCGCGGCCCAGGGTCGAGATGTTGTCGTTCTCGTCGACACCCTGGAAACCGGTGATGATCACGATCTTGCCGGATTCCAGGTCGCGGCGGACCTTTTCATCGTCGATCGATTGAATACGGGCTTTGGTGAAAGCGGAGTCGGTTTTAATCGCAACCTGCCAGCCGGCATAGGACACGGCGTCCTTGCCAATCGCTTGCAGCGCCATCGACAGCAGGCCGACCGAGACTTGCTCGCCGGTCGATGCGATCATGTCCAGTTCGCGAGGGTCGGGCGGGTTCTGAATTTCCTTCGCCAGCGCAATCAGACGGTTGGTTTCGCCGGACATGGCCGACGGGACGACTACGATCTGATGGCCTGCGTCATGCCATTTGGCGACGCGGCGCGCGACGTTCTTGATGCGTTCCGTCGAACCCATCGACGTACCGCCGTACTTGTGAACGATTAAAGCCATTGGTGTTTCCGCTCAGTGATGTTTTAAGGGAGGGCTTATAACTCTACATGCTGCAATGCGAAAGAACAAGTCAAAAAAGTTATGAAGTCATACTCAATTGGCATATGAACATACTAAAAGCCAACAGTACAAAATATTATTTTGCAACCCATCGGAAAATCACACGTTTACCGCCCTCAACTTGCAAATGATGGCAGTCCATGCCGATTCCCGCCGCAAACAGCAGTTGCCCGCCGCATTTCACGACCGGCAGCCGCTCGCGCTCCCAGGCCGGCACCCCCAGCGCCTGGTAATGGCGCTTCAGGGCGCGGGTGGGGCGGTTGGGCGCCGGCTTCAGGGTTTCGCCGCCGTTGCGGAAGCCGATCGTCAGCGCCTGCGCCAGCAGCCAGCCGGCCGCCAGGCCGCCCTGCCCGGCCGCGGCTTCTTCCACGTGCAGCACGCCGCCGTAATCGGGAAATTCCAGCGTTGCCTCGCCCTGCCAGCGGAAACCCTGTTCCGGCGCATCGTCGGATTTGTCTTCGCGCAGGCCCGCCAGTTCCGGGCGGCGCGGCGCCAGCACCAGGCGTCCGCGGTGGCGGCGCACTTCGCACTCGGGGTGCGTTACGCACAGGTTCGCATCGTGGCGCGCGCCCAGCAGCTGCTCCAGCGTTTCATGCAGCCAGGCGGTGGACGGCATCGACAGGCCGCGCTGGTGGAACCAGCGGCGCAGCAGGTTGCAGTTGCGGTCCATGCTGAGGGTGCGCAGGTACGCCACGCTCAATGTGCCGCCGGAATTCGCAGCCGGCAGAGCCGGCGCGGCAGACGCCCTGGATTCGGCATGTGCAACGGGCGCTCCCGCCAGCACGTCATGCGCCAGCGCCGCCGCCAAGTCCTGGTCCGCCAGTTCATCCAGCAGCCGCTGCGCCGATTGCGCGTGTTGTGCACTGCGGGCAAAGCGCTCCTGGAAACCGGGGAAATGCTGCGCCAGCGCCGGCATCACCAGGTGGCGCAGCGCGTTGCGGGCGTAGCGCGGGTCGGCGTTGGATTCGTCGTCGATGTGCGGCACCGCGTGCGCCTGTTGGAACGCTTCCAGTTGGCGGCGCGACGCGGCCAGCAGCGGGCGCGCCAGCAGCAGGCGGTCGTTTTGCAGCAAGTCCGCCGCGCTGTTGCTGCGGTCCATGCCGGACAGGCCCGCCGTGCCGGAACCGCGCAGCAATTGCAGCAGCACGGTTTCCGCCTGGTCATCCAGGTGGTGCGCGGTCAGCAGCAATTCCACGCCGTGCTCGCGGCACAGCGCGCCCAGCGCCGCGTAGCGCTGCTTGCGGGCCGCCGCTTCCACGCCGCTCTGCTTCGCTCCCTGCAGCACGATGCGGCGCGCGCCGAACGCCACGCCCAGCGCGGCGCATTGCCCGGCGCAGTGCGCTTCCCAGGCGTCGGCGTTGGCGCTGATGCCGTGGTGGACGTGGAATGCGTACAGCGTCGCGTTATTCTCCTTCGCCCAGGCATGCGCAAGGCGCAGCAGCACCGATGAATCGAGGCCGCCGCTGTAGGCGACGGCAAGTTTGCCGTTGGCC
This sequence comes from uncultured Pseudoduganella sp., assembly GCA_966211685.1. GTDB lineage: Bacteria > Pseudomonadota > Gammaproteobacteria > Burkholderiales > Burkholderiaceae_D > Rugamonas. The sequence continues at coordinate 14,117 of CBIHOX010000020.1, forward strand.
GGCAAGGCGGGAATGCTGGCGGCGAAGGCCGCGTCCAGGGACGGGAATTTTTTCATGGCTTTAAACGTGAAAAAACCGGAGGCGGGACGGACCCGGCTCCGGTTCGAGACTAGCCTGGCCAATGGCGCGCCGGGCGCCGATCGGTCAGGCCGCGCAGTGCAGCGCTGGCCGGCAGGCGGGCATGGGCCGCGCCGGCGCAAGCATTATTCCTGCGGGGTGGTTTCCTTGAATTTGCCGTAGCTCATCAGCTTTTCGTGGCGGGCGGCCAGCAAGTCCTTGGTCTTCATGCCGTGGAACTGGCGCAGCGAATCGGCCAGCGCGCGCTTCAGCAGGCGGGCCATTTCCTTTGGATCGCGGTGGGCGCCGCCCAGCGGTTCGTTGACGATCTTGTCGATCAGGCCGATGGCCTTCAGGCGGTGCGCGGTCAGGCCCAGCGCCTCGGCCGCGTCGGACGCGCGCTCGGCGGTCTTCCACAGGATCGAGGCGCAGCCTTCCGGCGAAATCACGGAATACGTCGCATATTGCAGCATCAAGACCTGGTCGCCCACGGCGATGGCCAGCGCACCGCCGGAACCGCCCTCGCCGATGATGGTGGCGATCAGCGGCACCTTCAGTTCGGCCATCACGTACAGGTTGTGGCCGATGGCTTCAGACTGGCCGCGCTCTTCCGCGTCGATGCCGGGGAATGCGCCCGGGGTGTCCACGAACGTGAAGATCGGCAGGTTGAATTTCTCGGCCAGCTTCATCAGGCGCATGGCCTTGCGGTAGCCTTCGGGCTTGGGCATGCCGAAGTTGCGCATCGCGCGCTCCTTGGTGTCGCGGCCTTTCTGGTGGCCGATCACCATGCAGGGCTGGCCGTTGAAACGCGCCAGGCCGCCGACGATGGACTGGTCGTCCGCATAGGTGCGGTCGCCGTGCAGTTCGTGGAAGTCGGTGAAGATTTCATTCACATAGTCCATCGTGTATGGACGCTGTGGGTGGCGCGCGATTTGCGCCACTTGCCAGGGGGTCAGCTTGGCGTAGATATCCTTGGTCAGTTGCTGGCTCTTCTTGGCCAGGCGGTCGATTTCTTCCGAAATGTCGACGGCCGAATCGTCCTGGACGAAACGCAGCTCTTCAATTTTGGAATCCAGTTCCGCAATCGGTTGCTCAAAATTGAGGAAAGTCGTTTTAGTCATTCTACCTCCGTATGGATGCTGTCGCGCCTGCCATGAGGCCAGGGACGGGACGGCGAATTTCGCTATTTTACCGGATCGGGCGTGCTCAAACCGGATCCAGGGACCGCCACAAATACCAGGTTGCGACCGTGCGATAAGGTTCCCAGTTGGCCGAGACTTCGCGCGCATCGCTGCGCGAAACCGGCTCGCCTGAGAAGTAATTCTGGCTGATGCCCTGGATCAGGCCGGGGTCATCGAGCGGTAAAACATTTGGGCGGAGGAGATTAAATATCAAAAACATCTCCGCTGTCCAGCGGGTAATACCCCGTATTTGCACCAGTTCGGCAATGACGGCTTCGTCATCCATCTGGTCCCACTGCGACGCATGGACTTTTTTTGCCTTGAAATGGTCGGCCAGGTCCAGGATGTATTCGGTCTTGCGCTTGGACAGGCCGCACGCGGCCAGCTGGCCGGCGCCAGCCTTCAACACCGCCGACGGCGTGAAGCGCGGCATGGCCGCGCGCAGGGTTTGCCAGGTGGCGTCGGCCGCCTTGGCCGTCACCTGCTGCTTGACGATGGAACGCGCCAGGGTGGTGAACGGGTCGGCATGGCCGACCAGGTGCAGGTCGCCGATTTGCGGAATCAGCTTTTTCATGATGCGGTCGCGCTTCATGAGTTCAGCTTTCGCCTCTTCCCAATATGGCGGCACTGCCGCGGCGGCCGGCACGGCGCCTTCCCTGGTGCTGGTGGCCATCTTATGCGCGGCGCCAGTTGGTCGTGCCGTCAGGCTTGTCTTCGAGGACGATGCCGGCCGCCGTCAGGTCGGCGCGGATCTTGTCGGCCGCGGCGAAGTCGCGCGCTTTTTTCGCGGCGGCGCGGGCGGCAATCGCTTCCACGATGGCCGCTTCGCCCAGCGCGCCTTCGGCCTCGCCACCCACCGACGCCTGCAGGAAGGCTTGCGGAGCGCGCTCCAGCAACCCGATCACGCCGGCCAGCGCCTTCAGCTGGCGCGCCGCCGCCGGCGACTTCGACTTGTTGACTTCCGCCGCCAGGTCGAACAGCACCGACACCGCGATCGGGGTATTGAAATCGTCGTCCATCGCTTCGGCGAAACGCTGCGCGTGGGCTTCGTTCCAGTCGAGCGGCAGGCCGTCGCCTTCCACGCCATCGAGCGCGGTGTACAGGCGCGTCAAGGCGCCGCGCGCATCGTCCAGGTGCGCATCCGAGTAATTGAGCGGGCTGCGGTAGTGTGCGCGCAGGATGAAGAAGCGCACCACTTCGGCGTCGTATTTCTTCAGCACGTCGCGGATCGTGAAGAAATTGCCCAGCGACTTGGACATCTTTTCGTTATCGACACGCACGAAGCCGTTGTGGATCCAGTAGTTCGCCAGCGTGCGGCCGGACGCGCCTTCCGACTGCGCGATTTCATTTTCATGATGCGGGAACTGCAGGTCCGCGCCGCCACCGTGGATGTCGAACTGTTCGCCCAGCAGCGCGCACGACATGGCCGAGCACTCGATGTGCCAGCCCGGGCGGCCCTTGCCCCACTTCGAATCCCATTTGACTTCGTCCGGCTCGGATTCCTTGGCGGCCTTCCACAGCACGAAGTCGAGCGGATCGCGCTTGCCGGTATTGACGTCGACCCGCTCGCCGGCGCGCAAATCGTCCAGCGATTTGCCCGACAGCTTGCCGTAGCCCTCGAAATGGCGCACCGCGTAATTCACGTCGCCATCCTCGCCCTGGTACGCCAGGCCCTTGGCTTCCAGCTTTTCAATGATGCCCAGCATTTGCGGCACGTATTCGGTGGCGCGCGGCACCAGGGTCGGCGGCAGGATGCCCAGCGCCGCCGTATCCTCATCCATGTAGCGGGTGAAGCGGCTGGTCAGCTGGCCGATGGTTTCGCCGTTTTCCACGGCGCGCTTGATGATCTTGTCGTCGATGTCCGTGATATTGCGCGCATAGGTCACGTCGTAGCCCGATGCCTTCAGCCAGCGGTAGATCACGTCAAACGCCATCATCATACGGCCGTGGCCAATATGGCAATAATCGTAGATGGTCATCCCGCACACATACATGCGGGCCTTGCCTGCTTCCATCGGTACGAACGTCTGCTTTTCGCGCGCCAGCGTGTTGTAAATCTTCAAATTGCTCATCGGACTCTTGTAATTCTCGGGACCTGCCCCGGCAGGCAATACGAAAGCGGGCGCCAGGCACATTTTTGTGCCGCGCCTGCCGTTCACGTCGCCGGGGACTGACAGACCTCAATGGGTGTTTGCTAGAATGGTACGTCGCACCTAGTATAGCATCGATAATTTTAAGGAAGCCATATGCACGAGATCATGGTACTGCGCAGGAGATTGTGGATTAAATCGTTGGGACTGGTTGCCGGCCTGTGCGCCGGCGCCGCCTTGTCGGGTTCGGCCCTGGCTGCGGATGCTATCATGCCGCAAGTGTCGTTGAAGACCACGGAAGGGGAAATCGTCCTGGAACTGAACCAGGAAAAAGCCCCGAAATCCGTCGCCAACTTCCTGCAGTACGTGAAATCCGGCCACTATAACGGCACGATTTTCCACCGCGTCATCGACGGTTTCATGATCCAGGCCGGCGGCTATACGGCGGACCTGAAAGGCAAGCCCACCCGTCCGCCGGTTCCCATCGAATCGAAAAACGGCTTGAAAAACGAGACCTACAGCGTGGCCATGGCGCGCATGGGCGACCCGAATTCCGCCACCGCACAATTCTTCATCAACGTGGTCGACAATGTCGGCCTGGACTACCCTGGCCAGGATGGCTGGGGTTACGCGGTGTTCGGCAAGGTCATCAAAGGTTATGAAGTCGTCAACAAGATCAAGGGCGTGATGGTCGACGACAAGGGTATTTTCCAGAACATCCCGGTGAAACCCATCACCATCACCAAGGCCACCATCCTGAAAAAGCCGATTGAACCGGTGCCGCCGCCGGGCGCCACCCCGGCGGGCGGCATGCCGGCGCAGCAGTAAAATGGCGCTTTGGCCGCGCGTCCTGTATAGTCGCGCCCCATAGCAAGCAGTCCGAAACGAACAACTTGACAGAGGAACAGCCATGACCAAGATCGTCATCAACACCAATATGGGCAAAATCACCGCTGAACTGGACGCGGAAAAAGCCCCGAAAACCGTTGCCAACTTCCTGGCCTACATGAACGCCGGCCACTACAGCAACACCATCTTCCACCGCGTGATCGATGGTTTCATGATCCAGGGCGGCGGTTTCGAGCCAGGCATGAAGCAAAAGCCGACCGACGCCACCGTGGAAAACGAAGCGAAGAACGGCCTGAAAAACGAACCGTACACGCTGGCCATGGCCCGCACCTCGGCGCCGCACTCGGCGTCCGCGCAATTCTTCATCAACGTGAAGAACAACAGCTTCCTGGACTACCCAGGCCAGGACGGCTGGGGCTACGCCGTGTTCGGCAAGGTCACCGAAGGCACCGACGTCGTTGACGCGATCAAGAAAGTCAAGACCACCCGCTCCGGCATGTTCGCCGACGTGCCGGTGGACGACGTGATCATCACCAGCATCGAAGCCGCGTAACCGGCGACACGCTTTTCCATGGCGGGCCCTGCCCGCCATTTTCATTTTCACGGCCATGCCAGCTCCCCTCGCCCTGTTCATCTCCGACCTGCACCTGCAGCCCGCGCAACCGGCCATCACCGCCGCCTTCCACCGCTTCATGCGCGAGCAGGCGCCCCAGGCGCGGCAACTGTACCTGCTGGGCGATATCTTTGAATACTGGGCCGGCGACGACGACCTGCAAGACGCCTACCACCAGGAAATCATCGCGGCGATCCGCGCGGTCAGCGACGCCGGCGTGGCCGTCTATTGGACCGCCGGCAACCGCGATTTCCTCGCGGGCGACGCGTTTGCCGCGGCCGCCGGGCTGACCCTGCTGCCGGAAACCTGGGAGGCCGAGATCGGCGGCCAGCGCATCGTGCTGCTGCACGGCGATGCGCAATGCACCGATGACGTCAAATACATGGCGTTCCGCGCGCAGGTGCGCGAACCCGCGTGGCAGCGGCAATTCCTGTCGATGCCGCTGGCGCAGCGCAAGGCCATCATTGCCGGCTTGCGTGAAAACAGCCAGAAGGAACACACGACGAAATCGTACGAAGTGATGGACGTGACGCCGCAAGCCATTGCCGCGGTCTTTGAACAGACTGGCGCCACCGTCATGATCCACGGCCATACGCACCGCCCTGCCCTGCATCACGCCGGCGGCCGGCGGCGCTATGTGCTGCCGGACTGGGAACCGCAGGCGCAACCGCCGCGCGGCGGCTGGATCGCCGTGCATGCCGATGGCGCCATCGTGCGCCACGCGCTCGACGGCGCCGTGATTGCCGCGTCCCCGTGCGAGGGCGGGATATAATTGACCCGGTCCAGTTTTTACAGCGCTCCCATGAAATGCGGTCTGTTTGCCGTCTTGCCATTGCTGGCAATGCCGGCCTTTGCCAGCGAATCTCCCGCCGCGTCGCCCGTGATCGTCGCGTGGCGTGAAAAGCCGCCTTACTATTACATGGAAGATGGCGTGGAAAAGGGGTTCATGCTGGAATACGGCAAGGAAGTGTTTGCCGCCGCCGGCATCGATGCGCGCTTCGTGCGCGAACCGCAAAAGCGCATCTGGGCCAATTTTGAAATGCGCAAGCCGAATTACTGTTCGCTGTCGTGGTACCGCCTGCCCGAACGCGAAGCCATCGCGCAGTTTTCCATTCCCGTCTATACCGACCCGCCGCACACGATCCTGGTGTCGCCTGCCGCCGCCGCGAAAGTGCAGGCGCATGCCTCGCTGGCGTCGCTGCTGGCCGATCCGGAACTGACCCTGGGCGTGGTCGATGGCGTGTCGTATGGCGCGGAACTCGACGAGCGCATCGCCAGGGCCGGCAACCAGACCATGCGCCGCACGGTGCCGACCACCAACATGATCCTGATGCTGGCGGCCAACCGCTTCAGCTACATGCTGGCCGACCGCAACGACTGGGGCCACATGCGCGCCCATTACAAGGAACTGGCGCCGGTAGTCCAGTATGACGTGCCGGACTTGCCGCCCGGCCTGAAACGCTACATCCTGTGCAGCCGGACAATGCCGGCGTCCACCATCGAGCGCCTGAACCAGGCGATACGCAGCCTGCCCAAACCGGTCACGCCGTACAAGTAAGCGAGAAACACCCCGCGCGCACGGCACACCCCGTGCCGCCGTTCAGCCGGTGCGCTGACGAACGCCGTACAAACAAGCCTGATATGTCCGCTGCGCCGGACTGGCAGCGGACCGGCGCACATGGCGCAGCCGGACCATAGCGTGGCCGGCGGCGCTGCCGGACCGCGTAACGCGGCGCCGCACTCGGCCGCCGGCCAGCCGCATCGCGCCGCCAACGGCGCATGATGTCATCCTCCGCCCCAGACCACCGCCTCGGTCCACCCGAGTTCCCGGAAGTCCTCTTCCCGCAATCCCGCCTCGCCAGCGCTGAAGAATTCATCGAGCTGCGGCGGCGCCACCGGCGTGCCGGACAACATTGCGTGGACCTGGCCGCGGTGGTGCGTCTGGTGCTGGAACAGGTGCGCCAGCAGGCGGTGCCGCTTGTCGCGCTGGACCGAACCGGTGCGCAGGATCGTGACCGTGCGATTGAGGTCCTCGTCCTTCATTTCGCGGCAATAGTCGATCAGGCGCCGGTCCGCGTCGCGCTGTTCCGCGCGCACCGCCGCGCAGGTGGCGCAAGGCTGGTCCTGTTCGAAGAAGCTCAGGTAATTCGGGTGCGGCTCGCGCCCGCGCAATTCGCGCTCGAGCGCATCGATGTAGAACCAGTCGACCGTCAGGATATGGTTCAAGGTGGCCCTGATCGACGGGAAAAAACCGGTGCGCGGCGCTTCGAATTCGGGCTGCGTCAATTGCATGCACGCCTTCAGCAGGCGGTGGTTGGCCCACGCATTGTTGTACGCGTGCGCCAGCAGGTGCTGCGACAGGGACAGTGTCATGACGGTTCCTTTGCCAGCGTTTCTTGCCAGCGCGCCGACCACGCCAGCATGGGTTGCATCGCTTCCAGCAAGCCGGCTCCCAGGCTGCTGAGCACATAGCCATCGGCCGTGGTGTCCACGATGGCGGCTTCGCGCAATTCGCGCAACCGCTGGTTTAACACGGTCGGAGACATGTCGTCGCACCGTTCGCGCAGGGCGCGGAAGGTCAGCGCTTCGCCGCGCAATTCCCAGATGATGCGCAGGACCCAGCGCCGTCCCAGCAAATCCAGGGCCGCCATGATGGGACGGCCGCTGGCCGATCCGCGCACCGGCGCGCCGGGTTTGGGTATCGCCATGGTGCATTCCTTTTTTCAAGACACGTCGAACATCGATGTGCTACATTATCCGTAGCACTTTACCATAATCGCCGCCACACAGGAGCCGCCATGCAGCCAGCCAGGATCGCCCCGCTCGAAGCCCCCTATCCGCCGGAAATCGCCGGCGCGTTTGCCCGCGCCATGCCGCCCGGGATGGAACCGTTAAAGCTGTTCAAGACCATGGCGCACAGCCCGCGCGTGCTGCAGCGGCTGTTCGCCGGCAACCTGCTCGACCCGGGCGCGCTGCCGTTGCGCGACCGGGAATTGCTGATCCTGCGCACCTGCGCGCGCTGCGGCTGCGATTACGAATGGAGCGTGCACGCCGCGCTGTTTTCGCGCGCGGCGCAATTGAGCGCGGCGGAAGTGGCGGCCACGCAGGCCGCCAATGCGGATCATCTGCTGTTGCGGGCGGCCGATGCGCTGCACGACACGTCGACCGTGCCGGACACGCTGTGGGCGGAGCTGGCGCAGCACTATGAACCGGCGCAATTGCTGGAAATCCTGGCGCTGTGCGGCTACTACCACACCATCGCGTTCATCGCGAACGCATGCCGGGTCGCGCCGGAAACCTGGGCCGCGTGACTACCTGGCCGGTTCCACCACCAGCACCAGCGACGATGGCGTGGTGCGGATCGCCACCGGCACGAACTGCACGCCGGCAAAGCGCAAGTCTTCCGGTTTGTAGCTGTAGACCGGCACGTCGCGGATCAGCTTGTCGGCCAGGATGTTGGCGGCGCCGGCCACTTGCCGCTGCTGGGTTTCACCCATGCCGTCGACGGCGAAGCGGTCGACCTGGGCGTCGGACAGGAACACCGCATTGCGCACGTTGTCCACTACCAGGCGCCCGGAAATGGCCAGGCTGCCGCGCCACGACTGGCGTACCAGGATCGGCGACACGGTCAGGTCGGCCGACAGCGCGATGCGGTCGTTCTCGCGCAGGGTCATGACTTGCGGATTCGAGACCTGCACGTCGAACACGCCGAGCGCGCGGTGCCGCACCGGGAAATGCTTGCCCAGGTTGGCTTGCAGTTTTTCCAGCGGGATTTCCAGCTGGCGCGGCCCCGTCAATCCGGCACACGACGCCAGCAGCGCGGCGGCGGCAGGCGCCGCGGCCAGTTTCAGCAGGCGCAGGCACGCGGTACGGCGGGGATTACGAAAAGTTGCAGTCATCAGTAAAATTCCGGGCGGACAATCGCGGGCGACTTGCCCGCGCAATAAGGCTTACAGTGTAGGTCATCAGGATTGAACGGCAACGCACGGTAAGCCGGCGTGACAGTGTAGGCGATGACTAAGCAAGGAGACAAGATGGCGGTGGCCCGCATAGGCTGTGCAGGATGGTCGATACCAAAGGCGGCGGCCATGGCGTTCCCGATCGGCGGCACGCACCTCGAGCGCTATGCGGCCGTGTTCAAGGCGGTGGAAATCAATTCCTCGTTCTACCGCCCGCACCAGCCGCAAACCTATGTGCGCTGGGCCGCCAGCGTGCCGGACGACTTCCGCTTTTCCGTCAAGGCGCCGCGCACCATGACGCACGTGCATCACCTGCATGACGGTGTCGAACACATGGCGCGCTTTGCCGGCGAAGTGGCGGGCCTGGGCGCCAAGCTGGGTTGCGTGCTGCTGCAATTCCCGCCGTCGCTGATGTTCGACGCGGTGGCGGCCGGCGCCTTCCTGGCGCTGGCGCGCAGCCACTTCCCCACCACCATGCTGGCTTGCGAAGGCCGCCACCCGACCTGGTTTTCCGAGGCCGCCACCGGCTTGCTGCGCGAACACGGCATCACGCGCGTGATTGCCGACCCGCCGGCCGGCCAGCCCGATCCCCATGTCGCCACCACGAAAAGCACGTATTTGCGGCTGCACGGCACGCCGCGCGTGTATTACTCGGCCTATGGGCCGGAAGACATCGACTGGGCCGCCACCATCCTGGCCGGACGCCTGAAAGCCGGGCACGATGCGTGGTGTATTTTCGACAATACCGCGGAAGGCCACGCCACCCCGAACGCCCTGTCGCTGGTGGAACGCGTCAGCGAATTGTCCAAGCCGCCGCTACCGTCGAGCTGGTAACGCCGGTAAGCCGGCAATGCCGGCTTAAAAAAGCTGGCCTTGCGCATTTATAGTGTTATACTTCACTACAACACCACTTCATCACATCACCAGTGGAGGAAACATGTATGTGGAATGACAACACGCCGATCTATCGCCAGCTCAAGGAGCGGGTCATCGGCATGATGCTCGACGGCTTGTTGAAGCCCGGCGACGCCCTGCCTTCGGTCCGCCAGATCGCGGCTGATTTTCAATTGAACCCCATCACGGTATCGAAGGCGTACCAGGAACTGGTCGACGATGCGCTGGTGGAAAAACGGAGGGGATTAGGCATGTACGTAACGGAAGGAGCACCGGAAAAATTGCTGGCCAGTGAACGCGACCGCTTCCTGACGGAAGAATGGCCCGCCATGCTCGAACGCATCCGCCGCCTCGGGCTGGACCTGGAACAATTGCTGCGCAGCGCCGGTCCGGCCGCGCAGCCGGGAGCCCCGGCATGAGCGCCCTGATCACCGCCCGCAACCTCACCAAGCGCTATGGCAAGCACGTGGCGCTGGACCACGCCAGTTTCGAGGTGCAGCCCGGCCGCATCGTCGGCCTGATCGGCCCCAATGGCTCGGGCAAGACCACCACGCTGAAGGCCTTGCTGGGCCTGACGCAATTCGAGGGCGAGCTGTCGGTGCTGGGCCTGGACCCGCGTACCCAGCGCGATGAACTGATGCGCGACGTCTGCTTCATTGCCGACGTGGCGGTGTTGCCGCGCTGGCTGAAGGTCAAGGATGCGGTGGACTTCGTGGCCGGCGTGCACCCGCGCTTCAACCGCGCCAAGGCAGAGCGCTACCTGGCCAACACCAAGCTGGAACCGGGCATAAAAGTGAAGGCCATGTCCAAGGGCATGATCGTGCAACTGCACCTGGCGCTGGTGATGGCGATTGACGCCAAACTGCTGGTGCTGGACGAACCAACGCTGGGCCTGGACATCCTGTACCGCAAGCAGTTCTACCAGCACTTGCTGGAAGATTATTTCGACGAGCACCGCACCATCGTCATCACCACGCACCAGATCGAAGAAGTGGAAAACCTGCTGACCGACCTGCTGTTCATCCGCGAAGGCAAGATCACGCTGGCCGCGTCGATGGAGGAGATCGGCGACCGCTACACGGAAGTCATGGTCGAGCCGCAATTCGTCACGGCGGCCACCGCGCTGGCGCCGCTGACGCAGCGAAGCGTGTTCGGCAAGGCCGTCATGCTGTTCGACGGCGCCTCGCGCGCGCAGCTGGAGAAATTCGGCGAAATCCGCACGCCCAGCGTGGCGGACCTGTTCGTGGCAACGATGAAAGGAACGTACGAATGAATACGACTGTCAAAAGCCCCCGGCTGACCACCATGCAGTGGCTGCTGCGGCGCGAAGTGTGGGAACACAAGGGCATGGTGCTGTGGGCGCCGGCCGTGGTGGCGCTGATCATCCTGGCGCTGGTGCTGGGCAGCCTGCTGATGGGCCACAACCTCACCATCAACCTCGATGGCCACGCCGCGCTGGCGAAAGACCACCTGGTCGAACACATGCTCAAGCCAGGCGCCAGGGAAGCGTTCGCGCGCGCCGCGTCGGAAATGTATGTGGCGGTCGGCGTGCCGCTGTACCTGGAACTGGGCGCGCTGGTGTTTTTCTATTGCCTGGGCGCGCTGTATAACGACCGCCGCGACCGCAGCCTGCTGTTCTGGAAATCGCTGCCGGTGTCCGACAGCATGACGGTGTGGTCGAAAGTCGCGGTGGCGCTGCTGGTGACGCCGGTCATCACCATGCTGGCGGCGACAGCGCTGTCGCTGTTCGTCATACTGCTGGTGTGCACCGCGGCCGAGCTGCAGGGCGTGCACCTGTTTGCCACGCTGTTCGGCACCGCCGAGTTTTACCTGGCGCCACTGCGCATGTTCGGCCTGCTGCCGGTGTACGTGCTTTGGGCGCTGCCGACCGTCGGCTGGCTGCTGCTGGTGTCGAGCTGGGCGCGCTCGAAGGTGTTCCTGTGGGCGGTCGGCGTACCGCTCGGCGCCGGCGTGCTGGTTGCGTGGACCAGCAAGATGTTCGCGCTGCACTGGAACATCGGCTGGTTCATGCAGCACGTGGTGGCGCGCCTGCTGACCGGCGTAGCGCCGGGATCGTGGTTCATGTACATGCGCCCATCGTCGCTGCAGCTGCACGAAGCCGCAGGCCGCCTGGGCGCCGGCGAACTGCTGGCCGATTCGTGGGCGACCCTGGGCTCGCCGGTGGTGTGGATCGGCGCGGCGGCCGGCCTGGCCATGATTGCCGGCGCGGTGTGGATGCGGCGCTGGCGCGACGAGACGTAACGCCGGGCCAGGCCGGACGGCTGGCGTCCGGCCTGGCTACTTGTCCAGCAACATTTGCCGGTACTGGGTCGGGGTCACCCCCACCGTGGCGCGGAACTGGCGGGTAAAGGCGCTGTGGTCGCTGTAGCCGCAAGCCAGCGCGATCTCTGCCACACTGCCCTCGCCCGCCAGCATGCGCGACGCCGCTTCCAGCCGGGTCTTGATGATGACCTGGCGCGGCGTCAGCTGGTAAATCCGCAGGAAATACCGCTCCAGCTGCGCCACCGACATGTTGGCAATGGCCGCCAGGTCCGGCAACAGCAGCGGCTCGTCGAAATGTTCCTGGATCTTGCGCACCGCGTCGGCCACCTTGTGGTACGCGGAATTCTTCGAGTCTTCCATGGCCAGGTCGCGCGACACGCCGGCCAGGCCGATGATGCGCCCGTGCACGTCGCGCAGCGGCGTCTTGCGCGTCAGGCACCAACCCGGGTCGCGGTTCGGGTACAGGTGCAATTCCAGCTGGTCTTCCAGTTCGCCCTTCCCGGCCAGCACCGCCAGGTCTTGCGCCAGGTAATTCTGGCCATAAGGATGGGCAAACACTTCAGCCGAGGTTTTACCCAGCAGTGCTTCCTTGGTCTTCACGCCGCAGCGCTTGACCAGCGTCTGGTTCACCACCACGTAGCGTCCCTGCGCATCCTTGACGAAAAAAACCACGTCCGGCAGCGCGTCGAACAAGTGTTCCGAAAAGAACACATCGGCAATCCGCGATTTTTCAAAAGTATCCATGTGCCGATTCTCGCACATACAGCGGCGGGAAAACGCAATTGTGCAGATTTCGTCATCCGGGGTGCGCAGCGGCCGCAAGACGGGAAGCGCCGTCAAGCCTAGAATCCCTACCATCATGAAAACGATCTCCATCATTGATTCCCACACCGGCGGCGAACCCACCCGCCTGGTGACCGAAGGCGGCCCGGACCTGGGCCATGGCCCCTTGTCGGTGCGCCTGGAACGGCTGCGCCGCGACCACGACCATTTCCGCTCGGCCGTGGTGTGCGAGCCGCGCGGCTCGGACGTGCTGGTCGGCGCGCTGCTGTGCGAACCCGATGCGCCCGATTGCGCGGCCGGTGTGATTTTCTTCAACAACGTCGGCTACCTCGGCATGTGCGGCCACGGCACCATCGGCCTGGTGGCGTCGCTGGCCTACATGGGCCGGATCGCGCCCGGCAAGCACCGCATCGATACGCCGGTGGGCGTGGTGGAAGCCGAGCTGCATGTGGACGGCAAGGTCACCGTGGAAAACGTGCCGGCGCGCCGCACTCGGCACAGCGTGGAAGTCGACGTGCCGGGCTACGGTCCCGTCACCGGCGACGTGGCGTGGGGCGGCAACTGGTTCTTCCTGGTGGCCGACCATGGCCAGACGCTGGAAGTGGCGAACGCCGGCAAATTGACGGCTTACACGTCCGCCCTGCGCCAGGCGCTGGCCGACGCCGGCGTTACCGGCGACGATGGCGCGGAGATCGACCATATCGAACTGTTCGCCGACACGCCCGAAGCGGACAGCCGCAACTTCGTGCTGTGCCCCGGCCACGCCTACGACCGCTCGCCGTGCGGCACCGGCACCAGCGCCAAGCTGGCGTGCCTGGCGGCCGACGGCAAGCTGCGCGAAGGCGAATACTGGCGCCAGGAAAGCATCGTCGGCAGCATCTTCGAGGGTTCCTACCGCCGCGACGGCGACTTGCTGATCCCGTCCATCACCGGCCAGGCGTGGGTCAATGCCCAGGCCACCCTGATCCTCAACCCGGCCGACCCGCTGGTCTGGGGCATTCGCTGAGGCGGCGTACATGACGACGGACGTGATCATCATCGGCGCCGGCATCATCGGCGCGGCGTGCGCGGAAGCGCTGGCCGCGCGCGGTGTGCAGGTCACCATCATCGAACGGGACGCCATCGGTTCCGGCGCGACCGCCGCCGGGATGGGGCACCTGGTGGTGATGGATGACAACGCGGCGGAACTGGCGCTGTCGTCATATTCGCTGGCGCTGTGGGCCGAATTCGTGGCCGGCGCGCCGGCCGCGCATGAATACAGCCGCTGCGGCACGATCTGGGTCGCGGCCGATGATGAGGAAATGGAAGCGGCGCGCGCCAAGGGCGAGGTGCTCGCGGCGCACGGCATTGCCTGCTCGCTGCTCAACGCCGCCGCGCTGTACGAACGGGAACCCGCGCTGCGCCCCGGCCTGGCCGGCGGCCTGCTGGTTTCCGGCGACGGCCTGGTGTATCCGCCCAAGAGCGCGCGCATCCTGCTGGAGCGCGCCGTGGCGCAGGGCGCGCAACTGGTCATGGGCAAGGTGCAGTCGTTGCAGGACGGCGCCGTGCTGCTGGACGACGGCCGCACCCTGCGCGCCCGCGCCGTGGTGCTGGCCTGCGGATCGCGCAGCGCGGCCCTGCTGCCGGAATTGCCGGTGCAGCCGAAGAAGGGCCACGTGGCCATCACCGACCGCTACCCGGGCTTCATACGCCACCAGCTGGTGGAACTGGGCTACATCAAGAGCGCCCACGCCGCCAGCGGCGACTCCGTGGCCTTCAACCTGCAGCCCCGCCCGACCGGGCAGATCCTGATCGGGTCGTCGCGCCAGTTCGGCACTGAAGACCTGGCGGTGGAACCGGCCATGATGGCGCGCATGCTGCGCCACGCGGCCAGCTTCACGCCGGCCTTGGCCGGATTACATTTGCTGCGCTGCTGGACCGGCCTGCGCGCCGCCAGCCCGGACGGCTTGCCGCTGGTCGGCCCGCACCCTGCCCGTCCCGGCCTGTGGCTGGCGACCGGCCATGAAGGCCTGGGCATCACCACCTCGCTGGCCACCGCGCACCTGCTGGCGGCGCAACTCTTGAACGATACGCCGAGAATCGACGCCGCCCCTTACTTGCCGGGCCGCTTCGCGGCGCTGGCGGCCCAGGGAGGTGTGCAATGAACGCGCTGATCGAAACCTTGGCGGCAGGCTGCCTGCCGCGCCGCGCCGCAGCGCATCGCCGCGGTGGGCGTGCGCCGATCTGCCATGGAGGCGTCCAATGAATACCGTCGTCGAAGCGCTGGTGGCCGCCATCACGCCGCAAACCGATACGAACACGGTGATCGTGTTCGTCGACGGCCGCGCCGTGACCGCACCGGTGGGCAGCACCGTGATTGCCGCCATCGCCCTGGCGCAGGCGCAATCGGCCGCCGTCACACGGCGCTCGGTGTCCGGCACGCCGCGCGGCCCGCTGTGCGGCATGGGCATATGCCAGGAATGCCGCGTCAACATCGATGGGCGCGCGCACCAGCTGTCGTGCCAGACGGTCTGCGAACCGGGCATGGATATCCGCACCGCGGCATCGGAGGCGCAGCCATGAAGACCGGTTATGACATCGTGGTGGTGGGCGCCGGCCCCGCCGGCCTGGCCGCGGCGCATGCGGCGGCCCATGCAGACCCGCTGCTGTCGGTCGCCGTGGTGGACGACAACCCGGCTTCCGGCGGCCAGATCTGGCGCGGCGGCGCACAGCACCAGCGCGACGAGCGCGCCCGCCTGCTGTGGCGCGAGCTGCACGCGGCGCCAAACGTGACGTTCATCCACCAGGCGCGCGTGCTGTATGCGCCGGCGCCGGACGCCTTGCTGGTGCAGACGCCATCGGCCGCGATGAACCTGCGGTATGCACGCCTGATTTTGGCGACCGGCGCACGTGAACTGCTGTTGCCCTTCCCCGGCTGGACCTTGCCGGGCGTGACCGGCGCCGGCGGCTTGCAGGCGCTGGCCAAGGGTGGCTATCCGCTGCAGGGCAAGAACGTCGTGGTGGCGGGCTCCGGCCCGCTGCTGCTGGCGGTGGCGGCCACCTTGCTGGACAAGGGAGCGCACGTGCAAGCCATCGTCGAGCAGGCCGGCAACGCCAGTCTGGCCCGCTTTGCACTGGGGCTGCTGGCGACACCATCGAAGATCACGCAAGCGTTGCAGTTGAAGGCGCGCTTGCGCGGCATCCCGTATTTGCGCGGCAGCCACGTGGCGGCGGCGGTGGGCAACGACAGCGGCACCGCTGTCCGCGCCGCCATCGTCCGCAACGGCGGCCGCGATACAGAAATCCCCTGCGATTACCTCGCATGCGGCTATGGACTGGTTCCCAACCCGGAACTGGCCCTGGCACTGGGCTGCGCCACAAGCGCAGACTCCGGTTCCATTGCGGCCGATGCGTGGCAGCAGACCAATGTGGACGGCGTCTACGTGGCCGGCGAAGGCACCGGCGTGGGCGGCGTCGACAAGGCCCTGGTGGAAGGCCGCATCGCCGGCCTGTGCGCCGCGGGCAAACGCGAACTGGCCGAAGCCTATTTTGCCGAACGCACGCAATGGCGCGCCTTTGCGGCCCGGCTGGCGCGCGCCTTCGCATTAAAACCCGACATCCTCGCACTGGCAAAGGACGACACCATCGTTTGCCGCTGCGAAGACGTCACCCATGGCGACCTGCGCCGCCACACCACGTGGCGCAGCGCCAAACTGCAAACCCGCTGCGGCATGGGGCCCTGCCAGGGCCGCATCTGCGGCGGCGCCACCGGCGCTTTGTACGGCTGGCGTCCGGACACCGTGCGCGTACCGCTATCCCCGGCGCGCATCGACAGCATCATCTTCTGAAATCAAAGAAGCAACCAACCAAGCAAACCAAGGAGAACAGCATGACCGCAGCTAAATGGCAGGGTATCTTCCCTGCAGTGACCACCAAGTTCCACGCCAACGAAGAGCTGGACCATGCGGAAATGGAAAAGCATTTCGAATTCCAGATCGCCAACGGCGTGCACGGTCTCGTGACCTGCGGTTCGCTGGGCGAAGCTTCCACGCTGTCGCTGGAAGAAAAACTGGAAGTGGCGGAACTGGCGGTGAAGGTCGCCAAAGGCCGCGTGCCGGTGCTGGCCAACGTCAGCGAAACCCGCACTGCCAACGCCATCCGCTACGTGAACGAGGCGCGTGACCGCGGCGTGCAGGGCTTCATGGTGATGCCATCGGTGCTGTACGCGGCCGACGCCCGCGAAGCCAAGGACAACCTGCGCACCATCGCCAAGGCCGCGCAACTGCCGATCATGGTCTACAACAACCCGGTCACCTACAAGGTCGACCTGCTGCCGGAAGACTTCAAGGAACTGGCCGACGTTGAAAATATTGTCGCCATCAAGGAATCGACCGACAACATCCGCCGCATCACCGACCTGCGCAACGTCGTGGGCGACCGCTATCAATTGTTCATGGGCGTGGACGACCTGTCGTTCGAAGGCCTGGCCGTCGGCGCGGACGGCTTGCTGGCCGGCCTGGTGGTAGCCTTCCCCGCTGAAACCGTGGCGCTGTACAAGCTGATGAAAGCCAAGCGCTACGACGAAGCGCTGAAGCTGTACCAGTGGTTTATGCCGCTGCTGCACCTGGACGTATCGACCAAGCTGGTGCAAAACCTGAAGCTGGTGGAAGCGCTGGTCGGCGTGGGCAACGAAATCGTCCGCCGCCCACGCCAGCCGCTGGTCGGCGCCGAGCGCGAAAAAGTCACCACCATCGTGCAGGCTGCGCTGGCAACCCGTCCGGACGTCAGCAAGCTGTTTTAACAGTTACCTCTGTAGTGCCCCCGTAGTAACCCCGTAGTAACCCTGAAGTGCCTGTAGTGAGTCAATTTTGACTTTTGCTGTCTTGCGCAGCGCAGGCCAGGCGGAATCCCCTCCCGCCTGGGTTGCGCTGCGTTTTTTTTGCTGGCCGCATCCATGCTTGTGGCAGTTGGCGCCATCCAGTGCCGCTTACTGCCGCTGGTCGAGCGGGCTGATGACGCTGCGCCCGCCGCGGTTCAGGACGTGGGTGTAGATCATGGTGGTGCTGACATCCTGATGGCCCAGCAATTCCTGCACGGTACGGATATCGTACCCCGCCTGCAGCAGATGCGTGGCGAAGGAATGACGCAGTGTATGCGGCGTAGCGGGCTTGGCAATGCCTGCGTCCCGGACCGCCTGCTGCATCGCGCGCTGCACCGCTTTCTCATCGGCATGATGGCGACGGATCGCGCCGGAACGCGGATCGGTGGAACGTTTGGTGGACGGGAAGACATACTGCCAACCCATTCCCGTCCGGCGTTCGGATACTTGCGGGCCAGGGCGAACGGAAGGTAGACCTCGCCAAAGCCGTCACGCAAATCCTGGCCATGCAATGCCTGGACGCGCTGCAAATGCTGCTTCAGTGAGGGCACCAGCGAAACCGGCAGCATGGTGACGCGATCCTTGTTACCTTTGCCTTCCCTGACCAGGATTTCGTGCCGGATAAAATCAATGTCTTTCACCCGCAGCCGCATGCATTCCATGATGCGCATGCCACTCCCATAAATAAGCCGCAGCATGAGTCCGGGCGTGCCATCGATCCGCACCAGAATGTGCTTCACTTCCTCTTCAGTCAGGACAACCGGAAGACGCCGGGGTGTTTTCGCGCTGACAACGTCGTCCAGCCGTGGCAGCTCGATCTCCAATACCTCCTTGTAGAGAAATAGCAGTGCGCTACGCGCCTGGTTTTGCGTCGACGCTGCAACCCTGCCGGCCACCGCCAAGTGCGTGAGGAAGGCAGCCACGTGGGTGCTGCCCAACGTATTCGGATGCTGCCGGTCGTGGAATCGGATAAAGCGCCGGATCCAGTCCACATACGCAGTCTCTGTACGAATACTGTAGTGCTTGAGCCTGATCTTCCCCCGCACTTCGTCCAACAGCCTGGGTTTGCCAGCATCCATGTCGCCTCCAAGGTGGGGTTGGGGTTTTGCAATGGGGTGTGATAAAGTGATGTAACTATTTGATAATAAAAGATGGACGCTGCGGTTCTGTGCGGATTCTCAAGGATTTGGTGGGAGAGGAGGCACCGGATGGGGGGTCTACTTTACGTTGGCGTGGGTAAGGTGGTTGCATTGAATTTACTGGCTCCGTTTGGCGTTGTGTGCCGTGGCGGTTTAACCGCTGTGGCTGCGCTTGGCGTGCGGGCTAGTGGCGGTGCTGGCCGCGCCGCAGGGCTTGGCGTTTCCCCCGTAGCCGTGCGCGCAATTGCGGCGGGGCTTGGCGCTTGGCCCCTTGCGGCGCGTGCTGGCGTGGCAGGGCGCGGCGCCGGGTCCGCTGGTTTGTTGGCTGCGGTGGCTTCGGTGGCAGTTCGTCGCGGGGACGCTGGCGCCAACAATACGCTCAACCCCGCTCCCTTTGGTCGCTGGACGCTGCGCGATAAGGCCGCGCAGCGCCGGTTAGCTTGAACGTTGGCGTGTGTAAGGAGGCTGCATTGAATTTACTGGCTACGTTTGGCGCAGGGCGTCGCGGCGATGCGGCCGCAGCGGCTGCGCTTGGCGTGCGGGCTTCCGGTGCATCCACCTTCGGCACAAGGCTTGCCGTTTCGTCCCTGGCGGCGCAAATTGTTGTGGCAGCGCGTGGCGTTTGGTCCGCTGTGGCGCATGCTTCCCGGGCTGCGCGTTACGTCAGGCTTGTTGGTTTGTTTTCTGCTGCGGCTTCGGTTGCAGCTCGTTCGCGGGATGCTAGCGCCAACAAAGCGCTCGACCCCGCTCCCTTTGGTCGCTGGACGCTGCGCGATAAAGCCGCGCAGCGCCGGTCAGCTTGAACGTTAGGCTGCACGATGCACTCGCAAAATCCGAAGGTTCTCGACGCGGTCCAACTCCAGTGCTTCTCTGCTACTGAGGATGGGATGCACGTTGAATTAGTGGAATCGAAAGACAATCCTGGCCCACTCATCACTTTTCGAGAGGACGAGAGCCTCGGGATGCAAGTACTACTGCACTTGCATGAACGCGATCTCGCTTTTCCCCTCGCTGAACTTGAGCGGGCTATTGCGTTCGCCAAGCAGGAAGTGCACAAGGAATCGTTCTATGATTGAACGACGTTCTGTGCCTAACCTCATAATCAACCGGACGGCTTACGCGCTGCGCGCTACAGCCGCCGGTTATCGACCACGTTGGCGTGGGTAAGGTGGTTACATTGAATTTACTGGCTCCGTTTTGCGTTGTGTGCCGTGGCGGTTTAACCGCTGTGGCTGCGCTTGGCGTGCGAGCTAGTGGCGGTGCTGGCCGCGCCGCAGGGCTTGGCGTTTCCCCCTTGGCCGTGCGCGCAATTGCGGCGGGGCTTGGCATTTGGTCCCTTGCGGCGCGTGCTGGCGTGGCAGGGCGCGGCGCCGGGTCCGCTGGTTTGTTGGCTGCGGTGGATTCGGTGGCAGTTCGTCGCGGGGACGCTGGCGCCAACAATCCGCTCAACCCCGCTCCCTTTGGTCGCTGGACGCTGCGCGATAAAGCCGCGCAGCGCCGGTTAGCTTGAACGTTGGGCAGAAAGTTAATAATTTCAAACGTCCGGTGAATCTTCACTTCGAACATAGCTGTCATGTCTTACTTCATCGTGATTCCGTTTTTCGTGGCATGGCTCCTCGTGTGCTTCGGTGTTTTGTTCATGCTTCGAATCAGATCGCCTGCGTGGCGTGGTCGGCGATATTTTTCTCATGCGGCGCTTTGGTCCAGTGTCGGCATACTGGTGGCAAATTCACTCCTGATAATTGGCTTGGGTCTTGGACTTCAATTTGTCAACGCCACTGGCGATCCCGAAGGTTTTTTTCAAACTCTGGCGCGTATGCTCTGGGGAGTCTCCGCACTGGCAGGCCCGCTGCTTGTCTCTGTAGCTGGATGGGCCGCAGGTCTTTTGCTGGGATTGGCAATAGCACACTGGAAAGTCCAGCACGCTGTTTTCTAACCCTCAACTCAACGGATGCGCAACAGCGGGCATTGCTTACTGCCACGCGCCGCTGCGCAATGACAACAGGTTCCTCATGCATCCCACCCGATCCGCCGCGCTATTGTTCACACTAAGCCTGGTTGCAACCGCGACCACTTCGGCACCACTTCCGTTTACCGGCAACTGGCAAATCGATCTGCGGAGTCCAAAAGAGCGTAAACAGAACGTTGAGTGCGGCGGAGCTTACTTCAAACTCTTGCAATTGGGCGATAAGGTAACGGGCGATCACGGATTCGTCACGGCAGGTTGTGGCCGCCAGAACGAAGGCGGCGAACAGACTGTAAGGGGTGTCGTTGTGGGCTCTACCGCGGTGCTGGTTGTCACCAGCGGGCGAAATGGCGGCATGGTTCTTGGCCGGGCTACCAGGCAGGGCAACAACCTTTATTGGGTAACGTTGGAGGAACTGAGGCCGGGCGAGCCCGAAGGCGATTCACCGCTGATCTTGGGCGAAGGTATTCTCACGCCGACGAAGTAGCCATATGCTGCACGCTCGGCAGCCAGCAAATTTTCAGGTTCAGGATACCGATGAAAGACAGGCACGGAAACACGGCAAAGATTGGCGACTTGGTTCGTGTAGTGGACTGTACCAAGACTTCCATGTATTGCCTGACGACGAGTTACCGCACATTCTTGGCATGCTCCACAACGTTTATCCCGTCGACGATTTTCCTGAAGTAGAAAAAGTGAGTTCCGGCGGGATGAAAGCGGCAATGTTAACAACCCGCAGCAGCAGGCCATCCATGACCAAGTGGCCGAGCGTATTGCGGACCAGGTGTTTGACGATGCCATTGACGAGCAGGACCACATGCCGGGCAGGCAGCTTAGCAAGAATGAGCCAAAATTGAAGATTCATATGCCTTCCAAATGGCCGTGTACGTGTGGCAAAGGGTCTGCGCACAGTGTTCTCGGTGTAATCGCCACTACATTGCTGGCGCCCGGCGCCCATGATCTAGAGCCCCTACTAAGAAATGGCGGCTCGGAAAGCTCGGTCAAGGCCCTTCTCTTAAAAAAACTGGAACTTCAGCTCGCTTGTGTTGCCGTTACCGAACACGCACGCGTTGATCTTCTCCTTGTGTGCAGTGCATGTGAGGGCGTGATGTCGCGCATGGAATTCAAGTGCAATTATGCGTCTCAATTGTCACTGGTGAGTGCCCGTCGCAATGAGGCGCACAAGCAGCTGATGTGTCCGACGTCCGCGGTTGCGGCAAAGCTCCTTTACATTCACTTCTTGACGTCGATGGTCTCTGACGAGAAATCCAAGTTGCGCAGGGTTCACGACGGGATGGTCCCCGCCTATAAGAGGTATTCGAACAATCAATTGAACGCCGGCGAGGCATCAATCCGGGACGGCGTCGGCTATGCGCTCGGGAGTGTCATGAGTACCTCAGTCATGTACTCGGCCACCGACGACACGTGTGCCGTGCAATTGTGGTGGTGGGCTGAAGAATATGACCAAGCCACGGAAGAGTGGATTCCCATAGTTTTGACATAAACGCTTCGAAACCAAGTGCCCCCACACAATGAACGCGGCAGCCGGGTACCGACCACGACACGTGACGGATGAAATCGAGCAGCATCTGCGACAATACGATCAGAAGCTTGCATGCTTGCAAATTTAAGTGTTGGGATCGCCCTCCTCCACAATTCACCCACATTTGACTACTAGACTGGTAGCGACCGACTACCGCATGTAGGGACCGCCTTGTTTCGTTTTATTCCGCCAGCCCTGCTCCTGGCCGCCGCCAACGTCTTCGCCGCCCCCGATCCCGCCGCCGACGCGGCGGCGGCAGCCCGCTTCGTGCAAGGGGAAAACTGCATGGAGCTGGCTGCCAAGGATCCACAGGCGGCGCTGAAACAGTCCGCCCAACTGCAAGCCGGCGCGCCGCTCGACCTGGCGGTGCACCTGCGTATCTGCACCGGTTATGCCAACGAACGCGCAGGGCGCACCGACCAGGCCTTGGCCTTGTATGAAACGGCCGTGACGGAAGCGCGCAGCCGCAACCTGCCGCGCCGCCTGGCGCTGGCCCTGTCGCTGCGCGGCGAACAAAATGCGCTGCGCGGCTTGTACACCAGCGCCATCGCCGACCTGAAGGAAGCCTATACGCTGGAACACGAGCATGGCACGCCGGCGCGCGAAGTGTATGTGCTTAATGCAATCGCCAACCTGTATGCGGACCGCAACGTCAAGGATTACGACAACGCGTTGCAGTACTACCGCAAGACGCTGGAAGCGCACGAGCAAAGCGGCAACGTGCAAGGCCAGGCCACGGCGCTGTTCAACATCGGCTCCACGCTGGAGAGCCAGGAAAAACTCAGTGAGGCGCTGAAGACCCTGCAGCGATCCCTGGAACTGGACCGGCAGCGCGGCGTGCCGGAAGATATCGCGGTCGACGAAAAAGCCGTGGCCGTGGTGCTGTCCAAGCTGGGCCGCCACGACGACGCGCTGCGCCTGCTGGACGACGTCGGGCGCCTGTATGCAAAGGGGGCGGCGCCGGACGACGTTGCGGCCTTCCGCCTGTCGCGCGGGATCGTGCTCAAGCGCGCAGGCCATTATGCGCAAGCCTTGCCCGACATTGACGCGGCCCGAGCCTACTTCCTGGCGCAGGACAACCCGCGCTTCCTGGAAAAGATTCACGACGAACGCGCCCAGGTGCTGGCGGCATTGGGTGATTGGCGCGAAGCGTTTACCGCGCGCGGCGAATATGAAAAAGTCCACCAGAAACTGCAAGACCGGCTGCTCGACGAGCGTACCACCCGCCTGCGCGTGCAATTCGACAGCGAGCAGCAAAAACGCCAGAACGAATTGCTGGAACGCGAAAACGCCGCCGCCCAGCGCGAACTCAAATACGCGGCATCGGTGCGCAACTGGCAAATGGTGGCGCTGATACTGAGCCTGGCCGGCATTGCCGCCCTGGCCGTGCTGATGACGCGCCAGGTCAAATTGGCGCGTACCATGCGCGACCTGGCGCTCACCGATGAACTGACCCGCCTGCCCAACCGGCGCCACTTCCTGGCCCTGGCCGAAGCCGCGCTGCTCGACGCGAAGCGACACGGCAAACCGCTGTCGCTGGCGGGCCTCGACATCGACTTCTTCAAGAAGGTCAACGATACCTACGGCCACGCCGCCGGCGACCTGTTGCTGCAGCGCGTGGCGCAAGCGTTGCGTGGCGCGGTACGCCCCAGCGATGCGGTCGGCCGCATGGGCGGCGAGGAATTCAGCGCCCTGCTGCGCGGCGCCGACATGGAACAGGCCCGCGTGATCGCCGAACGCATGCGCGCCGCCGTGCAGGCGCTCGATTGCAGCGATATATCGCCGGACCTCAAGCCAACCATCAGCATCGGCTTGTCGCAGGTGGCCGGTGACAATGAACGGCTCGATGCCCTGTGCAAACGCGCGGACGATGCGCTCTACCGCGCCAAGGAATCGGGCCGCAACCGGGTGGAAGGCTGAGCGCGAAGGCCGGGATTTGCCTCACGCCCTACATGCCGGTCTTGCGATGTTGTGTCGGACAGTTTTTGGTGGCACAGTGCTGGTTTGCCGTTATGTTAATCCGTGGGACCATCCGATATGCCTGAACCAGTCACCATCGCGGATTTGCCCAACCTGGGCCCGAAATCGCAGGACATCCTGGCCAGCGTTGGCATCACTTCACTGGCGCGATTGCGCGAACTGGGTTCGGTGGCCGCCTATGCCCTCGCAAAAAAAAGCGGCGCCAGCGTCAGCCTGAATTTGCTGTGGGCGCTCGAAGGGGCCTTGACCGGCTTGCCGTGGCAGGAAGTCGCGCGGGTTCAGCGTACCAGCCTGCTTCTCGCACTTGACGAGCATGAACGAGGTTGCCGGTGATTTACGCATTCGGCCGGATGGTTTTGTTGAGTGCACTCCCCTGCATCGCTAGTGCGGAAGAAACAGCTTCCTCCGCGGACGCCGACGGCGCCGTCAGCTACACCAAGGTCGCCTTTAACAGCAACGGCTTCAGCAAGTCGAAGTCGATCGGCTTGGTCAAGTGGTGATTGAAACCGGCCTCGAAGGCGCGCTCGCGGTCTTTCTGCTGGCCCCAGCCGGTGGTGGCGATGAGTATCCGCGATGGGCCGCCCGGCAATTGCCGCAGGCGGCGCGCGAGCTCGTAGCCATTCATGTCGGGCAGTCCGATGTCGAGCAGCGCCAGCGCCGGGTCGAATGCGCCACTCAGCGCCAACGCCTGCGCGCCCGAATGGGCGATCCTGACTTCGCAGCCGAATAGTTCAAGTGCCATCCCCAGCGTCCCCGCCGCGTCATGGTTGTCGTCCACCACCATCACGCGCATGCGAACGGACGCTGCCTCGGACGCTGCCGTACGGGACGCCGCGGCGGCATCGGTTGCATCGGCTGCATTGGTTGATAGCGGCAGCGAAAGAATAAAGGTGCTGCCCTGATTGGACCCCGCGCTTTCGGCCCGCACCGTGCCGCCATGCAGTTCCACGATCCCGCGCACCAGCGCCAGGCCGATACCCAGGCCGCCCTTGGCCCGCTCCAGCGCCGGCTCCAGTTGCGAGAACATGTCGAATACCGTGGCCAGCGCCGATGCGGGAATGCCGATACCGTTGTCGCGCACCCGGATTTCGGCCTGCCCGCAATGGCGCACCAGGTGCAACTCGATACGACCGCCCTGCGGCGTGTATTTGCAGGCATTGGTCAGCAAATTGATGACCACCTGCACCAGCCTGATGGCGTCGCCATCTACCATAACCGGCCCCTCCTCGACGTACAGGTGCAGCGTATGCCGCGCCGCCTTCACGATTTCGGCAAGGTCCTGGGCGGCGCTGCGCACCAGCGCGGACAATTCGGTCGGCACTTTATTCAGTTGCATGCGGCCCTGCGTGATGCGCGAGATCTCCATCAAGTCGTCCACCAGCCGCGTGAGATGGCGCAGTTGGCGGTCGAATACCTGGAGCAGCCTGTCGTTGCCAGTCTGGCCAAACTTCAGGTTCAGGACGTCGAGCGCGCTGCGCATGGGCGCGAGCGGATTGCGCAGTTCGTGCGACAGCGTCGCCAGGAACTCGTCCTTGCGGCGGTCGGCTGCCGACAGTTGCGCATTGAGGATTTTCAGTTTGGCTTCCGCCGCCTCGGCAGCCTTGCGCGCCAGCAGCAATTCCTGCTCATAGGCGCGCCGGTCGGACGCCTTGAACAATGCCCAGTGGTCGAGCGCCTCGTTGCCTCGCTGTTGCCGGGCGATGTTGACCAGCATGGGCAGGCGGGCCTGCTGGCGGTTCCAGATGTCCAACTGCAGTTCCGCGACCGACCCTTGCACTTGCAGGATCGGCTGGCAGTGCGTATTGAAAAATAACCGCGTGCCGACAGGCAGCAGCTCGCGCATGCGCACCTTGCCGACCAGGTCGTCGTTGCTGTAGCCAAGCCAAAGGCAAGCCGTGCGATTGGCCTTCAGGATCAAGCCATCGGCGGCCGTCACCAGCAAGGCGCAGGCGGCATGCTCGAACGCGGAATCGTCATCCTGGGAGGGGTCGGCCACGGCATGTCAGCGCAATGCCTGCGCCAGGAATTGGTCGATCGCTTGCGAACTCTCGGTCGGCGCGCTCATATGAGGGCAATGGCCGATATTGTCGATGATGCGCAGCATGCTGTTGGGTAGTTGCCGGTGCAGGAAATCGCCGACCGCGAGCGGCGCCACCATGTCGTCGCTGCATTGCAGGATCAGCGCCGGCACGCTCGAGCGGGGAACATCATCGCGGTGGTCGGACAGGAAAGTCACCCGTGCAAAATGCTTGGCGATGTCGGGATCATTGCGGCAAAAACTGTTGGTGAGCTCGTCGCGCAAATCCTGGCGATTGGGGACACCCATGATGGCTGGCGCCAGGTTGCTCGACCACCCCAGGAAATTGGCTTCCATCGTTTCCAGCAATTCGTCGATGTCTGCACGGCTGAAACCGCCGATATAGTCGCCATCGTTGATGTAGCACGGCGATGGCCCGACCATGACCTGGGCGCTGAACTTGTGCGGCGCCTTGATGGTGGCAAGCAGGCCGATCATCGTGCTGACCGAATGGCCGACAAAGACCACCGGGCCGGTCGCAAATTCGTCGACAAATTCCAGCAAATCGTCGGCATAGCCGTGCAGCGAACCGTATTTATCGCGGCAATACGCTGTCAGATCGGAACCGCCGCTGCCGACCAGGTCGAACAGCACCGTACGGAAACGCTTTTCATAAGCCGGAGCAAGGAAACGCCACATGGTCTGGTCGCAACCGAAGCCGTGGGCAAACACCATGGTGGCGGGGCCATTGCCGGAAACATGCACATTGTTACGTGACTGTACCAACGACATTATTTACTTTCTTATTACCAAGTTAACATTGAATATTGTACTATTTCGCGCTGAGTCGGCCCGCTGGCGTACCGCTACCGTGCGCACCGTCCTCTAGCGCCGGGAACTGAAAGTGGCTGGTTCAACTTGCCGGCCATTATGCTAAAGTGGCATGCATATTTATCAACAAGTTGCGACAGCCGCTGTATTTCCTCCTTTGGGAATACGGCGCGGCAAGAATGGAGTATTTATGGCGGAAACCGATCCACCAGCACTGATAGACAAGTATGTTGGCGCCTACAATGCCTTCGATATCGAAGGCATGCTTGCACTCCTCTCCCCTGATATCCGCTTCGAAAATTACTCGGCCGGCCAGCTGACCGCGGCGGCCACCGGCATCGACGAATTCAGGCAGCTTGCTGAACAGGCCAAAGTCCTGTTTTCCGAGCGAGAGCAGCGTGTTACCGGGCTGCGCGCAGGCGAACACAGCACAATTGCCGAGATCGCTTATCGAGGGCGACTGGCGGTCGACATTCCGGATGGTCCGGTGGCGGGCGCGATCATTGACCTGCGCGGGACGACTGAATTTTCATTTGCCGACAATAAAATCAGCCGCATTATCGATCGCAGCTGAACCAGCAGCGCCACCTTGAAAGAACGCATGAAACCACTGCTCTCCCTCATCCTGCTCGGTCTGCTCGGCCTGCTGGCCACCGGCCCGGTCCTCGCGCAATCGGCCTCCTGGCGCGACAGTTCCGGCGCCGCCGTTGCGGAAACCGAATCCATGAAGTCCAGCAATGGCTTTGCCGGCGCGGTATTGGCCACCACCGACGAAGACTGGGCGCGGAAGTGGAATACGCCGCCGGAAACCGTGCCGGCCTTTGTCAAAGCCGGCAAGGTACCTTATGGGAAGAAGGTATCTATCCTCACGTTCTTTTCCAACCCCAAACTGGACCAGCAAGGCAACGCCAATCTGCGCTGCCATTTCCGGATCCTGTCGCCGACCGGCGCGGTGGCCATGGAGCAGCGCGACATGACGTGCTACGCGGGCAAGATTGAAGGCAGCCTGTACAGGCAATACCTGTCCGGCCCGGTCCTCACGTTCTCGGGTGATCCCGGCGACCCGCCCGGCAGCTGGACCGTTGAAGTCTTGCTGCGCGATGAACAACGCAACGTCGAACTGCCGCTGCGCACGTCGTTTGAACTGCGGTGACGGTAATCCCCTCGGCCCTGTCATGACCAGCCGTGCCGCAACAGCGGCTGGCTGAACCTATCGAGTTTTTGACATCCTCCCCTCCCTCAGCCTTAAGGCTGCCGCTTGCGCGGAAAGGAAGGGGATTCCTACGGCGCCGCGTGATGATTTACGCGTTCGCTTCGGCGGGTTCCTGCTTCATCGAGCGGCCTGACTGCACCGACTTCTCCGCAGGCTAAAACGCGATGTCCTCGCGCTAAAACATTGATCGCGCCAACAACATCGGCGTGATTTTCGTAGCCACAATCGACGCACAGGAATTGCTCCTGAGTTTGCCGATTGTCTTTCGATATATGACCGCAGCACGGGCAAGTCTGGCTGGTGTGGTGCGCTGGCACGGCCAGCAGAATACCGCCGTGCCACGACACCTTGTAGTCGAGCTGCCGCCTGAACTCGCCCCATCCCTGATCGAGGATGGCGCGATTGAGACCGGATTTCTGGCTCACCTTCTTGCCCGGCTGTTCGGCCGTGCCTTTGGCAGACCTGGACATATTTTTGACCTGCAAATCCTCGATGCAGACGAGCGCGTGGTTTTTGCTGATCGTCGTTGTTGTCTTGTGCAGGAAGTCTTTGCGGGCGTTAGCGATATGCGTATGAATCTTCTGGACGCGGGCTTTCGCCTTCTTCCAGTTGTTGCTGAACTTGACCTTGCGGCTCATGCGGCGCTGGTAACGGGCCAGGCGCCGCTGGTGCTTCTTGAAGCTGCCCAGCGGCGCGATGAAGCTCGCGTCGCTCATCGTGGCGAAGCGGGCGATGCCGACATCGATGCCGATCGCTGTCGTCGCCGTCGGCAACGGCTGCTCCACCTCGCGTTGTGTCTGGATCGACGCGTACCACTTTCCACCCGATTGGCTCACGGTCACATTGCGCAGTTCGCCGAGAACATCTCGGCTGTTGCGGTAGCGCAGCCAGCCCAACTTGGGAAGAAAGAGGCGGTTGTTGACCTGATCGAGTTTGATCTGTTTCCGGTCGGGATAGCGGAAAGCATCGCCTCCACCCTTGCGTTTGAAACGCGGGAAGTCAGCGCGCCTGGCGAAGAAATTTTTGTATGCCTTCTCCAAATCCTTCAAGGCATGCTGCAATGGGTGGCAGGGCGCCTCCTTGAGCCAAGGCGTGTCGGGATCATTGCGCCACCCGGTCAAGTGCTTCGCCATTGCCACGTAGCCGATGAACTTGTTGCCCGCCTCGTGATTTTCCTTTTGCATCGCCAGCGCCTTGTTGTAGACGAACCGGCACGACCCGGCGAAGCGACGCATATCGCGCGCCTGCTTGCCATCGGGCATCAGTTCGTACTTGTAGGCTTGTAGACGTTGCATGCTTCGATTATAGTTTGGTCTATGAGCAATGATAGCGATATTCGCCATGGAAGACACTGCGTTTTCCTGATGCATGTACATTTGGTCTTCGTGACAAAATATCGCCGTGAAGTCTTCACAAAAGAGATTCTTGACGACCTGCGCCCAATATTTTCCAGTGTCTGCACGAACTTTGAAGCGGAACTGGTGGAGTTCGATGGTGAGGACGACCATGTTCACCTGCTGGTGAACTACCCACCCAAGGTTTCTATTTCCAATCTGGTCAACAGCCTGAAAGGCGTGTCCAGTCGGATGATTCGGAAGAAGAATTATCCGAGCATCCGTAAGAAACTCTGGGGCGGCGCGCTGTGGTCGCCGTCCTACTTCGCCGGTAGTTGTGGCGGCGCACCCATCGCCGTTATCCGGCAGTACATCGAGCAGCAGCAGACTCCGCACTAACAACGACAAGGACGGCTTCGCCGTCCGCGCTCTTGACCCCGCCGTGAACGGCGAGGTTTGCCGCGCAACCGATCAAAATGAAGCTCCTCCTCCTTGTTTTTTGCGCCGTATTGGCCTGCCACGCGCATGCCGGCAACCCATGCGACAAAGCCATGAACACACTGGAAATGAACGAGTGCGCCCAGCAAGTACACCAGAAAGCCGACAAGAAGCTCAATGCGGCATACCAGGAAGCGCTCAAGCGGGTTGACGCCGGCCTTGACGATGAACAGCAGCGCAAGGCCACCAGACAAGGGCTGATCGAAGCACAGCGTTTCTGGGTGCAATTCCGGGACAAGGATTGCGGGGCCGAATACGATTGGTGGCGCGGTGGAACGATCCGCGGCGTGATGTATTGGGGATGCATGACCAACCGAACGGAAAAACGCACAAAAGAGCTGGAGGAATTTGCCAGCGGAGCGCATTGACTCTCCGCCTTGCACGGCAAGGCTGCCTGCCCGCGCCGCCATCGCGCGCGCCCTGTCAAACTGGAAGACCTTACAATTGCGCTGCCTGCCGGTACCGGATTGCCGGTGCAGCGGTCATGGCCGGACAGGTACTCCCGGCTGACCTTCTTTTCATCCTATAAAACATGAACGGTAAAGTTCTTCTCGTCGTGGTGGCGATGTGCTGGGCCGCGCTGGCGATCAACCTGCTTGGCGCCTTGTTGAAGCGCCTGCCCGCTATCCGCAAGCTTGGCGTCTTCGTGCAATGGCTCGCATTCGTCACCTATGTGCTTGGCGTCGGCGGGGCCGGCCTGATGCTGCATGAAATCCTGTCGCGCCAAGGGCCTGGAGAGATGGCGTCGCTGATCGGCGGGTTGACGGTGATCCCGATCGCCATTTGCACGGTCCAGTTTTTCAAGGCGGCTAAACGAAGCATGGCCGGGCCCGCAGGCGCCTCGCGCTTATCGCCATGAGCCCTGCGGCATCGGAAACTGACTGGGAGGACCAGTGACGGCATCCACAAAAAAACAGGTCATCGGACTGGTGGCATGGCTGGCGGTGTGCTTTATTGCCGCCGCCATTGGCGCGGCCGCATCGATCCAGGCCGGTACGTTTTATACGCAGCTGGCGCGTCCCGCATGGGCGCCGCCGCCCACGTGGTTTGGCCCGGTCTGGACCGTGCTGTATGCGATGATGGGGATTGCCGCGTGGCTGGTCTGGCGCGCCGGGGGATTTAGCGCGGCGCGCAAGGCCTTGACGCTGTTCCTGGTGCAGTTGGCCGTCAATGCGCTGTGGAGCTGGCTGTTCTTTGGCTGGCACATGGGGGCCGCGGCGTTTGCCGATATCGTCTTGCTGTGGTGCCTGATCGCCGCGACACTGCTGGCGTTCTGGCGCATCCGCCCGCTGGCCGGCGCCCTGCTGGCGCCTTACCTGTTGTGGGTCAGCTTCGCCACCGCGTTGAACTACGCCGTGTGGCAGCTCAACCCGCAAATCCTGTCCTAAATTGCTTAACGCCTCAATCCATATGAAGTACCGGAACCGCTTTGTTTTCACGGCCCTGCTGTCGGTGTGCGCCATGCACGCCGCGCTGGCCGACACCAAACCCGCCTTGCGCCACCGTAGCGCAGCGGTGCAATGCGCCGACCGCAAAATCGAATTGGCGGCCGACTGCTACAAGGAAGCCGGCTACCCCGGCCTGTCGTGCGCCAGCCAGCGCTTCAGCATCCGCGACAGCGCCAATGGCCGGGAACTGGGCGGACAATCCTACCAGCCTGCCGCGCCGCAGGCGGGCGACGCATATCCCCTCGTGGCGGAAAAACTCGACCAGGTCATTTGCACCGAGACGCCGGCCGGCCAGAAAGTCATCGTCGTGAAAGCGTCCAACGGCGGCAATTGCGCGCGTTGCGAATGGGCCGATGTCTATGCGTGGGATGGCAGGCTGATCGGTTCCAGCCGCGATAACAGGGGTACCGTCGCCGACGCCCTGAAAGCCGCATTTGACCGCAAGGCCGCCAAGCTGGGACAAGGCGACCTGTCGGATGCTTACCTGGAAAGCGCTGCCCACGCACGCTGACGCGTCGTGGCGTTGCCGCACACCGTAGCCTTGCAGGCCGGCCGTCCGCAGCGGTGCGGTCAACCGCTTATCGGTCCTTCTGGTCCCCCGTCATCAACCGTACCAGCACCCGCGCCGGCGGCGACACCAGCAACACCGCCGGAAACGCCACCAGCCACGCCATCAGCCATGCCCCCAGCCACAGGCCGAGGAAGCCCGGTACCCAGCCCATGGCGCGCCAGGTCGTGACGCAGGAAATCAGCAGCGACATTTGCCCGGACAGGATAAAGCTGAACAGCAGGGGCGCGTATTTTTTCGGGATCACGCCGCCGCTCCCAGGCGCAACAGGGTATGCGCGAAGTGTTCGCCAAACAGTTGCGCGGTCTTGATGTCGCCCGGCGCGAAAGCGTCGGCCGGGGCGCCGTGTTCGGCCTGCGCCATCAGGCCGGACCACGAACCCAGGCGGTTGGCCGCCTGTTCATACGGGACACCGCCGTGCTGCTCCGGCAAGATCGGGTTGCCTGCCCACAGCATACCGTGCTGCATGGCGAAGACAAACATCGACATCAATGTCGATTGCTTGTCGCCGGCCGGCAGCGACGACACCGTGAAGCCCGCCGCCAGCTTGCCTTTCAGTTGCTGCGTGCGCCACATGCGGCCGGTGGCGTCCATGAACGACTTGAACACACCGCTGACACCGCCCAGGTAGGTGGGCGAACCCATGATCACGCCGTCATAATCGAGCAAGGCGCCGGGCGACTGCGCCATGGCTTCGGCGGTCAGGATATCGGCTTCCACGCCGGCGGCGCGCAGCACGCCGTCGGCCACGTGCATGGCGATGTATTTCGTGTGGCCGTGGGCGCTGTGATAAACAATGGCAATCTTCTTCATGTCGTCAACTCCTCTGGTTTTAAATCAAGGCGATCAGTGCGGCGGCCAGGTACAGCCCCAGGCCGAACACCGTGTGGTTGGCCACGCTGCGCAGGCAATTCTTCAGCGGCGTGGGGGTTTTCGATGATGCGATGCCGGCGCCCATGGCGGGCTGCATGACCAGCAGCGGCGCGGCCACGGTCGCCATGCCGACCGCGATGGCGGGCGGCAGGGTCGGGCTGGCGGTCCACGCCATGCCCTGCACGGCCACCAGCAGCGCCGCGAAGGCGACGCCGACCGCGTAGTGGATCAGCCAGCCCAGCGCTAGCTCGCCCTTCACGGGCGGCGCCTTGGCGATGGCCGCATGGGCAACCGTGCCGCGCGCAAGGTGCCCGGCCCAGCGCCCGATCATGGCGAAATTCAAGGTGGGCACACCCAGCTTTTTCAGCAGCATCAGCCAGGCATCCATGACTGCCGTGGCGCCGATGCCGATCAATACAATGTTGACGATGTCCATTCCATGCTCCCTGGTTTCAGCGTTGTCGCGTTGACTCGGTGACGCGATGAGTCCACTATAGAAGTTGAAGCCAACTTCAAGTCAAGGGGTCAGGGATGGATATCGCGGAAGTCGCCAAACTCACCGGCGTGCCGGCGTCGACGTTGCGCTATTACGAAAAGAAGGGATTGATTGCCTCCAGCGGGCGCCAGGGTATCCGGCGCACGTTCGGCAAGGCGGTCCTGGACCAGCTGGCGCTGATTTCGCTGGGCCAGTCAGCGGGGCTGTCGCTCGATGAAATCCGGTCGATGTTCCTGCCCAATGGGCAGCCGGACATCGACCGCCGCCTGCTGGCGGCCAAAGCCGACGACATCGATGCGCTGGTCAAGCGCCTGCAGGCCATGAGCGAAGGCTTGCGCCATGCGGCCGCCTGCCCAGCCCCCAGCCACGCGGAATGTCCGAAATTCCAGCGCCTGCTGAAGGCGGCGGCGTCGGGCGCTATCGAGCGGCGCTGGAAGCACGTGGAAGTGCCGAAGCTTGCGGGGCACTGACTGCCGGAGCGTTGGGATGGATAGGCGCCGCCGTCATCTTCGGCGCCAGCGGCAGTTGCAGCGCGGCCAGCAGCGCGTCGACATCGGCGTGATAGAACCGCTGCGCGGCGTCATAGGCGGTGGCGCAGGCGACGCCGGCCTGCGTGCCGTCGTCCAGTCCCAGCCTTACCTGCTTGCGCCGCGCGCAGGCATCGCTCAATGCCTGAACTGCTTCCGGATCGGACAGCGCAACGCCTTCCACCGTGCGCACGCGCATGCCGCCTTTCAGCGTACGGCACTGGAGATGATTGTCGATGAGGATGCTCTCCGCGCCTGGGTAATAACTGGCGCTGCCGCAGTCTTCCTGCATCAAGCGTTCAAACGCCTGCAACAGCATCAGCCTGCGCTGGGTTGGCGTGGCGGGTGCGGGACTGGCCAGCTTCGTTGCATCGAACAGGTTGCCGAAGGCGCGCCGCAGCGGCACGTCGCGCTCCAACAGTTCGGGCAGCCAGCGCGCCCTGCAGTGGGCGGTTTCGCCGCATTCCAGCGCGTGCGCGAAGTCCGGCTGCTTGCCGGCCTGCGCGCTGTGGTACAGGCCACTGAAGCGCTGCAGCGCGGTGCCCTTGCCCTGGCGCGCCGCCAGCGCATAGGCGTAGGCCGGCATGCCGCAACGGTAGGCCAGCTGGCGGCTGCCGATTTCACGCGCGCCGATGCCGCGCCAGGTGCGCTGGCCCGCGCCCAGCAGGCATTCGGCCAGCGCATCGTCCATCACGCGGGCCGCTTCCTGCTTCGACAGCCAGCCGTTCTGCACGCTGACCACCCAGCGCAGGAATTCCGCGCCGCCCTCATGGATGAGGCGCCCGTCGGTATAACCGTCGAACGCGTCGCGCAGCTGGAAGCGGTGGCTGAATTCGTGCGACACCAGCAAGGTCAATTGTTCCTGGTCCGCAGGCGAAGGCTGGTCCGGCCAGTTCAACAGGCCCAGCCGCAAGACGTCCGACGCATCGCCATCCAGGCCGACGCCGCCCGGCGCCGCCACCCGCGCCGCGGCCAGCACCGGCATGCGGAACGGCGCATCGGGCATGGCTGATTTCAGGTAGGCGATGGTGCCGCGCGCCACCCGGTCGATCCGCGCCACGTTATCCGCGCCCAGGCCCGGCGCGTAATAACGGATGCCTTCCGGCGTGGCCGACAGCGGCACGGACGACAGCAGCACGCCCATGTCGCCACCATCCGTCACCTGGACGCTGCCCGCGGCGATCCTGCCCTGCAGCGCCACGTCCTTCGGCGCGTTGAAGCGGTAGGTGACCGGGCCGCATTGCGGGCCCACGGCAAAATTGCTGGTGTGGACATACAGCGCCTCGCCCAGCGGGAACGCCGCCGGGTAGCCGGGACGGCTTGCCGCCGATACCGGCACGCGCAGCCGCACCACCGGACAGGCTTCGTCGCTGCGCCGCAGCGTGTCGCCGTCGGCGCCGCCGCACTGGTCGAGCGCCTGCCATCCGGCGCGGATGGCGGCGCCATCGGCGCCGTGTTTATCGAATGGGAGCGTGGTGCAGCCAGGCGGGAGGACATACGATGCTTCCAGCCGGTCCGGGGCCGCCATCGTCAGTTCGACGGTGACGCCGCCGCTCGTGGCAGTGGCGGCGGCGGTGCTGGCGGCACTGGGGGTGGCGGCTATGCCGGGTACCGCGCCGGCCGACAGCACCAGCGCCGCGGTCACCGAGGTCAGGGAGATGGTTGCCAATTTGGATATCCAATTTATCAATATCCGGCAATCATAACCGAGCTTGCGCCCTTTATCCCAGCCAGCCTCCCTCTTCCGCTCACCCGGCGCGTTGCTTAATACGCCGCTGTCAGCGCAGCGCCAGCGCGGTGCGCCCGCCGCTGCTACTGCCGTGACCGCCGCCGCTGGTATCGAGCTTGAACGTGCTGATCACCTGTTCCAGCTGCGCGGTCTGTTCCTGCAGCGATTGCGCCGCGGCCGCGGCCTGTTCCACCAGCGCGGCGTTTTGCTGGGTCGCGTCATCCATCTGCGTGATCGACAGGTTGACCTGGCCAATGCCGTCGCTTTGCTCGTGCGATGCGGTGGTGATTTCCACCATCAGGGTCGCCACGTGCTGCACGGATTTCACGATGTCGTTCATGGCGTCGCCAGCGGTATCGACCATCTTGCCGCCGGCTTCCACCTTGCCCACCGAATCGACGATCAATTCCTTGATTTCCTTGGCGGCGGCGGCCGAGCGCTGCGCCAGCGAGCGCACTTCCGACGCCACCACGGCAAAGCCCCTGCCCTGCTCGCCCGCGCGGGCCGCTTCCACCGCCGCGTTCAGCGCCAGGATATTGGTCTGGAACGCGATGCCATCGATCACGCCGATGATGTCCGACATTTTTTGCGAACTGGCCGTGATCTGCCCCATCATGTCGACCACGCCCGCCACCACCTGGCCGCCCTTCACCGCCGCTTCCGTGGTGGCCGCCACCAGCTTGTTGGCTTCCTCGGCATTGGCCGCGTTCTGCTTGACGGTGGACGTCAATTCCTCCATTGCCGCCGCCGTCTCTTCCAGGTTCGATGCCTGGGTTTCCGTGCGCGCCGACAAGTCGAAGTTCCCGCTGGCGATTTCCGACGACGCCGTGGCAATCGTCAGGGTACTGTCACGCACCTTCAGCATGGTGCCGTTCAGCGACGACACGAAACGGTTGAAGGCATGGGCCAGCGCGCCCACCTCGTCCTCGGACTCCACCGGCATACGGCGGCTCAAGTCGCCTTCGCCGCTGGCGATTTCCGTCAGCATTTCCGCGGCGTGCGCCACCGGCGCGGCAATCGCGCTGGAGACGAAGAAAATGGCCGCCATGCCGATGCCGCCGCCGATCAGCGCGCCGACCAGCGCGGAAATCATGGCCGAGCGGCCGATATTGCCCAGCACTTCCGCTTCCGGCACTTCCGCCACCACGTAGGCGTTCAATTCCGGGATGAATGACGAGGCGACGAATTGCATGCCGTTCTCGCCCTTGTAGCGGGCGTGCGCGAATTTCTGGCCGCCCAGCAGTTCCTTGGCCAGTTCCGCGCTGAAGCCCGGCAAATCCTTCAGGAAGTGCTTGCCGTCGACCAGCGCGGGATTACGGTGCACCATGAAGGCGCCGTTCGGGCGCACCAGCGTGACGGAACCCGACGTGCCGAGCTTGTAGGCGCGGATCGATTCGGCCAATGCATTGATGCCCAGGCCCAATCCGGCCACGGCCTGTTTGCCGCCCTCGGTCTGCACACGGGTATTAATGAACAACATGTATTTATCCGCGCTGACATCCTTGTCGATATCGAGCGTGTATGGCGCGCCGCCATTGATAAAGCCATAAAACCACTGGTCGCTGGCTTTATCCTTCGACAACGTGCGGTCATAGCCGGCATCGGTGAAATACTTTCCGGTGGCGTGCGAAACCCAGAATACCGTGGCGGCATTATTCTTTGCCTTTAAACGGTTGGCGAGTTTCTTCCACGCCGCCACGCCGTCATCGGGTAACCCGGCCTCTTCCCAGTCGTGTAAAAACGTGTCGTTGGCCAGTGTTTGCGATACCGACAAGGGCTGGTTAATCTGCCGCATGATATCGTTGCGGATTTCACCGACTTGCGCCGGCAATTCCTGTTCGACCACGCGCGTGCGCGCGTTTTCACTGGTCATATAAACACTGAGTGACGAAGAGATCAAAATAAAGAGTAACAAGCACAATCCCATGGCGAGCATTAGTTTGTGCTTGATGGACAGACGGCGCAGCAATGGCATTGCGAACACTCCCGATGATGTTATGAGTGGCCGCTGATTTGAAAGTCGGCCTTTATTTGAGTGTACATACAACGAATATATGCACGAAACTATTTTGCTTCATTTGTTGCGTGTCCAATACCCCGGTTGCGCGTATACCTGCTTTAACTCGTCTATAAAGAAACGTATCTTGGCAGGCAAGTGTCTTTGTTGTAGATAAACCGCCATGATGTCGTAATCCGGCAATGCAAAATCGTCCAGTACGGTGATCAGGCTGCCTTCGGCCAGCTGCGATTGGATTTCCCACGTGGAGCGCCACGCCAGCCCCAGCCCTTCGCACGCCCAGCGGTGCAGCAATTCGCCGTCGTTGCAATCGAGGTTGCCCTGCACCTTCACGGTCACCGGTTTGCCGCCCTGCTGGAAATACCAGCCGCGCTGCTGGCCGCCCTGCAGGTTGAACGCGAGGCAGTTGTGGTGCGCCAGGTCGTCGAGCGTGCGCGGGATGCCCATGCGGTCGAAATAATCCGGTGTGCCGCATACCACGCGCCGGTTCTTCGCCAGGCGTACCGCCACGAAGCTGGGATCGATCACGCCGCCAATGCGGATGCCGAGGTCATAGCCCTGCCGCACCAGGTCGATCACCTGGTCGGTCAGGTTGAACGACAACTGCACGTCAGGGTTCTTTTTCAGGAAGCCCGGCGCGTGCGGTGCAACATGCTGGCGCCCGAACGAGGCCGGCGCCGACACGATCAAGTGGCCGGTGGCCTTGTGCCGCCCTTCCGCGATATTGCGCTCGGCCACGTCGAAATCGGCCAGCAGCTTGCGGCAATCGTCGAGGAACACGTTGCCCTGTTCCGTCAACGTCAAATGGCGCGTGGTGCGGTGCATCAGTTTCACGCCCAGGCGTTTCTCCAAAGCGTCAATCCGGCGCCCCAGCATCACCGGTGTGATGTTCTGCACCAGCGCGGCGGCGGCCAGCGATCCTTTTTCCACCACCGCGACAAACGCTTCAATTTGTTTGAATTTATCCATATCAACATTATTCCATACTTGGAGTATCGAATAAACCGATTGTTTGTGGTCTTATCAAGCGAGTCAACGGCCTATAGCATACAAAACATCCGCAACGGGTTCACAAACCAACAAACACCAGGAGAACAAAATGGCAAAGATGAAGGCAGCCGACGCAGCCGTCCACGTGATGCAGAAGGAAGGCATCAACGTTGCATTCGGCGTACCGGGCGCAGCGATCAACCCACTGTACGCCGCCCTGAAGCGTAACGGTACCATCAAGCACGTGCTGGGCCGTCACGTCGAAGGCGCATCGCACATGGCCGAAGGCTATACCCGCGCCGCGCCGGGCAACATCGGCGTCTGCATCGGCACTTCCGGTCCTGCCGGCACCGACATGATCACCGGCCTGTATTCCGCGCAAGCCGACTCGATCCCTATCCTGTGCATCACCGGCCAGGCGCCGCGCGCCCGCCTGCACAAGGAAGACTTCCAGGCGGTGAACATCGCGGAAATCGCCAAGCCGGTCACCAAGTGGGCCACCACCGTGCTGGAACCGGCGCAAGTGCCGCGCGTGTTCCAGCAGGCGTTCCACCTGATGCGCTCGGGCCGTCCGGGTCCGGTGCTGATCGACCTGCCATTCGACGTGATGCAGGCCGAGATCGAATTCGATCCGGACACCTACACCCCGATGGAAGTGTACAAGCCACGCGCTTCCCGCGCCCAGATCGAAAAAGCGCTGGAAATGCTGAACGAGGCGGACCGTCCGTTGATCACCGCCGGCGGCGGCATCATCAACGCCAACGCCTCGGCGCTGCTGCAGGAATTCGCTGAAATCGTCAACGTGCCGGTGATCCCTACCCTGATGGGCTGGGGCAGTATTCCTGACGACCACCCGCTGATGGCGGGCATGGCCGGCCTGCAGACCTCGCACCGCTACGGCAACGCCACCGTGCTGGCCTCCGACTTCGTGTGCGGCATCGGCAACCGCTGGGCAAACCGCCACACCGGTTCCGTCGAAGTGTTCACCGAAGGCCGCAAGTTCGTCCACGTGGACATCGAACCGACCCAGATCGGCCGCGTGTTCGGCCCGGACCTGGGCATCGTGTCCGACGCCGGCTACGCGCTGGAACTGTTCGTCGAAGTGGCCAAGGAATGGAAAGCCGCCGGCAAGCTGAAGGACCGCACCGGCTGGGTACACCAGTGCCAGGAACGCAAGCGCACCATGCTGCGCAAGACCGACTACGACAACGTCCCGGTCAAGCCGCTGCGCGTCTACGAGGAAATGAACAAGTACTTCGGCCGCAACACCCGCTACGTCTCGGCCATCGGCCTGTCGCAGATCGCCGCCGCGCAATTCCTGCACGTGTACGAGCCGCGCAACTGGATCAACTGCGGCCAGGCAGGCCCGCTGGGCTGGACCATCCCTGCCGCGCTGGGCGTGCGGACCGCCGATCCGAAGACGGACATCGTGGCGATTTCGGGCGACTACGACTTCCAGTTCCTGATCGAGGAACTGGCCGTGGGCGCGCAATTCAAGCTGCCGTAC
Source organism: uncultured Pseudoduganella sp. (assembly GCA_966211685.1). Taxonomy (GTDB): domain Bacteria; phylum Pseudomonadota; class Gammaproteobacteria; order Burkholderiales; family Burkholderiaceae_D; genus Rugamonas. The sequence continues at coordinate 54,360 of CBIHOX010000020.1, forward strand.
ATCCACGTGCTGGTCAACAACTCGTACCTGGGCCTGATCCGTCAATCGCAGCGCGGCTTCGACATGGACTACTGCGTGCAGCTGGCGTTTGAAAACATCAACTCGCCGGAAGTCAACGGCTACGGCGTGGACCACGTGGCCGTGGTGGAAGGCCTGGGCTGCAAGGCGATCCGCGTGCACCAGCCTGACGACATCATCCCTGCCTTCGAGAAAGCGCGTGAATTGATGGCGCAGTACAGCGTACCGGTGGTGGTGGAAGTGATCCTGGAGCGCGTGACCAACATCGCGATGGGCACCGAGATCAACAACATCACCGAGTTCAACGAAGTCCTCGATATCAAGTAATCAGCAGGATCGCCGGGGGAACGTTCCCCCGGCCAGCAACACCCGTCGATTCAAGCAAAGGATATAGAAATGCCAAAGTTCGCCGCCAACCTGACCATGCTGTTCAATGAGCTGCATTTCCTGGACCGTTTCAGCGCCGCCTCGCGCGCCGGTTTCAAGGGGGTCGAATTCCTGTTCCCATACGATTTCGAGCCGGAGCAACTGGCTGAAAAACTGCACCAGTTCCAGCTGGAGATGGTGCTGCACAACCTGCCGGCCGGCCACTGGGCGGGAGGCGAACGCGGTATCGCGTGCCTGCCGGACCGCATTGCCGAATTCGAACAGGGCGTGGAACAGGCCATCCGCTACGCGAAAGTGTTGAAGACCCAGCGCATCAACTGCCTGGTCGGCATTCCGCCGGCCAACGTGGAAAAGCAAAAGGCGCAAGACACCCTGGTGCGCAACCTGAAGTTCGCGGCCAAGGAATTGAAAGCCGCCGGCATCCCGCTGCTGGTCGAGCCGATCAACACCTTCGACATTCCCGGCTTCTTCCTGTCGGGCACGAAACAGGGGCTGGACCTGATCGAAGCGGTCGGTTCGGACAACCTGTTCCTGCAATACGACATCTATCACATGCAGCGCATGGAAGGCGAACTGGCCAACACCATCAAGAACAACCTGTCCGTCATCAAGCACATCCAGCTGGCCGACAATCCGGGCCGCTTCGAACCGGGCACCGGCGAGATCAACTACCGCTTCCTGTTGAACTACCTGGATGAAATCGGCTACGACGGCTGGGTTGGCTGCGAATACAAGCCGAAAAACGGCACCGTCGACGGCCTGGGCTGGCGTCAGGCGCTGGCTTCGTAACACACATCACAAGCACAGCAAAAACCGTAGGGCGGATTAGCGAAGCGTAATCCGCCAAGCACCGCCGGCGGCGCATGCACGGCGGATCGCGATCCGCCCTACATCAAATAACTCAAGGAGAATTATCATGGCAAAACTCGGATTCATCGGCCTGGGCATCATGGGCGCACCAATGGCTGGCCACCTGCAGGCCGGCGGCCACAAGCTGTACCTGCATGACGTGAAAAACCCGCCGGCAACGCTGGTCGAAGGCGGCGCCACCGTCTGCACCTCGGCCGCCGAAGTGGCCAAGCGCGCCGACATCATCTTCCTGATGGTGCCGGACACCCCGCAAGTGGAAGAAGTGCTGTTCGCTGAAGAAGGCATCGCGGCCGGCCTGACCCCGGGCAAGATCGTGGTCGATATGTCGTCGATCTCGCCGATCGCCACCAAGGAATTCGCCAAGAAGATCAACAAGAAGTCGTGCGCCTACCTGGACGCGCCGGTGTCCGGCGGCGAAGTCGGCGCCAAGGCCGCATCGCTGACCATCATGGTCGGCGGCCCGCAGGAAGCGTTCGACACCGTCAAGCCGCTGTTCGACCTGATGGGCAAGAACATCACGCTGGTGGGCGGCAACGGCGACGGCCAGACCACCAAGGTGGCCAACCAGATCATCGTGGCGCTGAACATCCAGGCCGTGGCCGAAGCGCTGCTGTTCGCATCGAAAGCCGGCGCCGATCCAGCCAAAGTGCGTGAAGCGCTGATGGGTGGATTCGCATCGTCGCGTATCCTGGAAGTGCACGGGGAGCGCATGGTCAAGCGCACCTTCAACCCGGGCTTCCGCATCGCGCTGCACCAGA
>CBIHOX010000021.1:0-56227 GCA_966211685.1 uncultured Pseudoduganella sp.
TCGTACCACCTGATGGCCGCCGTGGCGGTATGCCTGGTGGCGGTCACCCTGCCGCTGGTGATGCTGCAGCGCCGCCTGTTGAAGTCCGCCAACAAGTACGTGTCGATCAAGGGCAAGGGCGCGCGCACCAAGGCCATGCCGCTCGGTAAATGGAAATGGCTGGCGTTCGGCCTGCTGGCGGCGTGGCTGCTGTTCACCATCGTGGTGCCGCTGTCGGGCATCGTGTTGCGCTCGTTCGTGCAATACTGGGGCGAAGGCGTGAAGCTGGCCGACGTGCTGACCTTGCAGCACTTCCGCGACATCTTCGAGCAGCACGCCATGATGCGCGGCATCCTCAACACCGTGTTGATCGGCGTGATCGGCGGCGGCCTGGCGGTGGCGTGCTACAGCGCGATCGCGCTGGCCATGCACCGCAAGCCGGACGGCATCACCCGCGTGCTCGACTACAGCGTGCTGGTGCCGCGCGCCATCCCCGGCTTGCTGGCCGGCCTGGCCTTCCTGTGGGTATTCCTGTTCGTGCCATCGTGGCTGGATGGGTTCTTCAAGGGTTCGGACAACTTCTTTGCGCTGTGGATGACGGAACACGTGGTGCCGGCCCTGCGTTCGCTGCGCTCGACCATCTTCGCGGTGTGGCTGGCTTATTCTGTGGTGTGGCTGGCATATGGCATGCGCCTGATTTCCACCGCGTTGCTTCAGGTGGGGCCGGAGCTGGAAGAGGCGGCGCGCGCGGTCGGCGCGAAACGCGGCCAGGTGACCCGCGACGTCACGCTGCCATTGATCAAGTTTGGCCTGCTGGGCGGCTGGCTGATGGTGTTCCTGATCTTCGAGCGCGAATATTCGACCGGCGTGTACCTGCTGTCGCCGGGCACGGAAGTCATCGGCGCCATGCTGGTGTCGCTGTGGGCGGGCGGTTCGACGGACCTGGTGGCGGCGCTCTCGTTCATCAATATCACGCTGGTGGCCATCGGCCTGGGCATCGCGCTGCGCTTTGGCGTGAAACTCCACAATTAAAAACGAGGATGCCGGGCCTCGCGGCCCGGCGCCCATCGACAAAGACGAAGAAGGACTTTTATCATGAAGCGAGACATCATGAACCTGACCAATGAACTCACCGTCAGCGACCTGCATCTGGAATACGGCAGCGGCGCCACCGCCAATCCGATCCTGAAGGGCGTTTCCATGCACCTGCAAAAGGGGGAAGTGGTGGCCCTGCTGGGCCCCTCCGGCAGCGGCAAGACCACCCTGCTGCGCGCGGTGGCCGGCCTGGAAAGCCCGAAGCTGGGCACCATCGCCATTGGCGAGCGCGTGGTGTTCGACGGATCGCGCCACTTTGAGATGCCGGCCGAACAGCGCAGCCTGGGCCTGGTATTCCAGTCGTACGCGCTGTGGCCGCACAAGACGGTGTTCGACAACGTGGCGTATGGCCTCAAGCTGCGCAAGATGGGCGCCGCTGAAATCAAGGAACGCGTGATGGAAGTGTTGAAGCAATTGGGCCTGGGTCACCTGGCCGAGCGCTTCCCGCACCAGATGTCCGGCGGCCAGCAGCAGCGCGTGGCGATCGCGCGCGCGCTGGTGTACAACCCGCCCGTGATCCTGCTGGACGAACCGCTGTCGAACCTGGACGCCAAGCTGCGCGAGGAAGCGCGGTCGTTCCTGCGCGAACTGATCGTGCGCCTGGGCCTGTCGGCGCTGATGGTGACGCACGACCAGGGTGAAGCGATGGCGATCTCCGACCGCATCCTGCTGCTCAACAATGGCAAGATCGAACAGCAGGGCAACCCGCAAAGCATGTATGAGACGCCGGACACGCTGTTCACTGCGGAATTCATGGGCAGCAACAACCGCCTGCCGGCCAAGGTCGTGCGCCGCGAGGGCGCCGCCGTCACGCTGGACGTCAACGGCGTGACCCTGCAAGCCACGGCGCGCGGCAAGGGCGAGGCGGAACCGGCCACCGTGATCCGCGTGGAGGAAGTGCATGTGCGCGCGGAGAGCACGCCGAACGCGCTGCCGCTGCCGCTGATCACGTGCATGTACCTGGGCGACCGCTGGGAATGCATCTTTGGCGACGCGGCCGGACAACTGCACCTGCGCGCCTATTCCAAGTACCGGCTCGACGCCGGCACCTACTGGCTGCACATGCCGGCCGACCGCCTGTGGGTATTCTGATCCCCGCGCCCATCGTCATTCATCGAGGCTCCACACGTACTGCATGCGCGTCCACGACGCCTGCGGTACGCCATCGACCGTGCCCGGCTTGAAGCGGCACAGGCCCAGTCCCACCTGGGCCGCCCGGTCCAGCGCCCTGAAGCCGCTGGACTTTTCCACTTTTGAATCCGCCACCTTGCCATCCGTGCCGATCAGGAAGGCCAGGGTCACCACGCCCGACTCGCCATTGCGCAGCGACGCCGGCGGGTAGTCCGGCCGCGTGCAATTGGCCGCGTCGACCACGGCGGCAACGTGCACCGGGGCTTTGGGCGCCACGGCGGGCTTGTCGCCGCCGTCGGGACCGGTGCGGCCCTGCGGCTGCGGATCGGCCTTCGTGCCGTCAGGCGCCACCCGCGTGGTCAACGGCGGCGTGTCCGGCGGCGGCTGGACATGGTCCGGCAGCGGCGGCACCACGATATCGGGCCGCACCATCGGATCCATCGGCAATTCCGTGTAATCGACCTTGGGCGGCGGCGGGGTTTCCTTCGGCAGGTAATCGACGATCACCACCGGTTCGCGGAACAGCGTGACCTTGTTGTGGGTGGCCGCGTACAGGCCGAGCGCCAGGTGGACGGCGGCAACGAGGGTCAGGCCGGTATAGTTTTTACGGGATTGCATGGGCGCTCCTGGTCGTGGATGGAAGTTGAATTTGCTACTTTATGGAATAAATATATTCCATTGAATGGAAATTGCAAAGCAATTTCGTTGACATGCCGTGCCGTGATAAACTTCCACTTCATGGAAATCAATCTTGCTAACAGGTGGAATCAATGACTATCCGGGTAATGCTGGCCGACGACCATCCGATCGTGATGACAGGCTTTGCCATGTCGCTGGAAGGGCAGGGCATGGAAGTGGTGGGGCAGGCCAGGACTCCGGCCGATGCCATCGCACAATATGCCGCGCTGAAGCCGGACGTGCTGGTGCTGGACATGCGCTTCGGCGAAGAGTTGACCGGCATGGACGTGGCGCGCCAGGTGTTGGCGCAAGACCCGGGCGCGCGCATCATTTTCCTCAGCCAGTTCGACCAGGACAGCCTGATCCGGGAAACGTACCGGCTCGGCGCGCGCGCATTCATGACCAAGGATTGCGATCCCGAAGAACTGGCGGCGGCGGTGCGGCGCGCGCATGAAGGGAGCCTCTACTTCATGCCGCAAATCGCGCAGCGGCTGGCGCAGATTTCCGTGCAGGGTGAATTGTCGCCGCAGGCCCAGCTCGATGAGCGCTCGCTGGCCATCTTCACCATGATGGCCGAAGGATTGACCAATGCGGAAATCGCGGAAAAACTCAACGTGTCGACCAAGACCGTCAGCAACATCAGCCAGGCCGTGAAGGAAAAGCTCGGCGTTGAACGCCCGGCGCTGATCACGCGCATGGCGGTGCGGCACGGCTTGATCGAACCTTGACGGCGCGCGCCTTGAACGTCCCGGCCTGGATGGCGCCATGGCGGCGCTGGAGCCTGCGCACGCGGCTGCTGTCCATCATCATCGTGCCGCTGGTCTACATGTTCGCCACGTTTGTCTGCTACCTGTACGCGTCCGGCATCACCGACGTGGACGACGAACTGGCCGAGCGGGGTCCGCTGGTGGCCAAGGTGCTGGCCGACAGCAGTGAATACAGCCTGGCGATGGCCCGGCTGGCGGAATTGCGGCAGGGCGTCGAGCGCGTGGCGCAGGCGGACCGCGGCATCCGGCAGGTCGAGGTGCTCGACGCGGCGCGCAAGGGCGTGCTGACGGTGCCGGCCAGGGACGGCGGCAAGGCTGGCCTACAGCCTGGTGTCGAGTCAGGCATGGACCCTAACGTGCGCGCTGAAATACGCTCCGGTGCGCGGGCCGGTTCCGGAAACGATGCGCAAAACGATGCGCGAATCGATGCCCGAACTGGAAGGCAATCCGCTGCCCATGTCTACGAGGCGCCCATTGTGCGGCGGCTGGTGTGGGTGCAGACCGGCGCAGTGTCGGGGACAGGCGCGGGGGCGGGCGGCTTCAGTACGGAAACCGTCGGTTACGTGCGGGTGACGATGTCCCCGGCCGCCGCCCTGCGCCGCCATATGAACCGGTTTTACGTGGCGCTGCTCGTGGCCGGCCTGGGTTTAGTGGCGTGTGCCGCGCTGGCGTGGCAATTCGCCGGCCATTTCAACGAATCGCTGCAATCGACGTTGCGCGCGCTGCGCGCGGCCGATGCGGAAAAAAGGCTGTTGCTGCGCAAGGCGAACAGCGCGGTGGAAGAGGAGCGCAAGAGCATCGCGCTGGAAATCCACGATGAATTGAACGCCACGCTGGTGGCCGTGCGGCTGGAAGCGCAGCGCATTGCGGCGCTGGCCGGCAGGGATGGCACAGCCGAGGAAATCGGCCGGCGCGCGCAAGCCATCACGAAACTGGCGCTGGGGCTGTACAACAGCGGGCGCGCGCTGGTGCGGCGATTGCGGCCCGAAGTGCTGGACATGCTGGGCTTGCAGGGCGCGGTCGAGGAAATGGTGCGGCATCATGACAGCGCAGACCAGGGATGCCGCTACCGCTTCCTTGCGCACGGCGACTTCTCGAAACTCGACGGTGCGGTGGCGATTTCCGCCTACCGCATCGTGCAGGAAGCACTGTCGAACGTGGCCAAGCATGCGCGGGCCACGGAAGTCACGGTGACGCTGGCGCGCGAGGACGCGCCCGATGGCGGCGCATTGCTGGTGACCGTGGCCGACAATGGGAGGGGCTTCGATCCCGCCATGTCCACGGGCGGCATCGGGATTGCCGGCATGCGCGAGCGGGTGGCCGCCTATGCCGGCACGTTCGACGTGGCCAGCATGCCCGGCGCCGGCGCCACCCTCACGATCCGTTTGCCCCTGGCTGCTTCATCAGGCGCACCGTGAAGTAAGCCAGCGCGCCGACGCCGGCCAGCAAGACCGTCCATAGCAGGCCGTTGTCCGACATTTCCACGATCTTGCCGGCGGCGCGCGAGGCGCCTTGGGCGGTGCTGCGGGGAGACTGGCTCGGTGCAGGCGTGGCGTTGGCGCCGGCGCCAGTATTGCTGTTCGCGGCTGCGCCTGTTGCGCCGGCCGCGGTGGCGGTGGCCGGGTCATTCGCGCCCATGGCGCTGTTGCCGGCATTGGGACCAGCGGCTCCTGCGCCAGCGGTTCCAACGCCAGTGCCCCCAGCGCCAGCGGCCCCCGCGCCGCCAGGCGACCCGGCCGGCCCGGCCAGGGCGGGCGACGCGCCTGGCCCGGCGGAGCCGGCCTGCCCAACCATGCCGCCCGTCCGCGCGGCGCCGATGCTCGCGGCAATCGCCGCTGCCTGCGCCGCGCCGGCAGCCGGCCGGGCGGTTCCCGCTTCGGCCTGCGGCAGCGCGCGCAATTCCTGTTCCGAATAGCCCGGTGCGATATGGCCCAGGTCATGTTCCATGCGCGGCGCACCGGCCCTGCCGAACGACAGCGTGTACGGGCCATGGCCGTTGGCCAGGAACAGCAGCGTGGCGGGCGTCCATGACAGTTGCAGTTTCGGCGCCTCCGACAGCGGCAGCGCCGCTGTCTGTGGGCTGTAGGGACGCACCACCCACTGCGCCAGCTGCGTGGCCGGCAGCGGCAGGCCGCCGGACCGTTTGCGCCGGCCATCCTGCGTGATATCGTAGAAGGTCGCGCTGGCGATCGGAATGAACGGGTCTTGCGGCAATTCGTCCTGCGGTGTGACTTGCACGGGCGGATACAGGTAGCCGGCATGGTGGCGGTGCAGGTGCAGGCGCTCGCGCAAGTGGTGGTGCAGGTGGCCGTGTTGGTGGCGCCTTTCCTGCCGCGCCACCGGTGGCACGATTGGCGGCGCTTCGCGGTAGCGTCCCAGCATGGCCGCGTACACGGCGTTCTGCGCGGTGAATTGCAGGCCCGCCTGCTCGGCCGGGATACCGATGCCGGCCGCGTACACCAGGTCGCCCGGTACGCGGCCCGGCGCCGGCGTGAGCAGGATGCTGTCCATGGCGGGCGCCCGGCGCCGCTGGTTGACCGACAGCGCCGTGACGCCGGCAAACAGCGCCGGCGTGCCGCCGCGCCAGGTCAGCCGCGCATAGCGGAATTGCGCCGGCTCGAACGCCAGCACGTCGCAGGCCAGCACGGCGCCATCGGTGGCCGACAGCCATTGCAGGTCGGCCGCGCCCAGCGGCCGCCAGGTGCGCATATCATCGCTGGCTTCCAGCCATACTTGCGCCGTATAACCGGGCTTGCCGGCCGGCGGCGTGAAACGCAGCGCGGTGACCGTGGGCGGCGTGGCGCGGGCGGCCACGCCCAGGTCGAGGATCAGCGTCTCCAGCGCGGCCCCCCGGGAAACCGGCTGCGCGCTGGTGGATGGTCCGCCGCTGGTCACTGACAGCAGCCTGCCATCGCTGTCGGTGCGCAACTCCAGCTTGAAGTCGCCCTGCACGGTGGCCGAGGTTGGCGCGCCATCCTGGCGGTACAGCGGGAAAATGCGCAGCGGCAGCGCGCGCGCATCGGTGTAGGTATCGGTGGGCGGCTGGCGCAGCGCGTACGGCACCGGCAAGCCGCGCCGGTCGAACAGGCGGATATCGGCCAGCCCGGCCGATTGCGCGTGCAGGTAGACCGCGGCCGGCATGCGCATGGCGTGCACACCATTGTCGTCGGCCACCGTTACCGGTAACGCCCATGCGTACGCCGCCGGGATGTCCTGCACGGCGGCGCCGCCCGCCAGCGCCGGCGCCAGCCATGCGCAGCCACACAGGATCAGGAGGCGGCGCATCATGCGGTGCCTTCGGCGGCGCCGTTGCCACGGCGCGGCAGCGGCGCCGCATAGCCGATGATCACCATCAGCAGGCCGACGCCGATGAACGCTGCGATGCTGGCGGCCTCGGTGCGGTTGTGCCAGTCGAGCAGGAACAGCTTGGCCACCACCACGGCCAGCAGGGCGGCGCCCACTCCCCACTGGCGCGGCCGGACATGGGCCGATGCATGCCGCATCAGCGCCAGCGCCGTGCCGGCCCACACCAGTGACAGCATGGCTTGCGTGATATCGGATGCCATCAAGGCGTCAACCGTGTAATCGATACCGAGGTAATGCGACACGCTGCGCAGCAGCATCAGGTTGAACCACAGCCATGCGCCGCCGGCGCCCGCCAGCCGCATGCGGACAGACCAGCGGGCCCGCACTTCCTGCGCAGCGCCGCGCCAGTACGCCACCGCCAGCAGCGCCGCGAAGCCGGTAGTCAAGTCCAGCGGATTCAGGACAGGGACATACGGCAGCGGCGCCATGCCGCCATCGAACGCAAAGTTCCACGCCAGCGCCACCGCCAGCGACCACGCGACGGCCATGCGCAACGTGATGCGGCGGTGCCACGGCGCCAGCGGCCGCAATGGCCATGCGTCGCGCGCGGCGCAGCGCAGCAACCACGCCACGGCCGCCATCGTGCCCCAGGCAGGCACATAGCGCAGCCATGGCGATTGCTGCGGCATTACATCGGCCAGCGTCAGGTGCAGCACGGGCCAGATCATCAGCAGCGGCAAGGCCACCAGCTGCAGGTGCAGCACGGCGTGCAGCGCGCCCTGGCGCATCCACCCGGTGCGCCGCCATGCCGACAGCGCGGCGCCGGCCGCCACCCACGCCATGATGGCGGCGGCGCACAGCGCCGCATCGGGCAATTCATCGGTGAAGAACAGCCGGGCCAGCGCGGCGGCGCCGGCCAGCAGTTGTGCGGCGAAGGCCGGCATCGATAGCCATAGCAATTGCGGCCAGTCGCGGCGCAAGGCCGCGTGCAGCGCCACGGCCGACAGCGCGGCCACCAGCATCAGGTACAGCGACCAGGCAAACGGCAGCGTCTCGAACGGCAAGTGCACGGCGGCCACGCCGCTGCCCCACGCCGCCAGCGCGGGCAATGCCACGATGAACCAGGCCACGCCGGCAAACGACAGCAGCATGCCGTTGCCTGGCGCGCCGGGATCGTCTTCATGGCGGCGTTCAGCCACGTAAGTCAGGCTGATGGCCAGCATCAGCGCGGCCGGGATCGCGCTGTCGACAAAGGAACCGGTATCGGCCGCCCAGGCCAGGTTGGTCATCAGGATGAACGTGACGGCGGCCATGATCAGCGCCGCCTGGGCCAGCCAGGCGGCAGTGCGCCATTGCCAGTGCAGGGAGACGCCATACAGCAGCGCGGCCACCACCAGCGCGCTGCCGACCACCAGGTTCAGTTCCGCATAGCCGTCGAATTGCACGAACACTTCCACCCAGGCGCCGGCCAGCAGCCACGCGGCGGCAATCGGCATCAGCATTTCCGCAAGGTGGTTGCCGGTTCCGGCGGCGCATGGCTTGAGCGCCGCGGCGTCGGCCGACCGTAATTGCAGTGCAATGAAAAAGGCCGCCACGGCCAGCACCACGAAGCCGATCGCCATGTGCGTGTGCGCGAGTTGCTCCTGGCTCATCTGGCTGACCGCGCGCAGGAACGACAGCCACGACGCCAGTTGCACCAGCAGGCCGAAGCCCCACGCCAGCGGGCGGCGCTGGCGCAGGCCGGTCCAGACCACGCCGGCCGCTTCCAGCGCCCAGGCGGCCGACATCCAGTGATCGTCGATGCCGTACGGGATGGCCAGCGTGGCCGAAACCACGCCCAGCGCCAGGAAGGCTTCGCCCAGCAGCCGGCAATGGTCGCCCATGCGGCGCTTGACGAAGATGGCCAGGCACAGGTACAGCGCGCCCAGCGCCAGTGCGGAATACGCCATCCCGTACGGCATGTCGAGCACCAGCCCGTATTGCAGGCCCATGGCGGCCAGCGGCGCGCCGAACACCAGGGTGCCGTCGACGTAATGCGTCAGGCGCGGGGCCTGCTGCCGTGCATAGAACATCGCGACGGCGATGTACATCAGCAGGAACAGGACCAGGAAGGCTTGCGAGGTCAGGTAGTCCGCCGGATCGTAATGCAGCACACCCCACGACGTGGCCAGCGAAAAGGTGCAGGCAAAACCCAGCACGTTCAGTGCGCGCCACGATTTCAGCGCGGCGACGGCGATGATGCCGGCGTTGAGGATGGCGCACCAGGTGAACAGCGCCACGTGGTTGCCGCCGCCGGACGACATCAGGACCGGCGTGGCGAAGCCGCCGATGATGCCGAACACGGCCAGCCACACGGCGTCCTGCAGCACGGCCAGCACGCACGTGAACGCCACGAAGACCGCCAGCAGGGCAATGGCCGCCGTGTCGGGGATCAAGTGGTAGACCTTGGCGGCGGCAAAGGCGGCCATCATCAGTACCGCCAGCGCCGTGCCCTGCACGGGCAGGCTGATGGCGGGCCGCCGGGTGCGGATGCTCCAGCCCCACGCCAGCAGCGCCAGGGCGCCGGCCGCCACACCGGCCACCAGGTATTCGTCCGGGATCACGTACGTCCCGGCCAGGTACTTCAACAGGAAGCCCAATCCCATGAACAGGATCAGCAAGCCGAGTTTCGCCACCACATTGCCGCCGAATACCCAGTCGCGCAGGCGTTCATTGAAATCCGGCGGCGGATGGCTGCCGGCGCCGGCGTTGATGGTGGCCTGCGTAGTGCCCTGTTCCATGATGGATCCTTTCAGGAGGAGAGGTCAGCGGACAACGAATTGGCTGGCGCCGGCATCCGTGCGGCGCACGAAACGCACCACCGCATCGACGGTGACGGTGTCGATGCGGCCCGCCATGCGCTGGTCGAACGGATGGTCGTCAAACGCCACGTTGGCGCGAAACATGCGCGCGCCCAGGCGGGTGAGGGCGGGAAGGTGGACCGTGATCGGGGTGAAACCCGACTGTTTAAGCCAGGCTTGCGCTTCGTCGCGGTTTTCCACCTGGCCTGGCGCGGCGCCCGCCGCCGCCAGGGTTTCCAGCACCCACTGGTTGGAATTCTGGTAGCGCGTGGCATACGCAAACGACAGCATGTTGTAGTGCGGCTGGTGCAGGCGGCGCGGCGTGTTCGACGCCAGCACTTGCACCAGCCGCTGTTGCAGCGCCTCGGAAGGGATGACGATTTGCGCTTCATACAGGAACATATCGTCGAGGAAGAAATTGCCGAGCCCCTCGTTGTACAGGGCGGAACTGGCGGTGCCGCAGCCGTTCAATTCATGCACCACCAGCCAGCGGCCGCGCGGATGGTCGCGCCAGGCGAAGGCCATGTGCGAATAGCGCAAGCCGTAGGCCGACAAATCCTGGCCGGCGCGCGCCAACAGCGCCACCTGGGCGCCGCTGGCGTCGAGCGCGTCGCGGGTTCGCAGCGCCAGGTCCATGGCCTGCACCACGTTGCGCGCTTCCAGCGGACGTTCCTCGCAGCTGGCGCCGGCCTGGGCCGCGCGCGGCGCCAGCAAACCGGCCAGCAAGGATGCCGCCAGCGCCACGGCAAGCGCGCCGCGCATCAGGTGCGCCGCGATGCCCCAGCCCGCCATGGCGGCGCGCGATCCGGCGCCACGCATCACATGCCGGGTGGCCGCGGGTATGGCAGCGTCAAGCACCGCAAGCCGGGGAGCCACGGGCATGGTGGGGACTTGCACCCCATGCAGGGCTGCTGTACGCATGGCAGCGCCACGCGCCGCTTGCCGCCCGGCCGCGCATGGCCGGGGCGAGATGCTGTACCGGGCGGACGGCGAAGCCGCTTGTAACGCCGGATGCATGGTCGTGCCGCCCATGTCACACCGCCACGCGGCTGTGGTGCAGCAGCGATTTGCCGATTTCATTCGGGATGAAAGCCAGCACCTTGCCCGACATGACCAGCATGTGGCCGGTCGAGGTGGCGGTCACGCTGATGGCTTTGCCGGCCGCGTCGGACAGGCCGGCCGCCGCCGCGGCGCTCAATTGCACCGATGCTTCGACGCCGGTGGACGCGCCTTTCAACACCACCACCACGCCTTCGGCCACGGTTTCCACGCTGGCCACCACGACATAGCTGGACGCCGCCACGGCCGACAGCGAACCCAGCACTACCAGCCCGGTGGCGGCCGACAGCGCCTCAGACGCGTTGGACAGGCCGGAGCCGCCGGCGGCCGCCACCTGGAGCGGCGCGGCGCAGGCCGGCGTGGCGGCCAGGGCATTGAACGACAGCAGGGAAGCCAGCAACAACGGCAATTGGAAGCGGGACGGCAAGCGTTTCATGGCATCGATCTCCAGTGGTGAAAGTGCCTGCATCATTGTCTTAACTTACATGGCTGGCAACGGATATGCTACCGGTTACACAGGTGATATGATCGGTATCAAATTCCGATACCCGATGATGGAAAACTGGCACCATGTCCCATACCAGCCTCATGATTGATGCACTGAAACGGCAACTGAAGGCGAAAGCCGTCACGTACGCCGAATTAGGGCGGCGCATAGGATTGTCCGAACCCAGCGTGAAGCGCATGTTTGCGCAGCGCAGTTTCACGCTGGAGCGGCTGGAACAGGTACTGGACGTGGTCGGCATGAATTTCGCGGAATTGGCGCTGGCCGCCACCAACGCGCCCCAGCTGATTTCGCAGTTGACCTATGCGCAGGAAGAGGAAATCATCGGCGACACGAAATTGCTGGTGGTGGCGGTGGCGGCGCTGAACCTGATCCCGGTCGAGGAAATCGTGGCGGTGTACCGGATCAGCGAGGCCGAAGCCGTGAAGTATTTGCTGCGGCTGGACCGCATCGGTTTTTTGACCCTGTTGCCGAACAACCGGGTCAAGCTGCTGGTGTCGAGGACGTTCAGCTGGATACCGAATGGCCCGATCCAGACCTGGTTCCGGCAAGAGGCGTCCGGCGATTACCTCGATACGCGTTTTTCCGGCAGCCACGAACTGATGCGGCTGGTCAGCGTGATGCTGTCGCCCCGTTCCACCAAGGCGCTGCTGGAGCGCCTGAAGCAGGTGGCCGATGAATTCTCGCAGCAGCACCAGGACGATGCGCGCCTGCCGTATGACCAGCGGCATTCGATCACGTTCCTGCTGGCGGCGCGGCCGTGGATGCCGGAAGCGTTCCAGGCGCTAATGCGATAATATTTCGACAATTTCTTAAATTACATAAACCATATGAGCAAACCGAGCCAGTTCGCCTTGATGTCCCAGCGGCGCTTTGCCCCGTTTTTCTGGGTGCAGTTCTTCGGCGCTTTCAACGACAACCTGTTCAAGACCGCGCTGGTGGTGGCGCTGGGCTTCGACGCCGCCAGCTGGACCACGATGTCGGCGTCCACCATCACCAACCTGATCCCGGGCCTGTTCATCTTGCCGTACGTGGTGTTTTCCGCCACGGCCGGGCAAATTGCCGACAAGTTTGAAAAAGCCGGCCTGTCGCGCCTGGTGAAATGGCTGGAAGTGGCGATCATGGCCATGACGGGCATCGGCTGGATGACGCACACGTTGTGGCTGCTTATCCTCGGTGTGGTCGGCATGGGCGTGCATTCGACCCTGTTCGGTCCCGTGAAATACGCTTACCTGCCGCAGCAACTGAAGCCCGAGGAACTGATGGGCGGCAATGGCATGATCGAGATGGGCACCTTTGTCGGCATCCTGCTGGGACAGGTGCTCGGCGCCGTGCTGGTGGCCACGCCCGGCATCGGCCTGCAACTGGTGGCGGCCGGCACGCTGCTGACCGCGGTGATCGGCCTGGTGGCCAGCTATGGCGTGCCCAATACGCCGGCCCCGGCGCCGGACCTGAAAATCAACTGGAACTTCGTCAGCGAATCGGTGCGCAATATCCGCCATTCGGCCGGCAACCGCACCGTGTTCCTGTCGATGCTGGGCAATTCGTGGTTCTGGTTCTACGGCGCCGTGGTGCTGGCGCAATTCCCGGTGTATGCCAAGGATTACCTGCATGGCGATTCCAGCGTGTTCGTGCTGTTGCTGACCGTGTTCTCGCTGGGCGTGGGCACCGGTTCGCTGCTGTGCGAACGCCTGTCCGGCCACAAGGTGGAAATCGGCCTGGTGCCATTCGGCGCGATCGGCATGACCGTGTTCGGCGCCGACCTGTATTTCTCCAGCGTCGGCTACACCAATGCCGCCGCCGTGGTGTGGAATACCTTCATCCAGCAGGACAGCGCGCTGCGCATCCTGTTCGACGTGGTGATGATCGGCGTGTTCGGCGGCTTCTTCATCGTGCCGCTGTTTGCGCTGATCCAGACCCGCTGCGATCCCGAACACCTGTCGCGCACCATCGCCGGCATGAACATCCTCAATGCGCTGTTCATGGTGGCCGCCACCGGCGTGGCCATCGTGCTGCTGGGGCAGGGTTTCACGATCCCCGAACTGTTCCTGGCCACGGCGCTGATGAACGCCGTGGTGGCGCTGTACATTTTCTCGCTGGTGCCGGAATTCCTGATGCGTTTCCTGGCGTGGATGCTGATCCATACGATCCACCGCGTGAAGACTATCGACGCCGACCGCATTCCCGAGAGCGGCCCGGCAGTCCTGGTGTGCAACCATGTCAGCTACGTCGATGCGATCGTGATTGGCGCGGCCAGCCCGCGTCCGATCCGCTTCGTGATGGACCACCGGATTTTCAAGATGCCGCTGCTGGGCTGGATTTTCCGCACCGCGAAAGCCATTCCGATCGCACCGGCCAAGGAAGACCCGTGGCTGATGGAAAAAGCGTTTGTCGATATCGCCCAGGCGCTGCACGAAGGAGACCTGGTCTGCATCTTCCCCGAAGGAAAATTGACGTCGACCGGCGAAATGAATGAATTCAAGGGCGGCATCGCCAAGATCGTCGAGCGCAGCAAGGTGCCGGTGATCCCGATGGCGCTGCGCGGCCTGTGGGGCCATTTGCTCAGCCGCAGCCAGGACAATGTATTTGAACGCGCGTTCCGCAAGGGGTGGCGTTCCAGCCTGGCGCTGGCGGTCGGCCAGCCGGTGGCGCCGCATGACGTGACGCCGGAACTGCTGCATACGCAGGTGGCGCAATTGCGCGGCGACTGGAAATAATCTCCTGGTCGCCAAAGGACAGGACGGCGCTTACCCGTTGGGCGGATAGCGGGTGAAGCCCGCGTAATCCGCCGTTGCATGCATCGCCGACATTTATGCCATGGCGGACTACGGCGTTCCGCCTGATCCGCCCTACAGCATCATCCATGATCGCCGGATGACACGGCCAGTCGCTACGCGGTCACCTTCGCTATCCGTTCCCCCGCCAGCCGGTGCAGTTCGTCGAAATCCACCGGCTTGGTGAGGTGGCAGTCGAAGCCGGCGTCCAGCGTGCGCCGGCGCGCTTCGTTCTGGCCCCAGCCGGTCAGCGCCACCATCACGATGCGTTCCGCGCCCGGATGCTGGCGGATCAGGCGCGCCGCTTCGTAGCCATCCATGCCGGGCATGCCCAGGTCCATGATGACCAGGTCCGGCGCGGTCTTTCCCGCTGCGGCGACCGCGCTGTAGCCGTCGTAGGCCATTTCAACCTCGTAGTTTTCCATTTCGAACAGCGCCGCCAGCGATTCGGCCGCATCGCGGTTGTCGTCCACCACCAGCACGCGCGGGCGGTGCGCCGGCGCATCGATGCGCTGCTGCACGGTCTTGGGCTGGGGGACAGGCGGCTGGTCCGGCAGCGGCAGACAAATCACGAATTCACTGCCCTGGCCGGCCCCCGCGCTGAATGCCTCCACGGTGCCGCCATGCATGTGCGCGAATTGGCGCGCCAGCGACAGGCCGATACCGAGGCCGCTGGACATCTGGCCGCTGACCGTGCGGCTTTGCTCGAACAGGTTGAAGATTTTCGGGATGGCCTCGGCGTCGATGCCGATGCCGGTATCGCGGATGCTGACGCAAATCCGCGCCGGCGCATCGCCTTGTGCGTCTTCCTTCCAGGCCCGCACGCCGACGCGCCCGCCCTGTGGCGTGAACTTGATGGCGTTGGACAGGATGTTCGAATATATCTGCACCACGCGCGAATAGTCGACGTCGAGGATGATGGGTTCCGGTGGCAAATCCTGGTCCAGGTGGATGCGCTTGGCAATGGCGGCCTGCATGCACAGTTCCACCACGTGGCGCATGATCTCGCTGAATTTGTACGGATGGCGCTGCAACTGGATCTTGCCGCTGGTGATGCGCGCCACGTCGAGCAAGTCGTCGACCAGCCGCGTCAGGTGCACCACCTGCCGCTCCACGACTTCCTTGATGCGGGCCGCCGGTTCCGATTGCGGGAACAAATGCGTGAGCAGCGTGGCCGAGGTGCGGATGGGTGCCAGCGGATTGCGCAATTCATGGCCCAGGCTGGCCAGGAATTCATCCTTGCGCTGGTTGGCTTCCCGCATCTGGTATTGCTTGTCGCGGCCGCGCAGCAGCGCCTGGACCGCAGCGATCAGTGTAACGGTACGCACCGGCCGCTCCATCAGCGTGAGGTTGCCCAGGCTGGCCACGGCGCGCCGCACCAGCAGCGAATCGCCACCTTTTTGCGTCAACAGCAGGATAGGCAAATCCGACCAGTTGGGCTGGTTCACCACGTAATCGGACAGCACGCGGAAACCGCTGGCCGTCAGCGCTTCCTCGACCGTCACCACGGCGCCCACGCCCAGCTGCAACTGTTCGCGCAACTCCGCCAGCGTAGGGCAGATGTGCGACGGGATTTGCGCCATCGCCAGCACTTTTTCAGTCAGGGGCGCATTCTGGCCGCCGGGTGCATAGATCAGGATACGCTTTTCCATGGCGGCTTACCTGGATGCGTTGACGGGGCTGCCGTCGCCGTTGCCGTCGCTCTGCGGCACCAGCGTCGGCACGCCGGTGAGGATGCCGTGGAAGCCGCTCAATACCGGGCCCACGATGGGGCCCTGTTTATCGATGCAGAAGCGGCGCAGCGTGCGTTCATGGCTGCTGCCGCGCTTCTTGAACACGGAAATCGCCTGCTGTACCTCGCCTGCGTTTTCAAAATAACGCAGCATGAGGACATTGTCGGCAATGTAGCTGGCGTCCGCGGACGATGTCATGTTTCCACCGATGAGTCCGGCCTGGATGCCCACCACGATGGTGACCACGCCGCGCTGGCCCAGGTAAGTCAGCAACTCGTGCAGGTAGGTGCCCATGAAGCGCTCGTCCGGCACCGCGTTCATGTAGCCGTTCAGGCTGTCGATGACAATGACGCGCGCATCGTGTTCGGCGGCCTCCACCACGGCTTGCGTGAATTGGCCTGGCGTGAGTTCGGCCGGGTCGACTTGCTGCACCGTCAGCAAGCCGTCGCTGATGGCCTGACTTAAGCCCAGGCTCATGTTGTCGCAGCGGTTCAGCATGTTGTTGCGCGATTCCTCGAACAGGAACATCGCGCAGCGCTCGCCGCGCTTGCAGGCGGCGGAAACGCATTGTGCGGCTACCGTGGATTTGCCGGAACCGGGCGGTCCCGCCACCAGCGTGCTGGTACCTTCCTCGAGGCCGCCGCCCAGCATGGTGTCGAGTTCGGGCAAACCGGTCGACAATTGCACGCGCGGCTGGCGCACCCGGGTTTCCGACGCCACCAGGCGCGGATACACGCGCAAGCCGCCCTGGACGATACGGTAATCGTGCGCGCCGCCACGGAAGGCAATGCCGCGGTACTTGACGATGCGCAGATGGCGCCGCTCGTTGCCATACGCCTGGTCGGTCAGGCTCAGCGTGATGACGCCGTGCGCCACGCTGCGCACCTGCAAATCCGTGTTCAGCGCGGTGCGGTCGTCAAGGAAGATCGTGGTGCAATTCTTGCTGACCAGGTATTGCTTCAGCGCCAGCACCTGGCGCCGGTAGCGCAGCGGGCTTTCCGCCAGTAACTGCAGTTCCGACAGCGAATCCAGCACCGCGCGGGTCGGCTGGTATTTTTCCACTGCCGCCAGGATGCGCTGGGTGGTGGTGCCCAGTTCGATTTCCGACGGATGGAAGATCGAATATTGCAGGTCGGGATCGAGCGCGTTCTGGTCGGTGATGATTTCTTCCACGTGGATGCCGCTCAAGTCCCAGCCATGTGAACCGGCCACGGCGGCCAGTTCCACCGAGGTTTCCGCCAGTGTGATGTAGAGAACGGACTCGCCCATCCGCACCCCTTCGGTGAGGAATTGCAGGGCCAGCGTGGTCTTGCCGGTGCCCGGTTCGCCTTCGACCAGGTAAAGCCGGTCGCGTGTAAATCCGCCGGACAAGATGGTGTCCAGTCCGGGCACACCGGAAGGCAGGAAGCGGCCGGTGTCGCTATTCTGTTCCATGGTTGTGTATGCAGGAATTGTGTCTTTACGATAATACCGCAACTGAAAAATAAACCCTGTCCGATACGGCCTGTTTGAAAATGTACTGAATTATCATGAACTTGTAGCGTTTTCCTACATATATGTGGTTACAAAACCAGCGGTTGGGCAGTGGCTGCGTTTCTTACAATGTGGGCTTCCGGACAACTGGGGAATGACCGACATGACTTACCTGACCAAGCGCGCCGCCACTGTTACCATGCTCGCCACGCTGGCCGCCTGCGGCGGCGGCAGCGACGCCACGCCACCCCAGGGCGGGCAGCCGCCGGCGCTGAAACCCGTGCAGATCATGGCGGACTTCAACCAGGGCATCGATGGCTGGAAAGGCGATTCCAGCGATTACACGGCGGCCGACGCGCCCGAGAACGTGGTGTTCGAACAGCGCCCGCTGAGCGCACCGCTGAGCGGCAAAGGATATTACGTGGCGGGCCACAACCGCAGCGACGACCTGTTCCTGTACGTGAAAAAGCAGTTCGGCGGCTTTGCGCCGTCG
The DNA here is from genome assembly GCA_966211685.1 of uncultured Pseudoduganella sp. Lineage (GTDB taxonomy): Bacteria > Pseudomonadota > Gammaproteobacteria > Burkholderiales > Burkholderiaceae_D > Rugamonas. Next base: position 17,834 of record CBIHOX010000021.1, read on the forward strand.
GCTGCGTACAAGGTCACCTTCACCGTGAAATTCGCCACCGATGTGCCGAGCGGCTGCATGGGCGTGGGCGGTTCGCCCGGCGAATCCGTGTGGGTGGTGGGGGCGGCGTCGGACATCGAACCGAAATCCGTCGTCAACAATGGCCGCAATGAACTGAACATCGACCGCGGCAACCAGGCCGGCGGCAGCAAGGCAGGGCAGGTGCTGGGCACCATCGGCAACAGCGTGACCGATTGCGGCAAGCCGGTATTTGAATCGAAGACGCTGAAGAGCAAGGAAGCGCTGACCGTGAAGACCGACGCGGACGGCAAGCTGTGGCTGCTGGTCGGCATCGATTCCGGCTTCGAAGCCGCGTCGAAACTCACGTTCCAGTCCGTGGTGCTGGACGCCGAACCGGTGAAATAACTTCTCAGCAGGGAAGTCCGTTCCCTTAACCGCGGCCGGTCCCGACCGCGGCTTCACCCGCCCTGTCTCACTGTTCAGGGCGGGTTTTTTTATGCCGGTTTCCACTCCAGCACGGCGTGGCCGCCATCGATCCCCATGAACACGAAATCGCAGCGCTGGCACAGCCGCTGGCAGGGATTGCCCAGCCTGACATGCAGCCGCACAGGCAAACCCAACCGTTCACCATGGCCCTGCAGGCCGCGCAGCAAACCCTTGCCGATACCGCGGCTGCGGCATTCCGGCAGCAGGCTCAGGTCGACCAGGCGCACCTCTTGTTCGCTGTAATGCACGACCAGTCGGCCGACCGGCTGGTCGTGCTCGACGATGACGGTGATGTCGGCGTTGGGAAACTGGCGGCGCCAATGGGTTTGCTGGGCAAGGAATTGAGCGCGAAGCAGTAACGCTTCGGCTTCCGCATCGCAGCCGCGCAGGCTGGACGGTGGACGGGTACTCACATACAGGCGGTGCAGGAACGGCTGGTCGGCCGCCACCGCCGGGCGCAGTTCAATTGCTGGCGCGATCCTGGATATCATCGGGGCGGCCTCCTCGCATGAAACTGTATTGTTTTTATGATATCGCAAATAAGCGCGACGTTCCTGTCGAAATTGACAAAACGTGCCGTCTTGCCCACAGTACGGGCAAGAAAGGGTACTCTTGCATGAGTAATTACGATAAAAGACAAAACATCCCTGACCGGGCGCAAGTGCGCCGCCAACAGGTGCTCGATGCGGCTGCTTCCTGTTTCCAGCGCAGTGGTTTCCATGGCGCCAGCATGTCTGAAATCTCCAAAGCCGCCGGCATGAGCGCCGGGCACATCTACAACTACTTCGACAGCAAGGACGCCATCATCGCGGCGTTCGTCGAACAGAACGTCGAGCGCATCTCGGCCATCCTGGCGGACCTGGCGCAGCGTCCCGACCCGCTGGCCGCGCTGGTGGACAATGCCGAGGCCAGCGTAGCGGACCACCTGGAAGCGGCTTACATTCCACTGCAACTGGAAATCTGGGCGGAGGCATCGCGCAACCCTGCCATCGCCGCCATGGTGCGCAATGCCGACCTGCGTTCGCGTACGCAATTCCGCCAGGTATTGAAAACCGCCCGCGAGCGCCACCGGCTCGACACCGCGGATGCCACGCTGGACGGCTTGATGGAAGCCGTCATCGCCCTGTTCCAGGGCTTGCACGTGCGCGCCATCCACCATCCCGACGCGCCGCGAGCGACCATTGTGGCGTCGTTCCGCCATGCGCTGCGGGCCATGCTGTTTTCCTGAATGAGGGCCTTTCATGAGTTCAAACTATGTTTTCCCGGTACGCCACGTGGTGGGGTTGCCGGTTGCCGGCACGGACGCGCTGTTTCCCGTACGCCGCGTGTACTGCGTGGGCCGCAACTACGCGGGGCACGCGCGCGAAATGGGTTCGGACCCGGACCGCGAACCGCCATTTTTCTTTTGCAAACCCGGCGATGACGCGGCCATCGTCCCGGCCAGGCCGGGCCTGGTGACGGAATTGCCGTACCCGCCGCAAACCAGCAATTACCACTATGAATGCGAGCTGGTGGTGGCGATCGGCAAGGGCGGGCGCGACATCGCTGTCGATCGGGCCCACCAGCACATTTATGGCTATGCGGTCGGGTTCGACATGACGCGGCGCGATTTGCAGGGACAAATGAAAGACGCGGGCCGCCCGTGGGAAGTCGGCAAGGCGTTCGATTACTCCGCGCCGATCGGCGTACTGCACCGTACCGAAGAAATCCCGGCCATCGAACAGGCATCGATCTCGCTGTCGGTGGACGGCCAGGTGCGCCAGTCCAGCAGTATTTCGCACCTGATCTGGTCGCTGTCGGAAACCATCGCCAACCTGTCGACCCTGTGGGAATTGCAGCCGGGCGACCTGGTCTTCAGCGGGACACCGGAGGGCGTGGGCGCCGTGCAGCGCGGACAGACCCTGGTCGGTGAAATTGCCGGCCTGACGCCGCTGGTGGTGAAAATCGTCTGACTCACCGTGCCGGCGGCAGCTGCGCATCGATGGCTTGCAGCCCCGCCAGCGCGCCCAGCGCAATACCGCAATCGCGCGCATCGGCGACGTCCGGTTCGCGCGGATTGATGCGCACCAGCCGCCCGCCGCATTCGTGCACCACGCGCTGGCCGAAGTGGCGCACCGAAGGAATCGCCGTGCCGGCCCCCAGCTCCACCACCACCGGCCGCCGCGCCCGCGCCAGCCAGCGCAGCAGCCGTCCCTGCTGCGCCTCGGAGCGCTGCTCCAGCCATTCCCAGTCGCCAAACATCAGGATATTCGGCCGCGCCAGCCCGCCGCAGTGGGGACAGCGCGGCGCCTCGCTGACCAGCCGGCACGCATCGGCATCGACCTGCGGCTGGAACCCGTCAGCCGGCCAGATATCGGGCCGGCACGGCTCCATGCACTGCAAATGGTGGATCGAGCCATGGCATTCGACGATCCGCTGCGGATCGAAGCCGGCCGCCTGGAACTGGCCATCGACATTACTGGTGAACACCCCGGTCCCCTGCGACATGCGGCTGCCCCAGCCGCGCAGCAGCGCAAACCCCGCATGCGGCACGGTGGCCCGGTACAGCGCCAGCCGGTGTCCATAAAATCCCCACGCCAGCGCGGGTTCGGCGCGGAATGTGCGCGGCGACGCGACACTGGTAAATTCCATGCGCGCCCGGCCCAGGGCCGGATACGCATTCCAGAAACCTTCATTGCCCCGGAAATCCGGCAACCCCGAATCCACCCCCATCCCGGCCCCGGCCGTGACGAGCAGGGCGTCGGCGTCGGCAATCAATTCCGCGGCGCGGGCGATGGCGGTGGTGGGCATGGGGTACTCCTTTTGGGTTTTGGGACTGAGGGGCTTGGCTGGACATTGTAGGCGCGGCGGGGCTTGGCGGGGAGGGGGCGGCGTCCGGGAAAGCGGGCGTATGTCCACATTTTCGGCGCTTACTAAAATGCGCTATCGCGTGCTATCCAATGCTTTCCAGTCGTATCCTGCTCTGTGGCCCGGCTGGCGGCATGTGCACTGGCTGCAGGGTGAAATTTTTACGGCAAACTTGCCGTTCCCATTACATTTTTTTTGCCGCCTGCTATAATGCGCCAGTCGTCGGGGCGTAGCGCAGCCTGGTAGCGTACTTGCATGGGGTGCAAGGGGTCGGAAGTTCGAATCTTCTCGCCCCGACCAATAGAATCAACGAGTTAGGCCAACCTTCGGGTTGGCCTTTTTCGTATGGGGCGCAGTTGGTAAGAAATTTGGTAAGAAAAAATCCTGGCGGCGCTTCTGCTGCTACTTGCGGCCACTTCCGCATTCAGATTCACATCATTGCCGGCCACATCGCCGGATGCCTTCGATCCAGCTATCGTGGCGCAGTTCCAGTTGCCGGCAAAAAGATCGGCAAAAAAATTATACATGCGCCAGGATATTGTTCAATTACTTCATTAGAATCATAGGCTTGTGAGAAGTTGGGGGCGGCAAGGAGATCGGCAAAATGTTCAGTGAAATTCACCTGTTCGAACCGACATGGCCAAGTGACCGGCTGTGGCGGGAGTTGCATCCCGTTGCTGAAGATATTGTCGTGGCATCCGTGAAGTTGACGGAAAAGCCCATGCCACGACGCATGGTGCGCCATTCTTTTTGGACATGAGTGCACTTCAAGATTTCGAACGGAAATGGGGAAAGTAAATTCCCCTGACTCAGGCGGCTAGGACCGTGAGAGGCCTTCAGAGAAGGGCGTAGCGCTGCGCCGGCTTTTACGTCGGAGTCGGCAGGCACCCAGTCTTTCGGCCAAAGAACTAATATGCACGATGTGAGGCTCCCACGACATTTCGCTTCCAACGGCCTAGTTTCATGCAGCCTGCTGATTCAGCCTCTGCGATGTCTGCCAGCACTCAAGGAGCCTAGTTGGATGAGCGGAAACCTAGCGTGGGATGTTGACGTTGGCGACTATAAGAGACTTCAGCCCGGAATCGGTGCCGGAGCCGGGAAATGTCCCGCGTGAGGCCATGGCTTCCATGTGAGGATGCGTTACAGGGTTCCCTGCTTTAAACCATGAACTTAAAATTAGACGCCCTGGAGCAATTGCTTGGAGGTTACCTTCATCAAGACTGGGGTGATGAATTCACCAGCGATACCGCTGCGCTTCAGGCGATCATTGAGTCTGAGCCGGAAGAGCGCATCGCGGCCGGAATTGCCGAGATTGATGCGCTAATGGCCGCAGCGCTGCCGGAAAGCGAATTGCGGACGATTCTCGTCGATCAAGTCGGTTGTTACTTTGATCCGGGCTCGGAAGAACTCACTTACGAACAATGGCTGGGACGGGTACGTAGTGCTTTCACAATGGCTTGATGGCCGTCCACCAATCGATGTGCGGCAGGATTAACCGCAGGTAGGCATGCTCCCCGCCCGCAAATTCGAAAACCTGGGGACGGGAACGTCGCTGGCTGTCGCAGCAAGATAGCCTGATCAAGAGGCATATCGCCCTTGAGTTACCGTGGCTTTCGGACAACTGTCCGATGGGGGCGCAATGTGCAAAGTGTACAATGTTTGCGTTTTCACCAAGCGTGAACCGGCTCCCGATACCGCCTTCAAGCGCCCTCCACTTTGCCTTGTGAAAGGACAGCGACATGACCATCAGCGCCACGTGTTATTACCAGGACCCCGTTACCAAAGAATGGAAGGAAGGCGGCAGTGGTGAAGCTGAACTGAACAGTGACAGCTCCAAACATGCGGAAATCGTCGCCTATAACGAGACGATGGAAATGCTGTCCAGGAAAGCCGGCGGTGCGAAAGTCACGCATTTCCGCTTCGAGCAAAACGCTTTCCCGTGCGAACCCTGCACGCTGAAGTTCGCGCGTGAAAGCAAGAAGGGGTACTGCTTTGAATTCGTCTGTTCAAAAAACCAGGGCGCCTATGCCGTCGAATGCGGCTACCTGCCGCGCGGCGATGCGCGCAACTACAGCGGGGCCACCAGCGGCACGCTGCGCATCGTCAATGGCGAGTCGCGCGGGCTGTATGGCGCCACCGTCTTCTCGCCGCAAGACCTGAATCCGCACTTGTGACAGCGGGCACACCGGTCTTGCTAGAGGTAAAACCAGACAAGTTCCTGCGTTAATCCATCACAGACGAGGCGTCTATGGCCAACCTGCGTGACAGGATAGTTGTGGGGCGGCACATCAAGCTGCAAGCGCTGCTGTTTGGCGTCATTGCGGGCTGCATGGGCCTGTTCTTGTACGGCCTGCTGATGTACACCGATGCACCCTATCAGCTTTGTGCCGGTGGCGCGTATTGCGGCAAGGGTGGTGTGCCTCATTCTTACGCAACCTATATGGACTGGAAGCGCTGGGAAGCGCTGCTGTTCGTTTGCTGGCCGTTCGGCATGGCCGCTGCATTTGCGCTTCGCCGGCTGCGTACTTAGCGGCGTCCGCCGCATCTGCACCGGCTTGACCCCGCGATCCCGCTACCAGTGCTATATTCCCCCCGCATTAACACCCAAATGCATAACCACCCAAACTAAGGAGATCCCTGAATGTTCAGTCACGTCATGGTAGGTAGCAAGGATATCGAACGGTCGAAACGGTTTTACGACGCCGTGCTCGGCGTGCTTGGCGCTGGTGAGCCATTCCGCAATGTTGGGCCGACCGGCCACACGCGCCTGTTTTACCGCCACGATGGCGCAAGTTTTTGCGTGACCGAGCCGATCAACGGTGAGGATGCGACCTGCGCCAACGGCGGCACCATCGGCTTCAAGTGCACGTCGCCCGAGCAGGTCCAGCAATTCCACGATGTCGCGGTCGCGCATGGCGGCACCACGTGCGAAGATCCGCCGGGGCTGCGTGACGGCAGCCTGGGTAAGATGTACCTCTCTTACGTGCGCGACCCCGATGGCCACAAGCTGTGCGCCATGTTCCGCCCGAAATAACACGTCGCCGGGCAGTGGCCGCGCACGGTGCGACAGTGCCGTAGCGTGCGCGGCGCAAAAGCGGCAAGGGGTTGCCAGCATGGCGTCCCCCTTGCGCAAACCAGCCAAGGTCTTGCCAAAGGCCGGCTGAAAAAACGCTTCGTACGCGATGTACAAGACCTACGAAGCGATCCAAACAAACCAAACGACTGTCAAGGCGCCAGGCTGAAGTTGACGTTGGCCTGGTCCGTCGTGCGCACATCGACCACCGGCACGGATTTCACCGCATAGCCGGCCGCGGAGGCATCCACACGGTACTGGCCCGCCAGCGGCGTCGTGACGGCCGGCGTGAAGGCCAGCGGCAGCGTGGAGCTGTATTTCACGTAAGCCGGCGCCGTCGCCGGCAGGCCAGCCAGGGTGTAGGCGCCGCCGCCGATCGGCGACTGCGTATATTTCACCGTTACCAGCGGTCCGCCGCTGATCGCCTGTAGCGCCGCCACCTGGGCCGGTTCGGTGCTGGTGGCGGGGGTGAAGGTCACATTGCCGCTGATCGTGCGATTCAACGAGACCACCGGCGCGATCGGTGCGGCGGCGGTGCTGAGCGGGGTCATGCCGCTGGCGCCAACCGGTACCGCGCCCACCACGCTGGCTGCATAGCCGTCGCCGGTGATGACCACGTCGTAATTGCCGGCGGGTAGACGGGTCAGGCCGAATTCGCCGGTGGTGGGGTTGGGCGTGGTGGCGGCCACGATCACGCCGTTTTGCTGCGCCGTCACGGCAATGCGGTTGGGCAGGGCGGCAGTGGCGACATAGCCGCTGATCCCGTTCAGCGCGGTCGGCACCACTTTCACCACGGGCTTCAGGCTGTAGCCGCCGCTGTTGCCCTTGGTGACGATGGATTTGCAGGCGTCGAAGTCCAGCACCAGGTCCACCCGCTGGCCGGCCGCCACGTCGAATTCGTTGACCAGCTTGATGCCGCTTTGCAGCGCGCTCGGCGTGTCGAGCGCAATTTCCGTGGACGTGCCGGATTTCACCACGGTGTTGCTGTTGACGCCGCCATCGAGCACCAGGCGCAGTTGGCTGTAGTGGCCGGCCGCCAGCGATGCCGTACCGAGCGCTTCGAGCGCGCCATTGGTCAGGTTCAGCAAGTTGATTTTCCTGGCCGGCGACAACGTGATGTCGGTCCAGCCGCTGTCGGTATCGCTGGCCGATGCGCTCTGGTTGATCCTCACCTTGGATACGGTCACGTTGACCGCGTCAAAGCCGCAAGCCGGGGCGTCGGTCAGCGACACCGCGACCGAGCCCATTTGCGCCGCTGGCTGGCTGGGGCTGGCCCCGCCGCTGCCGCCGCCACCGCAGGCGGTCAATACGCAAGCGGCCGCGGCCAGGGAAAACACAGGAAAGACAGGTTTCATGATGGCCTCGCAAAAAGTCATGTCGTGAGGCGATTATCTATTCCATGTGGAAATTTAAACGTGTGTTGCCGCACATAGTAACGGACTGTTACATATTGCTGAGTTAAGCGGTGCGGCCGTGCAACGGGCCATCACGGGCATATCAGGCAGCCGCGCCGTCCAGCTTGCGCCATCCGGCACGCGGCAGATCAAGCCGGTCCGCCGCGCCGGCCTTGAACTCATTCCAGGCCGGGCAGCGGCGCCACGCGCGGCGCCGGCCGCGCCCCGCCCGCACTGGTGAAAATCCCGCGCGCCATGTTGTGCGGATGGCGCCGTGCTTCCTCCACCGTCAACACCGGCGCAAAGCACACGTCGGTCCCTTCCAGCCGCGCGCACCAGTAGCTGCGCGGCTGCGCCAGGAACAGGGCGGCAAAGCGCGTCTTCAGATCAGGCCACGCCGCGGTATCGTACTGGCGGCGCGGGTCGACGTCGTGCAAGCCCAGCTTGTCCAGCAGCAGCGCATAGAACTGCGGCTCCAGCGCGCCGAGCGTGATCCAGCCGCCGTCGGCGCAGCGGTAACTGTCATAGAAGGGCGAATCGTGGAAGGGGCTCGGCGCCGGGCCGCCCAGCTGGCCGCCGCCGATGATCATCTGCGCAATCCCGCCCAGCATGGCCACCACGTCGACAATGGCGGCGTCCACCACGCTGCCCAGGCCCGTCGCGCGGGCCTGCAGCACCGCCGACACCAGGCCGAACGCCAGGCCCAGCGCGCCGCCGGCGTCGCCCAGCAGCGTGGGCGGCACGTGCGGTTTCTGGTCCGGCTGCAAGCCCAGCGACAGCATGCCCGACAGCGCCACATAATTGAGGTCATGGCCGGCGCATTGCGCCAGCGGGCCATCCTGGCCCCAGCCCGTCATGCGGCCGTAGACCAGGCGCGGATTGCGCGCGGCGCACGCTTGCGGGCCCAGTCCCAGCCGCTCCATCACGCCGGGCCGGTTGCCTTCGATCAGCACGTCGGCGTGCGCGGCCAGGTCCAGCGCCTGTTGCACGTGTTGCGGGTTTTTCAGGTCGAGCGCGATGGCCCGCTTGCCTGCCCGCAGCGGATTGGGTGCGCCGCCGCCCAGCGTGTCGGCCAGTCCGCCGGCTTGCGGACGGGTCACCACGGTCACCTCGGCGCCCATCCCGGCCAGCATGCTGCCGCACAGCGGGCCGGGGCCGATGCCTTCGAATTCCAGCACACGCAGCCCGGCCAGCGGTTGCGCGGGGCTCATGCCAGCACCCGGCGTGCAATCAGGTCCTTCATGATTTCATTGGCGCCGCCATAGATCTTCTGGATGCGGGCATCGGCGTACAGGCGCGCGATCGGATATTCCGTCATGTAGCCATAGCCGCCGAACAGTTGCAGGCATTCGTCGGTCACCTTGCACTGCTGTTCGCTGCACCACCATTTGGCCATGTAGGCGGCTTCCGGATCGAGCTTGCCGTCCAGCAGGCGCTGCACGCAATCGTTGACGAAGCTGCGCACAATGTGGGCGATGGTCGCGCATTCAGCCAGCTTGAATTGCGTGTTCTGGAACTCCGCGATGCTTTTGCCGAAGGCCTTGCGTTCCTTCGTGTATTGCACCGTCAATTCCAGCGCGCGCTCGATGACGGCGGCGGCCGGCACCGCCAGCAGCATGCGTTCATAACTCAGTTGGCTCATCAACTGGGCGAAGCCGCGGCCTTCCTCGCCGCCCAGCAGGTTGGCGGCCGGGATGCGCGTGCCGTCGAACGCCAGTTCGCACGTGTCCGACGCGTGCGTGCCGAGCTTTTCCAGCCGGCGGCCGACCGTGAAGCCGGGCAGGCCGTCGGTTTCCGCCACCAGCAGCGAGATGCCGCGCGCGCCCGCGTCGCCGGTGCGTACCACGATCACCAGCAGGTTGGCGGTTTCGCCATTGGTGATGAACGTTTTCGCGCCGTCCACCACATAACTGTCGCCGTCGCGCCGGGCGCGGGTACGCACGGCTTTCAAGTCCGAGCCGCAGCCCGGCTCCGTCATCGCGATACCTGCCAGGATCTCGCCGCTGGCCATTTTCGGCAGCCAGCGCTGCTTTTGTTCCTCGGTGCCGTAATCCATGATGTAGTGGGCGGCAATCGTGTGCACGGCGGTGTTGGCCGGCATTTCCGCCCTGGCCAGTTCATCCTGCACCACCAATTGGTAGGCCACAGTGGCGCCGGGGCCGCCATAGTCCTCGCCCAGTTCCGGCAACAGCAATCCCAGCGCGCCAAACGGGCGCCAGACGCTGCGCGGCACGAAACCCTGGCGCCGCCAGCCATCGAGGTGCGGAACCATTTCCGTCTCGATGTAGCGGCGCGCCTGGGTGCGAAAAGCCTCGATGTCGGCATCCATCCAGGCGTGTTGGTGCAGTTGGGGCAGCATGGCTATCTCCTTGGAGGTCGTTTCAAAATGACCGCAGCTAGGCGCAGCGCCGCGGACAGTGCGCCTGCACGGCAAGGCGCTGCAACAACGCTGTGGGCTTTTTGAAACGGCCTCCTACAGGCCGGCCAGGCCGCCGCCGCATACGACAACTTGCCCCGACACATAGTTCGATTCCGGGCCACACAGCATCACGATCGCGCCGGCCGCTTCGTCGGGCTGGCCGGGGCGGCCCAGCGGGATCATTTTCTTCGACATTTCCACCACCTGTTCGCCGATGCCGACCTTGATGTCGCGGCCCTCGATATGCACGGTCTTGCTTTCACCGCCGGCCAGCGGTTCGGTCAGCCGCGTTTCGATGTGGCCGAACGCCACGCAGTTGACGTTGACCTTCAGGCGGCCCCATTCCTTGGCCAGGGTTTTCGTCAGGCCGACGATACCGGCCTTGGCGGCCGCGTAATTGGCTTGGCCGGCGTTGCCGTTGGCGGCGATCGACGAGACGTTGACCACCTTGCGGAACACTTCGCGGCCCGCTGCCGCTTCGGCCTTGGCGGCGGCCGACAGCACCGGATACGCCGCGCGCAGGATGCGGAACGGCGCCGTCAAGTGGCAATCGATGATGGCGTACCACTGCTCGTCCGTCATTTTCTGGATCACGTTGTCCCATGTGTAGCCGGCGTTGTTGACGATGATGTCGACGCCCTGGTAGTGGTCGACCGCGGTCTGGATGAAGCGCTCCGCGAAGCCGGGCGCCGTCACGCTGCCGGGGCAGGCCACCGCGGCGCCGCCGGCCGCGACGATTTCTTCCACCACCGCTTGCGCGGGATCGGCGTCCAGGTCGTTGACCACCACGCGCGCGCCTTGCGCCGCCAGTTGCAGCGCCACGCTGCGGCCGATGCCGCGGCCGGAACCCGTGACCAGCGCGGTCTTGCCATCCAGTTTGCCCATTGTCGATCTCCTGAAATTGTCGTTGCCACAGTGTAGGAACGCAGGTGGCGCCGGACAATGGCGCGGCACATCAAGTTGATGGCATTGCGCCTCATTGTTGGCGTACACTGCACGGCATTTCACCACACTTCACTACCCTTCACGACATTTCACCGGCCTTGACCCGCGCCGCATCGCCATCGACCATGCCCCACCGCGCCTCTTTGCCGCCGCCTGCGGAACCGTTGCTGAGCATGAGCTTCGTGCGCGGCATGCTGGCGGCGCTGCAGGCGCGCGGCAACGACATTTCGCCTTACCTGGAGCGCGCCGGAATCGATGCCGGCGCGCTGCGGCAACCGCACCATCCTGGCGTCACCACTGGCCAGTACATTGCGCTGTTCTATGCTATCGCGCTGGATTTGAACGACGAGGGCCTCGGCATGTTTTCGCGCCCGTTCAAGCCGGGCAGCTTTGCGCTGGTGGCGCGGGTCGGCATGGGGGCGCCGGACTTGCGCGGCGCGCTCAAGCGCCTCGCCTCGGCCGCCAATTTACTGCAGGACGACTTGCACTTCGCGCTGGCCGAGCACCGCGCCGAAGCCGGCTTGCAGATGCGCTGGCTGGACCCGGCGCGCGCGCCGCAGCCCTTCCTGCTGCATACGCTGGTGCGCGTGTTCTGGCGCCTGGCCGCGTGGCTGGCAGGCGGCGCGCTACGCATCGTGCATTTTGATTTCGCCATTGCCGCGCCGGACGATGCCAGCGACTATGCGGTGGCCTTTCCGGCCGAGCGGCGCTATGGCCAGCCGGTGACGGGTTTCTGGTTCGATGGCGCGCAGCTGCAGGCACCAGTGGTGCATGACGATATGGCGATGCGCGCGTTTTTATCCGATTCGTTTGGGCAGATCATCGCGCCGCCGCGCATGCTCGGGCCGGTCAGCCAGGATGCCCGCAACGCCTTGCTGCGCGCCTATCCGGACTGGCCGGACGTGCATGCGGTGGCGCGCCAGCTGCACATGTCGCGCGCCACCTTGCAGCGGCGCCTGGCGGCCGAAGGCGCCAGCCTGCAGCGCATCAAGGACCAGTTGCGGCGCGACCTGGCCATCGCCCAGCTCTCGACCACCGACGCCACCCTGGCGGCCATCGCCGCCGAACTGGGTTTTGCCGACAGCGCGGTGTTCCAGCGCGCATTTAAACAATGGACCGGCAAGGCGTGCGGCGAATACCGGCGCGCCCGTTGAGGTGTTGTCCGCCTGCGCTCAGGTCGGCTTGAGGCTGTGCCGCTTGACCTGCGCGTATTTCAGGTTCGGGATGTAGAACTGCGTGCCGCCGCCCGGCAAGTTCTTGCCGCCGCCCGACTTTTCCGCCTGCGCGTCGCGCATCGAGGCGCCGCCGCCGCTGCGCGCCATGCCCTTGAAGCCGCCAAACCAGCCATATACCGGTTCGGCCAGTTCGATTTCCAGGATGTACGCCAGCGAATTCCAGTCTTCCTTGATGACGGAGGTCAGGCGGCCCCATTCGCGGGTGCTGACGCCGTTCAGTTGCGCAATCTTGATGCGCTGTTCCAGGCCGCCGTCGTGCTTGTAGGGCAGGGAAGGGCTCCACCATGGGCTCATGGGCGAGCCCGGGCCCAGCTTCGCGTCGCCGCCAAAGCGCGCGGGCACCACGCTGGACTCGCTGTTGAATTTGTAGATCAGTATGCCGGCCGGCAGCAAATCTTTCGTGGGTTCGCCAAACAGCAACTGGAACGCATCGGCCACCGTGGCGCCGGTGCTGGAATCGGTGACGATCTTGCCTACTTCGCCCCAGCTCAATTCTTCATTCAAAGCCATGTGCAGTCTCCTCAGCATCAAGTTGCAAGTATGCGCCGGTTATTGCTGGGCTTAAACAAAAAAAAAAGCCCACCGCGGAGGTGGGCTGAATCCAATTCTTTGGGAAGAAATGGAGGAGACAGGTGCATCATATGGCGATGGCGTACCCCGGTCCAATTTTTTATGATGATTATGGATATTTCCCGTATGAATGGCTTCCAGGGCAATGTTTCCGATAAAAGTGCAACTATATGCAATAAAAGTAGATCTACAACACCCGGGCCGTGCGCTACACTGGCGGCCACCGCCGACTGAAAGGAGTGTTTCGTGACCCGCAAAACCGCAGCTGATTTCGATCCCGAAGTATTGAAGTTGTTCGACCAGTACGTCCATGGCGGTATATCGCGCCGTGAATTCCTGTCCAGCGCCAGCCGCTATGCGGTTGGCGGCGCCACCGCCGCCAGCCTGCTGACGGCGCTGAGCCCCAGCTTTGCCGCGCCGGTTGTCGAAAAAGATGACAAACGCCTCACCGCAAAGTTCGTCGAGCATCCATCGCCGCAGGGTTATGGCACGGTGCGCGGCTACCTGGTCACGCCGGCCGGCGCCAAAGGCAAGCTGCCGCTGGTGCTGGTGGTGCATGAAAACAGGGGCCTGAACCCGCACATTGAAGACATCGCGCGCCGCCTGGCGCTGGACGGTTTCATTGCCTTCGCCCCCGACGCGTTGACGCCGTTGGGCGGCTATCCGGGCGATGAAGACAAGGCCCGCGCCGAATTCGCCAAGTTGGACCCGGCCAAGACCCGCGCCGACTTCGTGGCCGCGGCCAAATGGCTGCAGGCGCAGCCGGGCGGCAACGGCAAGCTGGGCGTGGTGGGCTTTTGCTTTGGCGGCGGCGTGGCCAATTACCTCGCCACGCAATTGCCGGAGCTGGCCGCCGCCGTGCCGTTCTATGGCCCGCAGCCGGCGGCCGCCGACGTGGCGCGCATCAAGGCGCCGCTGCTGATCCATGACGCCGGCAACGACCAGCGCATCCTGGCCGGCTGGCCGGCCTATGAAGCCGCGCTGAAGGAAGCGGGTGTGCGGTACGAACATTACACGTACCCGGGCGTCGAACACGGCTTCAACAACGACACCACGCCGCGCTATGACGCCGCTGCCGCCAAGCTGGCATGGCAGCGCACGGTGGACTTCTTCAAGGCCAAGCTGGCCTGACCTCCCGCTGTTCCGGCGCCGCCTGGTCGCGGTGCCGGATTTCCTTACACTGTCCTGTCTGCGTTTCGCCACATCCCCGTGCCAATCGCGCGGCATAAAAATTGCAAAGTGAATAATCTTGCTCTTTAAAAAAGGAGAAGATCATGAAACGTTGCATTTTATTCTTGCTGGGGTTGTTCGCTGCCTTGCCTGCCATGGCCGACGTGGTCTACCGCTGGCATACGGTCAAGGAATCCCCCGAGCTGCCGTCATTCGACGCGGTCTTGCGCATCACCGATGAAGCGTACTGGCGCGGCAGTGCATTCCTCGACTTCAGCGGCTGCGCCGGCTTTGCCTGTGCACTGAGCGCTGTGGACGCGGGCATCCTGTACATGGGGTATTCGTTCGCGCTGGGCAGCGATGGCCACCAGCCGCCGCTGGAGTACGGCGTGTACGACAAGTTCGACTTGAAATTCGACCGCCTGGGCCGCGTGAGCGGCAGCATCAGCTACAACACCACGGAAGTCGAACTGGCCATGTCGGGATTCTCGATGTGGATGGTCGATTTGCTGCGGGGCGATCCGTATATCGGCTCGCCATGCGGCGGCCCCACGTATTGCAGCGGCACCACCGGCTACTTCCAGGCGGAACGTGTGCCCGTGCCGGAACCGCAATCGGTATGGCTGATGCTGGCCGGCCTGGCTGCCGTGCAGGCGGCGCGCCACCGGCGCCGCAGCGGCCGTGCGCTCATTCCTGCGGCGCGGCCTGCGCAGTGCTGAGCGTGCCGAACGCTTCCGCATGGGCGTTGGCGGACAGGGTGACAATGATTTCTTCGGGCGCAAAGCCGCGCTCGAGCATGAATTTCCATGCGGCCAAGACCCCGACTTGCCGGTCCAGCAGGATGGCGTACGTTTTCACGGCCGCCGTGTCATCAAAAGGATATAAGAGTTCGGACATCACGCCCTCGCAAGAGGCACACCAGAGATTCGGGTGGCGTTGAGGTCGCGTGCAGGGACAGGGCAGCGCAGTAACGGGCTTCAACTTTTATGAAGTGATTGCAGTCTACGCTGATGCTTGCTGTGACGCAATTGCGATTCACGTCCTCGCAACATATTTGTTGTCCAGGACGATATATTGCCGCGTTGGCAAGAGCTGTGCGACATCATCCGGCCCACGCCATGACAGGCGCGGGCCGGATGGCGGCGTGACGGCAGTATTCAATCCTGGTCGTTCTTAAAGATGGGCGGCACCGGCTGCCGTTTGGCAGCCAGGCCTACCAGGCCCACTCCGACCAGCAACATGATGTATACCGGCGGTTCCGGTACCGGGCTGACGGCTTGCGCCGACGGCGGCGCCTGGCTTGCCGCCACGGCGGCATCGGCCAGCAAGGTCAGCGCGGCGTCATCCAGCGGCTGCAGTACCAGCTGGGCAGGTTGGGGGGGAGGGGATGAAAGTGTTTCTGTTGCGGCGGCGCTGCGTGCAGCGGCCAGCAAGGCCGTCAACAGCAACGCTTGTTTCAGGACAATATGCATGGCGCCTCCGAAGGCTGAACCGTGACTTACAGACTGCCAGCCTAGCACGATTCGCCAGCGGTGTGGCGGATTACTCAATCATTTAATTTTGACAATTTTTCTGCGCAACTTTGGGAAAGCCAGTACGCGTTTGATGACGCCGCGCGGCACGGCCTTGTGCGCCATGTAGACCCAGGCATTGGCGGCGCCGCTCGATTGTTCAATCCGCAAGGCTGTCTCGACGTCATCGGCCATGACATGGTTTTGCCGGTCTGGCTGGTGTTGGTCCATCGTGCCCCCGTTATCGTTATATTTCCTCACATCATATCCCGTTTGCCATGGCATGGCTGCAAAATCCGCCACGGCCATCCCCCATTACAGGGATTGTCTTCTGTGAAAGCTGGGATTTAGACTGTTGCTATTGAATCGATAAAATCAATCAAATTTATTTATTGCCGTCGATTCCCTACACTAGCCTTACTGCCCGCTTACCCCCACAGGAGATACCATGATCCAGCAACCGCAACTGACCACCGCCTCCGGCATTCCCGTTGCCGACAACCAGAATTCGCTCAGCGCCGGTCCGCGCGGCCCCTTGTTGCTGCAGGATTTCCACTTGATTGAAAAACTGCAGCACTTCAACCGCGAGCGTATTCCTGAGCGCGTGGTGCACGCCAAAGGCTCGGGCGCGTATGGCACGTTCACGGTCACGCATGACATCACGCGCTATACCAAGGCAAAATTGTTCAACCAGGTCGGCAAGCAGACCGAAACCTTCGTACGCTTTTCCACTGTCGGCGGCGAGCGCGGCAGTGCCGATACCGAACGCGACCCGCGTGGCTTTGCCGTGCGCTTCTATACCGAAGA
Source organism: uncultured Pseudoduganella sp. (assembly GCA_966211685.1). Lineage (GTDB taxonomy): Bacteria > Pseudomonadota > Gammaproteobacteria > Burkholderiales > Burkholderiaceae_D > Rugamonas. Next base: position 34,291 of record CBIHOX010000021.1, read on the forward strand.
AGGCAACTGGGACCTGGTGGGCAACAACACGCCGATGTTCTTCATCAAGGACCCGATCAAGTTCCCCGACTTCGTGCACACGCAAAAGCGCTGTCCGCGCACCAACTTGAAGTCGCCCACCATGATGTTTGATTTCTGGAGCAAGGCGCCGGAAAGCCTGCACCAGGTGACGATGCTGTTTTCCGACCGCGGCACGCCGGACGGCTACCGCCACATGGATGGCTTCGGCAGCCACACCTACAGCCTGATCAACGACGAGGGCCAGCGCGTCTACGTGAAATGGCATTTGAAAACGCGGCAGGGCATCAAGAACCTGTCGGCCGCCGATGCGGTGCGCCTGGCCGGCGAAGACCCGGATTATGCGCAGCGCGACCTGGTCAATGCCATCGACCAGGGCGACTTCCCGCGCTGGGACGTGAAAGTGCAGATCGCCACCGAACAGGAACTCGATGCGTGGAGCGCGCGCACCGGCTGGAATCCGTTCGACCTGACCAAGGTGTGGCCGCATGCGGACTTCCCGCTGCACCCGGTCGGCGTGCTGGAATTGAACCGCAACCCGGCCAATTACCACGCCGAAGTCGAGCAGGTGGCGTTTTCGCCGGCCAACGCGGTGCCGGGCATGGGGTATTCGCCGGACAAGATGCTGCAGGGCCGCATGTTCGCCTACCACGACGCCCAGCTGTACCGCGTCGGCACCAACCACCAGCATTTGCCGGTCAATGCGCCGCGCTGCCCGTTCCACAACCACCAGCGCGACGGCGCGATGGCGATCCACAATGGCGGCGCCGCGCAAAACTATGACACGGTGCACGCGGCCGGCCATGGGCAGGGCGGCATGGGCCATGGCGAAGGCCCGCTGGCGCTGCACGGCGCGGCCGGCCGCTACGATGGCCGCGGCCAGGAAGACGATTACACCCAGGCCGGCAACCTGTTCCGCCTGATGACGGCGGCCGAACAGCAAAACCTGTTCGCCAACCTGGCCGGTCCGCTGAGCCAGGTCAGCGATGACATCGTCCAGCGCCAGCTGGGCCATTTCGACCAGGCCGACCGCGCCTATGGCGCCGGCGTGCGGGCCGCGCTGAAAGCACTGGGCCGCAACGTCGATTGAACCCGATGGTGTAAATAGGCATCAACATGGGGGCGGGACCGCTAAAATAGCGGTCCTGGAGAACAACACGGGACACCCCCATGACCATCAAAATCAGCCAAAACTTCGATTCCGGCGCCATCGAAGTGGTGCGCGCCGATACCCCGGCCACCATCGAACTGAAGCTGCGCGACGATAACGCAGCCGACATCCGCCAATGGTTCCACTTCCGCCTGCAGGGCGCGCGTGGCCAGGCCGTCACCATGCGCTTCACCAACGCCGGCCAGGCCACCTACGCCAAGGGCTATGAGGGCTACCACGCGGTGGCCAGCTATGACACGGAAAACTGGTTCCGCGTGCCGACCACGTTCGACGGCGAAGTCATGACCGTCAAGCACACGCCGGACCTCGACAGCGTGTATTACGCCTACTTCGAGCCGTATTCGTGGGAGCGCCACCTGCGCCTGCTGGGCGAAGTGGCCGAACACCCGGTGGCGCGCGTGCACGACATCGGCACCACCATCGACGGCCGCGACATGAACCTGGTGGTCATTGGCGAACCGGAAGCGGAAAAGAAGATCTGGGTCATCGCGCGCCAGCACCCGGGCGAATCGATGGCGGAATGGTTCGTCGAAGGCATGATCGACGGCTTGCTGGACGACGCCAACCCGATCGCGCGCAAGCTGTTGCAGCGCTGCGTGTTCTACATCGTGCCGAACATGAACCCGGACGGTTCGATCCGCGGCAACCTGCGCACCAACACGGCTGGCGCCAACCTGAACCGCGAATGGATGACGCCATCGCTGGAGCGTTCGCCGGAAGTGCTGTGCGTGAAAAACAAGATCCACGAAACCGGCGTCGACATGTTCTTCGACATCCACGGCGATGAAGCGCTGCCGTACAACTTCGTGGCCGGCAATGAAATGCTGGAAAACTTCACGCCGGAGCAAGCCGCCGCGCAAAAAGCGTTCATCGACCGCTACAAGAATGCGTCGCCGGACTTCCAGGACACCTATGGCTACGCCGCGTCGAAGTACAAGGAAGACATGCTGACCCTGGCGTCGAAATACATCGGCCACCACTTCCAGTGCCTGGCGCTGACCCTGGAAATGCCGTTCAAGGACAATGCCGACCTGCCCGATGCGCACGTGGGCTGGAATGGCGCGCGCAGCGCCGCGCTGGGCCGCGCGATCCTGCAGCCGATCCTGCTGTCGCTGGACGATTGAACCATGGGCATCGAGATCGAGCGTAAATTCCTCGTCACCTCCGATGCCTGGATGCAGCAGGGCGAACCCGTCCTGCTGCGCCAGGGTTACCTGTCATCGCACCCGTCGCGCGTGGTGCGGGTGCGGATCGAGGGCGAGCGGGCGGTGATGACCATCAAGGGCAAGAGTGTCGGCGCCAGCCGCGGCGAATGGGAATATCCGATCCCGATGGACGACGCCCGCGAATTTCTCGACAAGCTGTGCGAACAGCCCATCATCGAGAAATACCGCCGCCGCATCCCGTACGCGGGCTTCGTCTGGGAAGTCGACGAATTCCTCGGCGCCAACGCGGGGCTGGTGGTGGCGGAAATCGAATTGCCGTCGGAAGACCAGGCCTTCGACAAGCCGGACTGGGTAGGCGAGGAAGTCACGCATGACAAGCGCTACCTGAACTCCAATTTGATTGCGCTGCCGTTTTCCAAATGGTGACCTGAGAGGTTGCTGTCTTGCAGGGTGCGGGGCATCCTGCGTCTTCCCTTATTACATTTCGGGCTTGTTCTAGGCCATTGGCCACCGTGTTTCACAATGCTGTTATCTCCGTGCATTAACTGCATTCATGCAATTGATGTCGTGGTTACTTAAGCGTCACGGGAAAGTTGTAATTTCATCACATTTTCATTATCATAAACATTGATTTTTAATCAATGCCTCTTTCAACGAGAAAGTCAAAGATGAAAAAGCTCCTTATGGTGACGGCGCTACCATTGCTGCTGCCGGCAACCGCACACGCGGACACAGAAAAACTCCCGGAGATGCCGCAAGTTGTCATTGTCGGAGAGAAGCCGCAGCCTGCCCCCCAATCCCCTCAAGTAGTGGTCATTACTGGAGAAAGACCCCGCCAACCATTCCAATCCAACTTTATCGGCCCCCGTTTTCCTGATCTGGGGAATTTTCGCCCAGATCGACCACAGGGCGGCGGAGGTAAGCCTTCCAAGGGGAAGATTGCTGCGGCGCCAGCATCCGGTAACTCCAACACGAGCTGTAATAAAACCGCCAAGGAATCCCCCATCTCGGTTCGTCCCGTTGTGATCGCAACGGGAGAGAAGTTGTTGCCGGAGACCGACTTCCAGGCCGCAGGTGATCAAGGACTAGGCTTGCACCGCAAATATCGCAGCATGCACGCTTACGGCAGCCTGTTTGGCCCGCAGTGGCTATCGAATTTCGATTACCCGCGGCTGATGGTTGACGGCGTTTCCTGCGACCGTGAGATGGTCTGCGTCCCTAAAATGGTGACAGTCACAGAACCCGATGGCGCACGCTTCGTCTACCGTTTATCCGGCTCGTCAGGCACGGCCAGCATCAGCAAGCCTGTTCCCAGCACGAGCGCCACCGTCCCGCCCCCGACGACCAGCACGGCGGAAACATATATCTATACGGTCCACCCAAGCAGCACGACCACTGCAAGCGTCGATGCCGGTGTCATGATTCTTACTCCCGGCACGTCGTGGGAGCTGGTCCGTGATAAAACCAGTTACCTGTATATTGGCGACGCCCTGCACTACATTACCGATCCGCTGGGCGCGGTGACCAGCTTCACTTACCAGAACAACCGCCTCAGTACCGTTACCAGTCCAACCGGTAAAACCGTGCAATTTACATATGGTACGAATGGCCGGGTAAGCTCCGTCCGTGATCCGGCGGGAAATGCGTGGACGTATGAATACAATACCAGCGGCATGCTGTCGAAAGTGACGTCGCCTGGCGCTTCGCCCGATATCAGGGAATACCTCTATTCGTCCACGGACGCGACATTGCTGACTGGCCTCAAGATCAACGGGACTGTTTACAGCAACTACACCTATCATTCGGATCGCCGCGTCAAGACCAGCGGACTTGCCAGCGGCGAAGAGAAGGAAACGTTCAGCTACGGCCCGCTGACAACGACAGTGACCGATGCACGGGGCCAGAGTTCGGTCTACACATTTGAAAACATCCAGGGTACCTTGAAGGTCCGCTCGGTCTCCCGCCAGGCCACCACCACCTGCAGCGCCGCCAGTGCCTCGACGGCATATGACGTGAACGGCAATATCGACTACATCGAAGACTGGAATGGCAACCGCACCGACTATTCCTTCGACAGTGCCGGCAGGCTGCTGAGCTATACAACTGCAGAGGGAACATCGGAGGAACTCAGTGTCGTTCACACCTGGCAGGGTGATGATATTGCCTCGTCTGAATATCGCGGCCCCTACGGCGGCGCTTACAAGCGCGTCACCTATACGTATAACGGCACGCAGCTGGAAACGGAAACCTGGGACGACCTGAAGACGGGCGCCCAGCGCAAGCTGACATACGGCTATAAGCTCAATCCTAATGGCACTGTTGCCTCCCGCACGGTGACCTTATCCTTGCCTGAAGGGCCGGCGACCACGACGACCACTTACGATGCGCAAGGGAATATGACGACCAGGACCAACGCGCTGAACCAGACCGAGACTTGGTCTTCGTTTAATGGCATGGGGCAGCCTGGCCGGTACACCGATATCAATGGTGTGTGGACAGATTACGTTTACGACGTTAAAGGCAACCTGACAAAAGCAACGCAGAATTTGCCGACCGGGCCGCGCGTCACCACCTACACGACCAATAACAATCATCAGGTGACGGATATCGTGTATGCCGACGGCAGCGCGGACCGGTACCGTTATAAAGCGTACGACCGGGTTGAGCAAATCGGCGACGGCCAGGGCAAGTTCATGACCACTGCCATCGACGTCGCGGCAAATAAGGTTACCACCAGCGTTGAACGCCATATTCCCGGCACAGGCACGACACCGAGCGCCGTAGTCTCTGGCGTGTTCTCCACCATCACCGAGCGCGATTCGCTTGGACGGCCCAAGACGGTCTATAACAGCGATAAAACCGAGCGCGTCGATTACACCTACGACGGCAACGGCAACGTCAAGACCCGCACCGATACCGCACTGCGCACCACTTATTACGACTACGATGGGCAAGATCGTGTGACCAGGATCACCGCTCCGGATGGCGGCGTCACCATCATGAGCTACGATTACGAAGGCAACCTGAAGTCAGTCCAGGATCCACGCTTGCTGACCACCACGTACGCGTATAACGGCTTTGGCAGCGTCACCTCGCGGACCAGCCCGGATACGGGAGTCACCACCTATACTTACGACGCAGCCGGCCGTCTGGCCACGGAAACCCGCGCCAACGGAAAAACCATCACCTACACCTGGGACAAGCTCGGGCGGCTGACCTCCAAGGCCAGCGGTGTGGTGATCGAGTCGTTCACTTATGATGAAGGCACCTATGGGAAAGGCCGCCTTAGCCGCGTCAACGATGCAACCGGGTCAACGACATTCACTTATAACGCGGCCGGTGAGCTGATCAACAAGACCAGCAATGTCTATGGCACGAACCATATCTTTAAATGGACCTACGACGCAGCAGGCCGTTTGACGGGAATGATTTATCCGAGCGGCCTGGCGCTCACCTACAGCTACGACGGCTATGGCCGCGTTTCTAAAATCGCGAGCAGTATCGGCGGGACCTGGGCCACGTTGGCCGATACCTTCCTGTACCAGCCGGTCAGCGGCCAGCCTTATGCCTGGAGGTTCGGTAATGGCCTGTCGCGACTGGTAACGTTGAACAATGACGGCCGTGTCACTCAAATGACCAGCGGCAGCAGCCACAGCGTGGCCTTGGCCTACAACAATATCGGCGCCCTGAGCGCATTGCACGACAAAGTCTACAACCCATCCGAAATCGTCAACATGGGTTACGATCCCGTCGGCCGGCTGGAATCCGTATCGCGCGCCAGCGATACCCAGGGCTTTACGCTGGATGATGTCGGCAACCGTCTCACGCAAAGCCGGCAGGGCGTCAGTTACACCTATACGATGGATGGTCAAAGTAACCGTCTGTCGAGCTGGAGCGGCGGCGGCAAGTACCGGAACTTTACTTACGATGCGATTGGCAATGTCACGGCCGAGGCGCGCAATGATGGCACCCGCGGGTATGTATACGACCACTTCGACCGGCTCAGCGGGGCCAAAGTCAATGGCGTACTGGTCGGCGATTACCGCAACAATGCCTTTAACCAGCGCGCGTATAAAATTTCCGGCGGTGGCACGGCGCAGTTGTACGGCCCCGGCGGTGAATTGCTGGCGGAAGCCGGTACGATCAACGCCAGCTACGTCTGGCTTGGCGGCGAGTTGCTGGGTATGTCCCGGAACGGGCAGTTTTATGCCAGCCATAACGACCACCTTGGGCGGCCGGAAGTGATGACCAACGCCACGGGTGCGGTTGTCTGGCGGGCGCAAAATGCGCCGTTTGACCGGAAGATCATTACTGACAACGTTGGCGGCATGAACATTGGCCTGCCTGGACAGTATATCGATAATGAGACGGGGATTTGGTATAACTGGTATCGGTATTATGATGCTTCGTTGGGGAGGTATTTGCAGAGTGATCCGGTTGGGCTGTCGGGTGACATTAATACTTATGCCTACGTTGAAGGAAATCCGCTCAACAAGGTCGACCCGACTGGAGAATTTGGACTCCCAGGAGCAGCTGCAGGTGCAATCATAGGAGGTATTGGTGGCGCATTTGGTGCTAATGCTACGGGTGGTAATGTCCTTCGTGGAGCGATCATTGGCGCAACCACTGGAGCCCTCGTTGGCGGCAGCGGAGCTTGGCTTACAGGTTCACTGATGGGCAACGTTGCAATTAGAGTTGCCGCTGGTTCTATAGGGAATCTTGTTGGCCAAGCGCAGAATGTTGGAGCCCCATGCTTCCCAGGTTTAAATTGGGGATCAGTTGCCGGATCTGCTGTTGGTGGAGTTATGGGCGGAATTATGTCACCTGGTGCCTGGGGAACGTCTTTTTCAGGCGCGTTTGGTACACAAGTAATGCAGCGTGCAATAGCCGGAATTCCGGGAGGGGGAGCATCCATGGCTTCTAGCTCAATAGGAACGAAATCCAGCTCTCCTCAGACAAGGTGCGAATGCAAATGAATACCTCACTTCGACCAAAAATATATTTCTTTTTTGGTGTATTGTCGATGTTTTTTAGTTTATATGTGATTTTCATATCGATCAACTCAGGCGTAAAGAAAGATATATTATTTCAGACAGCAATGATCATTGTGAGCTTAATTTTTATAATTGTTGCATGTGGAAATTTCCTCTTGGCTTATGCTATCTCTTATGGTCGCGTCGACAGAGTTAGTGGAGAAAAAAGACGATTACTTATAATTAAAAATGGTTCTTGTGTGGAAAATGGAAAAAAACTCCAAATCTATAATGATTTGGATAGGGAGAATGGCAACATAGCGAAAGGGAAACATATTATTGTTTTTTTCTGTAACTGGAAACCATGGTCGTGCACTTTGGAAGATTTTAAAGTGGATGGGATAAAAAATCTGTAAATCTGCAAGATTCTATGGCGGCGGCAAGTACCGGAACTTTACTTACGACGCGATTGGCAATGTCACCGCCGAGGCGCGCAACGATGGCACCCGCGGGTATGTATACGACCACTTCGACCGGCTCAGCGGCGCCAAAGTCAATGGCGTACTGGTCGGCGATTACCGCAACAATGCCTTTAACCAGCGCGCCTATAAAATTTCCGGCGGTGGCACGGCGCAGTTGTACGGCCCGGGTGGCGAATTGCTGGCGGAAGCCGGCACGATCAACGCCAGCTATGTCTGGCTGGGCGGGGAATTGCTGGGCATGTACCGCAACGGGCAGTTTTATGCCATCCAACAGGATTGATTGCCGGAGTCGATGATGCCGTAGTTGTCGGGGGCATAGTTATCACTACGGCCTGCATCGCGTCACCGGGGTGCAGAAAAGTGATCAACGATGCGGCAGCGGCAGCGGCTCGAGCTGCAAAAACCGCAGGAAGAATGTGCCAGGATATCGGCGACAAAGTGGGCAACTGGATGGCCCAAGATAAGACTCCCAATACGGGAGAGCCCGGATCGACTCACACTAATCCAGGTAGTGGGCAAAATCGCCACTATGGCCCTGATGGTCAACCCGAGTGGGATATTGATTACGACCACGATCATGGGCAAGGTGTTCCGCATGGCCATAATTGGGAGAATGGCAAGCGGGACCTGGCGTTCCTGTGTCCCCTTGGCCACCCAGAGTAGGCCCATAATTTTTTCCGATTCAACGGATCAGTGAAATCATGGCAATTGTCAAAGGAAAAAGCCGGACGGCTTTGGTGCTTGAGCCAATGTTTGGGGACGAATGCATCTCCTTGCACGAGCTTATGCCTGTGTGGATTATCGACAGCCCGCAAAATCGAATCGCTGTCGAGAAAATTCGAAAATCTGGGGCGCTTAATGAAGTCGATGTGACGACGTTTCAGGCGAAAGAAGGCGAGTCGCTTGTGAAGGTTTGCGAGAGGATTGTGCATAGCCTAGACGACCATTACAACGAGCACTCGCAAACACCGGGATATTCCGAACTTGTAGTAATTGGTGTATCGCTTGGCGACGTGTCACTCAGGCCTTTTTTGGAATTGAATTTTGATGAGTTCGTGCGAACGGCAACTGGGTTCATTGCAAAGAAGGTAGGTTAAATGGGAGTGTCTGTCACTGCTCCAACTACATACTACTATTTCGGTGATAGATCGATAGGCCCTTACGAAAGGAGATGGGTTGGTGGTCCTGATTTTTCCTCGCCAGGAAAAATGGTGACATTCCAAGGAGGTAGGCAATGAAAGTAAAAACAGTAGCAATAATTTTTGCTCTATTTTATGTTGGTTGTGTCACGCCCAGTTTTTTTGGTGTCTATGGCCTTTTAGGAGCTATAGGTCGAGCTCCATTAGCATTGATTGGCCATAAATCTTCGATTACTTATATGTATGACTGTTTCTCCTACGAGATTCGCAATCATGAATTCGCGGAATTTTGGCTTAAAAGAGGAGCTCTTGCAAAAATTCCAGAATTTCAACGTTTATATGGGGGGCAGTTAATGAGTACCAACGTGGACGAAGGATTTCGTTTGCTAACCGAAGCTGCCGCAAGTGGCGATTACTATGCTGCAGGCATACTTGCCGATATGTACGAAGATCCAAAATTTAAGCTAAATAACCCTGCATTAGCTTTGAAATATAGGGAAATGGAGGGGGAATTAAGGAAGCATTGAGGGGAGGATCCTTTCATAAGTCCGGAGACTTAATGGACTTGGCTACTCAGCCACTATGCCTGGATGCGGGAGCTGTGTTGCGGGGTTTCTGTACCGTTTCATGATGAAGCACCTCCATGTCACTACAGGATAGGTGTCCACGAAAACGGGTCAACTCCAGCGAAAAGACGGCGTGCACTATTTTCGGACACTCGAGAGGCGGTTGACCAGTATGTAAAAATGGACCCGGCAAGTGCTTCGCAAGCCGATCAAGTTGCCAACATGGCGGGACGATAGGGCGCGTGCCCAGGAGGTTCATGTGCGGCCGTGTGCAGCAGCCTCCGCCCAAATGGACTGTCCAATGTTTATTGAGGAAACGATGAAGCGACCGTTCTTAGTAGGCTTTCTGCTACTGCTGGCGATAGTACTGATTGCTGCCGGCATGTGGGGCAAGCGAGAGCTTTCGATTGATAGCTGCCTAGACCGTGGTGGGCGGTGGAATTACGAGGTCGCTACTTGTGAGGGAGCTACGGAGTAGTGTGGATCGGGACTACCGACAAACCGACATGGGCCGGAACGTAAGCCTCAAACCGGCCACATCGGCGTTTGGCGATGCCGACGGCACCTGTCTATACCGTCCTGGGCTGTTTCTAGCTGGCTCGCATCCAGTTCTTGTCATAAGTGCTTGCGACAAAACCTGCGTTTGGACGGGAACGCTGCCAAGATCCGGCTGCGGTGGAGCTGGTGGGGAATCTCCGCAGCCCATGCCGGTCTATCAAACACCGTGCAACTGCGTTGAACCGCCAAAACACGCCTCGGCGCGGGTTTCAAATGACAGCCTGCCGTGGCAGGCCTCCGTCAAATTTGCGATGCGCTATCCCGGGCCAGTGGCGGCGCGGCGCCGCCGCCCGCCAGTTACTGCACCTTCACCCGCCGTATATCCACCGCGCGCAAATACTCAACCATACCGTTGCTGTTGACGCGCAGGCTCCAGGCGATCAATTCGGGATGCGCCGGGTCGTAGGCGCCAAGGCCGGCCGCCACCGTGGTGACCGCGCCCGATGGCGCGATGCGGCGCACCTTGCCGTCGTCGAGCCAGTACACGTTGCCTGACGCGTCGGCGGCCAGCGACAGGGCGAGGCGGAAGCGCGCCTCGCTGCTGCCGCCGTCGACGCTGCGCGATGCGCCCGGGCCGCCCGCCACCACGGTGACGTCGCCGGCCTGCGTGACTTTCAGCAGGGTGCTGTTGTCGGCCACGTACAGCGTGCCGTTCGGATCGCTGGTAAAGGCCAGCGGCGTGGCAAAACGCGCGCTGCTGCCTTTGCCGGGCACCGGTTCGCTCGGGCATTTTGCCGCGCCGGCAGAGCCGCAGCCATCGCCGGCCAGGGTGCTCCAGGAACCGTCGGCTGCGATCTTGCGCACCTTGGTGCCGTCCAGCGCAAACAGGTTGCCGCTGCTGTCGATGGCGAGGGCGGGGCGGTCGGCGGTGGCCACGCCGGACGCGCCGTCGACGGTGGCTTTCTTGCCGTCATAGGCGGCGGTGCGCGTCACCACGGTGAGCTTGCCATCGGCGCCGCGTTTGCGGACCGTGATGGAACCGTCGGCGCTGCTTTGCGCCAGGTACAGCGCGCCATCCTTGGCCACGCCGATCACGCCGCCGGCCACGCCCGTCAATTCTTCCGGCTGCGTGCCGGGGCGGATGCGTACCACTTTCGACACAGGGGCCGCGTACGCCACGTAATGGCCGCCATTGCCGTCCGGCGCGAAGCTGCGCGGTTCGCCCTGGATCATCGGCGTGCCCTGGGTCGGGTTGGGGAACGCTTGCCACCATGCCGGCAGCGGCGTGACCAGTTCCGTCACGGGCGCGGCCTGCACCTGCACCGCGATGGTTTGGGTTTCATTGCCCATTTTCGCTTCGATCGACTGGGCCGCCAGCGCGCCGCTGTCCGCCGGCGTGTAGATGGCGCTGCGGGTGTCGGTGTCGGGCGTCAGGGTGCCGGTGGCGCCCGGCAGCAGGCGCCACGTGACCTGGTCCGATTTCCTGCCGCCGCTGGCATTGATGGCGATGCCGCTGCCGCCCTGCATGACGGCGGTGGAGGACGCCTGCAGTTTCAGCGGTTTCAAGTCATTGGTATTGCAGCCGGCCAGCGCGGCGCTGATGGCGATGGCGAGGGGAAGCAGGGAACGGCGGGAAATCGGGGTCATATCGCTCTGGTTCAGTGGAAAAGCTGCACTGTAACGGTGCAGAGTATGGCGGATACTCACACAATGTCACAATGGCATGCAAAAGATGTAACGAACTGTACAAGAAAACGGGCGCCGTGGCGCCCGTCGCAGACCGGTTTATGTCACCGTCAGCCGTTGTCAGTGGAAGTGCTCGTTGCCGGCCGGCGCATCTTCCGGCATTTCCGCGTGCACCAGTTCGCCGGCAGGGTCGGCGAACAGCGGCGCGCCGCAATCGTCGCAATATTCGGACACGTAGCGTTCACCGAGCTTTTTCACGCTGGTCACGCCGGCCGCGTTCAAGTGTTCGACGATTTCCTCCACCGGCGTGCGCGGCTTCAGCATGCCGGCCAGGGTGGCGCTGGAAATCGGGCCTTCCGGCGGCGTGCCTTCCTCGTCTTCCTGGCCATACAGCGGCCACACCACGCCATACACCACATCGGTGCTCTGGCGCGGCGTGAAGGCCACGCGGTATTCGTCGACCTGGCCATTGCCGGCTTCTTCGCCAAAAGCGGCAATCACGGCGCGCAAGTCCGACGGTTCCACCGCCAGCGTATGGGTCAGGTAATGCACGGCGGCGCGGATCGATACCGGGCGGATCAGCTTGTCGGCTTCGCGGCACGCCATGTAATACGCTTCCGGCAGCAGCAATTCCACGCCGCAGCCGGGCAACAGGCGGTTGACGGTCGGCAGCGCCTGCGTGCGCCACTGTTCCAGCGCATTCTTGCGCTCCTCGGCATAGTGCGCGGCGGCGGCCGGCATTTGCCAGCGGAACAGCGGGCCGCCGTGCGGCGCCACCACGGCCACCAGCAGGTAGCGGGTATCGGCCAGGAACGGCGCGGTTTCCGGCACCTTGGTTTCAGTCTTGTACGCCACGCCTTTCAGCGCGGCCTGCGCCAGCTTTTGCACCTTGCTGTGGGCTTCGGCATGGGTGCGCGGCAGCTGGTCGATCGAATACAGGGTCGAGGCCATCGCCATGTGCGTGCCGTCGGCCAGCAGATGGGCGGAAAAATGCGCCGACAGCGTATTGAGCACGTCGGCCGGGATCGGGCCGGACGCGATGGAAAAGCGCGTCCACGCCAGGATCGGCGCGGCCACCAGCAAGACGTCGTACTGGACCGGCGTACCGCCGGTCTCGACCGTGATCGTGGCCGATTCGCTGACGGCTTCCACGCCGTCCATCAGCACGTCGTAGGCGGTCAAGTCATCGCGGAACAGGCTGTTCAGGGCCGCATCGATGGTGTCCTGATGGCCCGACTTCAGCAGTTTGTGGATTTGCTGGTCCAGCGCGGCTTCCCAGTTGCGTTCTTCGAGCCGGCTGGCGGCCTGGCCTACGGCTTGGGCGAGGGTGACGAGGCGCTGGCTGTCGGCAGTAAGTTTTGGTGTTGAATCTTTGGATGGGCGACGCATAGCGCTAACAGGTTCTCTCTGTAGGAAATTTCAAGTTAGGCATATTGTAGTGGATTCGGCGGCATGCGGCGGCCAAATAAGAAACGCCGGACGAATCCGGCGTTATTGGCGGGGCAGTTGCGTGGCGGGCGGATCAGTGCGAAACGCGCCTCATCCGCCGCAACCTTTACGCGGCCAGCAGTTGGCGCAGCACGAATGGCAGGATGCCGCCGTGCTTGTAGTAGTCGACTTCGATCGGCGTGTCGATGCGCAGCAGCACCTTCACTTCCTGCTTCGAACCGTCTTCGCGGTTGATCACCAGCGTGCACAATTGCTGCGGCTTGATCTCGCCTTCCAGGCCGGTCAAGTCATAGGTTTCCTTGCCGGTGATGCCGAGCGACTCCACCGAATCGCTGCCGATGAATTGCAGCGGCAGCACGCCCATGCCCACCAGGTTGGAGCGGTGGATGCGTTCGAACGAACGGCAGATCACGGCTTTCACGCCCAGCAGCTGGGTGCCCTTGGCGGCCCAGTCGCGCGACGAGCCGGTGCCGTATTCTTCGCCGCCGAACACCATGGTCGGGGTGCCGTCCGCGATGTACTTCATGGCCGCGTCGTAGATCGACATTTGCTCGCCGCTCGGCTGGTGCACCGTGATGCCGCCTTCCACCGCGGAACCGTCGGCTTTCGGCGGAATCATCTTGTTCTTGATGCGCACGTTGGCGAACGTGCCGCGCATCATGATTTCATGGTTGCCGCGGCGCGAACCGTACGAGTTGAAGTCGGCCTTTTGCACGCCGTGTTCCTTCAGCCATTTGCCGGCCGGGCCGTCTTCCTTGATTGAACCGGCCGGGGAAATGTGGTCGGTGGTGATCGAGTCGCCAAACACGCCCAGCGCGCGCGCGCCGGTGATGCCGGCGGCGGCAGCCTGCGGCGCCATGGTGAAGCCGTCGAAGAACGGCGGCTCGGCAATGTAGGTCGACTCCGGCCAGTTGTAGACCTGGCCTTCGGTGGTCGACACGGCTTCCCACAGCTTGCCCGGATTGTTCTTGACGTCGGCGTAGTTGTCCTTGAACAGCTTGGAATTCATCGCGTGCTTCATCAGCGCCTGGATTTCCGCCGAGGTCGGCCAGATGTCGCCCAGGTAGACGTCCTTGCCGCCGGTGCCCTTGCCGACCGGTTCGGTCATCAGGTCGCGCGTGACGTTGCCGGCAATCGCGTACGCCACCACCAGCGGCGGCGAGGCCAGGAAGTTCGAGCGGATGTTCGGGTGGATGCGCGCCTCGAAGTTACGGTTGCCCGACAGGACGGCGGCGGCGATGATGTCGTTCGACGTGATCGCGGCGTTCAGTTCCGGGGTCAGGTCGCCGGCGTTGCCGATGCAGGTGGTGCAGCCGTACGCGGTCACGCCGAAGCCCAGCTGCGTCAGGTACGGCAGCAGGCCGGTCGCTTCCAGGTAGTTGGTGACGACGCGCGAGCCCGGGGCCAGCGAGGTCTTGATGTGCGGTGCGACGGTCAGGCCCTTCTCGACGGCCTTCTTGGCCAGCAGGCCGGCGGCCAGCAGCACGCTCGGGTTCGACGTGTTGGTGCACGACGTGATCGCGGCGATCAGCACGTCGCCGTTCTTCACGCGCACGCCGTTGGTCGTCTCGTAGACCTTCGACAGGTCTTCCGGCGACTTGTTGAAGCCGTTTTCGCTCGTCGGCTTGGAGAACAGGTCGGTGAAGTTCGACTTCACGTTGCCCAGTTCGATGCGGTCCTGCGGACGCTTCGGGCCGGCCAGCGACGGGGTGACGGTCGACAGGTCCAGGTGCAGCACGCGGGTGTAGTCGATCTCGCCTTCTTTCGGGATGCCGAACAGTTGCTGGGCCTTGAAGTAGTTTTCGAAGGCGGCCAGTTCTTCTTCCGTGCGGCCGGTGCCGCGGAAGTAGTCGACGGTCTTTTCGTCGACCGGGAAGAAGCCCATCGTCGCGCCGTATTCCGGTGCCATGTTGCCGATGGTGGCGCGGTCGGTGGTCGACAGCGACGCGGTGCCTTCGCCGAAGAATTCCACGAACTTGCCGACGACCTTCTCTTTACGCAGCATCTCGGTGATGGTCAGCACCAGGTCGGTCGCGGTGCAGCCTTCGCGCAGCACGCCGGTCAGGTTCACGCCGATCACGTCCGGGGTCAGGAAGTACACCGGCTGGCCCAGCATGCCGGCTTCGGCCTCGATGCCGCCCACGCCCCAGCCCACCACGCCGATGCCGTTGATCATCGTGGTGTGCGAATCGGTGCCCACCAGCGTGTCCGAGTAATACACGGATTCATCGGTCTTGTGCACGCCACGCGCCAGGTATTCCAGGTTCACCTGGTGCACGATGCCGAAGCCCGGCGGCACCACGCCGAACGTGTCGAATGCCTGCATGCCCCACTTCATGAACTGGTAGCGCTCGGTGTTGCGCGAGAATTCCAGCTTCATGTTCAAGTCCAGCGCTTTTTTCTCGCGGAAATGGTCGATCGTCACCGAGTGGTCGACCACCAGGTCGACCGGCACCAGCGGTTCGATTTTCTTGGGATTGACGCCCATTTTCGAGGCCACGTTGCGCATCGCGGCCAGGTCGGCCAGCAGTGGCACGCCGGTGAAGTCCTGCAGCACCACGCGCGCCACCACAAACGGGATTTCCTCGGTGCGCTCGCCCGCAGGGTTCCAGGCGGCCAGCTGTTTGACGTGTTCCTCGGTGACTTTTTTACCGTCACAGTTGCGCAGCACGGATTCCAGCACCACGCGGATCGATACCGGCAGGCGGGAAAGCTTGATGCCCAGGCTCTTTTCCAGCGCCGGCAGCGAGTACAGCTTGCCCGGCTTGCCGGCGATGTCAAATTCCTTGAGCGTATTCAGAGTGTTGCGGGACATGACCTCTCCTTCAGTGAGTATCGTCAGTTATAGGTATCCTTGGTGCGGGTGACGCGGGTAATGCGGGTGTGGCGCGGTCTTGCTGCTTCAGCCTTGTGCGGGCGCCGTTGCCGTTGCGGTTGCCGGATTCGCTTGTTCCGGGCTCTTGCATTCGTTGGCCAGCTGGCGGTTTTGCTTGGAGTCCAGCAGCATGCCCTTGGCCGGGATGCCGATCCAGATCAGGCCATACAGCTTGTTTTCAAAACGGTGCGCGCCGGTGGTGGTGCCCACGCGGGTCAGGCGGTGCAGGCGTTTCTTCCAGCGCAGCGCGATGTGGTTGTCGTCGCTGGCGTTGGTGTAAATCGTGATCTTGTTGCCGAGCTCGCAGTGGAATTCGGTGACGGATGAATCCGTCACGGCCGGTTCGTCGGCTTCTTCCTTGTCTTCCGGCGACACGGCCGGCGCGGCGCCGGTTTCAGACGGCTTGGCGGCTTTCTTGCCTTTCACGGCTTTTTTCGCCGTCTTGGCATGGGTGTCGACTTCCGCGTGCGCGGCGCCGGCCAGGGAGAACGAGCCCAGCGCCAGTGCGCAGGCCAGGAACAATTGAGAGACAGTCTTCATGATGCTTCCGATGCAGGGGTGTTAAGCAGGGCAATTGCCGATTCCGGCAGGGTCAGGCCAGCCAGGCGCGCGCGTTGCAGCACGGTCCAGTAATAGCGGTAGCTGGCGCGGTCATGCAGGCGGCCGCCGTGGGAAATCGGGCCCCACTGGGCCAGCGCCGCTTCATGCAGGATGTTGGCGGCTTCGTTGACTTCCGACAGGCGCGGCGTGAACGCCTTGATGACCGGCTTGATCTGGTTCGGGTGGATGCTCCACATGCGCGTATAGCCGAATTCGGCGGCGGCGCGCTGGGCGTCGTTGGCCACCACGGCCGGGTCCTTGATTTCCGTGGTCACGTTGTGCGACGGCACCTTGCCGTGCGCGTGGCAGGCCGCCGCGATTTCCAGCTTGGCGCGCACCACCAGCGGGTGCGTGAACTGGCCCGGCGTGCGCATCGCGTTGCCGGGCACGGCGCCGTAGTGCGACGACACGAAATCCATGATGCCGAACGACAGGCATTCGACCTGGGGCAGGGCGGCAATGTCGTAGGCGTCGCGCAGCGCGCCGTGGGTTTCGATCAGCACGTGCACGGGCAGGCCGTGGCGGCCGGCCTTGTTGGCATGGTGGTTGACCAGGTCGAGCGCTTTTTTCACGTCGGCCAGCGAATCGGGCTTGGGCAACACCACGTAGGCCAGCTGGCGCGCGGCGCGGCTAACGATGATCTCGACGTCGCGCTCGAAATGCGCGCTATGCAGGTCGTGCACGCGGGCGCCGATGCGGTTGAACTTGTTGCTTTCGTCACACAGCATGGCCGCCACCAGTTCGGCGTGCGCGGCTTCGCCGCCGGCGGAGGCGCCGTCTTCGCAATCGAACGTGATGTCGAACAGGGGACCAATTTCTTGTTGCAAGGCAATCGATTTGCGCATCAGCTTTTCAGAGCCGGCGTAATGGTCGCAGGCGGGAAGCAGCAGTGGCTGGCGTGTGCCCTGGAATAAGACCTCGGATGGATGCATGCTGGAAGTCGTGTTGTGGGGGGATGGGGACTGCGCGGGGGCCTGCGGCGAGGCAGGCTGAGACGCCACCGCCCCGCTGCCGGCGGAAGCGGCAGCGGGGCGGCGGGTGCGGCTGATGGCTGGTTTGACCGGGTCCATATGCCGCAGTGTGCCAGATTATGGCAGCAGGTGTTTTACGCCTTCACGCTCTTCGGTCAGTTCCTTCAGCGTGATGTTGATGCGCTCTTGCGAGAACGCGTCGATTTCCAGGCCCTGGACGATTTTGTATTCGCCGTTTTCGCAGGTGACAGGGAAGCCGAACATGGTGCCTTCCGGGATGCCGTACGAACCGTCCGATGGCACGCCCATGGTGGTCCACTTGCCGTTGGTGCCCAGCACCCAGTCGCGCACGTGGTCGATGGCGGCGTTGGCGGCCGAAGCGGCCGACGACAGGCCGCGCGCCTCGATGATGGCGGCGCCGCGCTTGCCCACGGTCGGCAGGAACACGTTGGCGTTCCATTCCTGGTCGTTGATCATGTCCTTCACGGACTGGCCGTTCACGGTGGCGAAGCGGTAGTCGGCGTACATGGTTGGCGAGTGGTTGCCCCAAACGGTCAGCTTCTCGATGTCTTTCACCTGGGTGCCGGTCTTGGCGGCCACTTGCGACAGCGCGCGGTTGTGGTCCAGGCGCAGCATGGCGGTGAAGTTCTTGGCCGGCAGCGACGGCGCCGATTTCATGGCGATATAGGCGTTGGTGTTGGCTGGGTTGCCGACCACCAGCACTTTCACGTTGCGCGAAGCGACGGCGTCCAGCGCCTTGCCTTGCACCGTGAAGATCTGGGCGTTCGCTTCCAGCAAGTCCTTGCGCTCCATGCCTGGGCCGCGTGGACGGGCGCCAACCAGCAGGGCGACGTCGGCGTCCTTGAACGCGGTCATCGGGTCGGAGTGGGCGGTCATGCCTGCCAGCAGCGGGAAGGCGCAGTCGTCGATTTCCATCATGACGCCTTTCAGCGCCTTCTGCGCTTTTTCGTCAGGGATTTCGAGCAGTTGCAGGATGACTGGCTGGTCTTTGCCCAGCATGTCGCCGTTAGCGATGCGGAACAGCAGGGAATAGCCGATTTGGCCAGCAGCGCCGGTAACGGCAACACGCATTGGGGTTTTAGCCATGATGAATCTCCAGGTTGGATTGAAAACGAAAGCTATGGGCCCGGGTCGGGGAAAAATGTAATGATACCAAAACCGGTCAGGAAAAATTGCGGGTGTTGCCTCAATTTGCTGCGGTGCGGCGCGACGGCGGGCGCGCCGCCACACCATCTTTTAATTGATACAAGACTGCAAAATCTGCTTTGCCTTTTTCCGGCACTGCACTATGCTTTTCTGGATCAGTTGTCAATTGGGCTGGCCAAATAAGCACAGCTCACGAGTGTAGGCTGGTCTGGACTTCCTGTCAACGCTATCTTATGTCTTATATAAGACAGATAAGTTGACGTTTTTTCTGGACGGCGAGGGGTAAATGTGGTGAAATGCCTGCCCATGAACAACGCCTCGTCCAATCTGAACAGCGCAAACTTGCAAAGCGCATCCGGCTCCCCGGCCGGCGGCCCGTCGCCGACGTTTTCGCCGCTGTACCAGCAAATCAAGGCGCTGATCACGCAAAGCCTGCAGTCCGGCGAATGGAAGCCGGGCGAACTGATCCCCAGCGAAGTCGAGCTGGCCGGCCGCTTCAAGGTCAGCCAGGGCACCGTGCGCAAGGCGATCGACGAGCTGGCGGCGGAAAACCTGGTGGTGCGCAAGCAGGGCAAGGGCACGTTCGTGTCGACCCACCATGAAGCGCGCGCACACTTCCGTTTCCTGCGGCTGATGCCCGACGAAGGCGTGCCGCACTATCCCGAATCCAAATTTATCGAAGTCAAGCGCATGCGCGCGCCCGCCGACGTGGCGCGCCTGCTGGATCTGAAATCCGGCGATGCGGTCGTCTTCATCAAGCGCGTGCAGTCCTTTGATGGCACTCCCACCATCGTGGAAGAACTGTGGCTGCCCGGCTTGATCTTCAAAGGCCTGACGGCCGAGCGTCTCAACGAATACAAGGGGCCGATGTACGGCCTGTTCGAATCTGAGTTTGGCACCCGCATGATCCGCGCGCAGGAAAAGATCCGCGCTGTGTGTGCAGGCGATTCCGAAGCGGAATTGCTGCAGCTGGCTGCCGGTACTCCATTGCTGATGTCTGAACGTGTGTCGTTCACGTATGGCGACAAGCCGGTCGAGCTGCGCCGGGGGCTGTATTCCACCCAGCGCCATCATTACCAGAACGATTTGAGCTGATCCACTAAAGAACATCGAACAAGCATGATGCGGCTGGCACATTTGACAACTGACGTACCCGTTGCCCGCCGCATGGATGTACCCGAACCGATTTGATTCAGGAGACGCGCCGCCCCCTTCGCCGATGGGCATGATTGCGCTAATAAAAAAGAGTCATGCCTAAATGACATGACCAACTAAGCGATAAAACATAATTATCGTTATATGTAACAATAGATATTGGTCTGGACAGTGAAAATAGGCGAAAATCGCTGTCCTGCAAAATTTTAGTTATAGATAGGGAGGTCTTGACATGTCAGAAGCCGTAAGGGATGCAACAAAACAGCGGCCGAAGTTCACCAATATTCATGTAACGGAATTGTCCAACTACCGCATGCCGCTGGCAGCGATCGTGTCGATTCTGCACCGCATCAGCGGTTTCATGATGTTTGCCTTGTTGCCGGTCGTGCTGTACCTGCTGGAGCTGAGCATCCGCTCTGAAATTTCGTTTGCCTACTTCCAGGGCATCGCCCAGCAGCCAATCACCAAGCTGATCATCCTGGCTCTGGTATGGGGCTATTTCCACCATTTCTGCGCTGGCGTACGCCACCTGGTCATGGACATGCACGTGGGCCTGGACAAGGATTCCGCCCGCAAGTCGTCCGCGACCGTCCTGACCATCAGCCTGGCGCTGACCGTGCTGGTGGCACTGAAACTGTTTGGAGTGTTCTGAAAATGGCAAACAATAATATCGGACCTAAGCGCCTCGTCGTCGGCGCGGGCTATGGCGTCAAGGATTGGCTGGCGCAGCGCGTGACCGCCGTGCTGATGGTGGTATACACCGCCGTCCTGCTGATTTCTTTCCTGACCGGCAGCAACTTCACGTATGAAGGCTGGGCCGGCCTGTTCGCAAAACAATGGTTCAAGCTGTTCTCCGCAGTGACGTTGTTTGGCCTGTTCTACCACGCCTGGGTAGGCGTGCGTGATATCTGGATGGACTACGTGAAGCCGGTTGGCGTGCGCCTGGCGCTGCAAATCGCAACCATCCTGTGGCTGGTCGGCTGCGCCGCCTGGTCGGTACAAATTCTGTGGAGCGTATAAATCGTGGCAGCAATCAAATCTGCAATTCCTTCCCGCCGCTTTGACGCGGTGATCGTGGGCGCCGGCGGTTCCGGCATGCGCGCCTCCCTGCAACTGGCGGAAGCCGGCCTGAACGTGGCCGTGCTGTCGAAAGTGTTCCCGACCCGCTCGCACACCGTGGCGGCGCAGGGCGGCATCGGCGCGTCGCTGGGCAACATGGCGGAAGACAACTGGTTCTGGCACATGTTCGACACCGTCAAGGGTGGCGACTACCTGGGCGACCAGGACGCGATTGAATTCATGTGCCGCGAAGCGCCGAAAGTCGTGTACGAGCTGGAACACTTCGGCATGCCGTTCGACCGCAACCCGGACGGCACGATTTACCAGCGTCCGTTCGGCGGCCACACGGCGAACTTCGGCGAGAAGCCCGTGCAGCGCGCCTGCGCCGCGGCCGACCGTACCGGCCACGCGCTGCTGCACACGCTGTACCAGCGTAACGTCCGTGCCCGCACCCACTTCTTCGTCGAGTGGATGGCGCTGGACCTGATCCGCGACGCCGACGGCGACGTGGTGGGCGTGATCGCGCTGGAAATGGAAACCGGCGAAGTCATGATGCTGGAAGCGAAGACCACGATCTTCGCCACCGGCGGCGCCGGCCGTATCTTCGCCGCCTCGACCAACGCGTTCATCAACACCGGCGACGGCATGGGCATGGCCGCGCGCGCCGGCCTGCCGCTGCAGGACATGGAATTCTGGCAGTTCCACCCGACCGGCGTGTCCGGCGCGGGCGTGCTGATCACCGAGGGTGTCCGCGGTGAAGGCGGTATCCTGATCAACTCGCAGGGCGAGCGCTTCATGGAACGCTATGCGCCGACCCTGAAAGACCTGGCGCCGCGCGACTTCGTGTCGCGTTCGATGGACCAGGAAATCAAGGAAGGCCGCGGCTGCGGTCCGAACAAGGACCACGTGCTGCTGGACCTGCGCCACATCGGCAAGGAAACCATCGAGAAGCGCCTGCCGTC
>CBIHOX010000022.1:0-56153 GCA_966211685.1 uncultured Pseudoduganella sp.
GGTCGCTGGACGCTGCGCGATAAAACCGCGCAGCGCCGGTTAGCTTGAACGTTGGCCATCGCTTTGAACATGATGCAGACTTCGACCACTTCGTTCGGCACTTGGGCCGCTGGCAAATCCGCCAGCGCGGCTTGCGGTGCCGTTTGGGCCGCCGTATGCGCAAATATCGGTGGCAAGTCCAGTGCAGTACGGCCCGCCGCTGCTAGCCTGGGCGCATTCGCGGACACGCTGTCGGCTGGGCCTTCGCGGCCAGTTCACGCGCGTGTCCAACACTACACTCAACCGGACGGCTACAGCGCTGCGCGCTTCCGCCGCCGGTTAGTTCCACGTTGGCGTGGGTAAGGTGGTTGCATTGAATTTACTGGCTCCGTTTGGCGTTGTGTGCCGTGGCGGTTTAACCGCTGTGGCTGCGCTTGGCGTGCGGGCTAGTGGCGGTGCTGGCCGCGCCGCAGGGCTTGGCGTTTCCCCCGTGGCCGTGCGCGCAATTGCGGCGGGGCTTGGCATTTGGTCCTTTGCGGCGCGTGCTGGCGTGTCAGGGCGCGGCGCCGGGTTCGCTGGTTTGTTGGCTGCGGTGGCTTCGGTGGCGGTTCGTCGCGGGGACGCTGGCGCCAACAATCCGCTCAACCCCGCTCCCTTTGGTCGCTGGACGCTGCGCGATAAAGCCGCGCAGCGCCGGTTAGCTTGAACGTTGGCGTGGGTAAGATGGCGGCATTGAATGTACTGGCTACGCTTGGTGTTGGCTATCGCGGCGATGAAGCCGCTGCGGCTTCGCTTGGTGTGCGGGCTTGTGGTGCATCCCCCTTTGGCGCAGGGCTTGGCGCTTCGTTCTTTGCGGCGCATGCCGGTGTGGCTGGGCGTGGCGTTTGGCCCATTGGGGCGCATGCGCTCGTGGCTGCGCGTGGCATTGGTGCCGTTGGTTTGTTTGGTGCTGCGGCTTCGGTTGCAGCTTGTTCGCGGGACGCTAGCGCCAACAAAGCGCTCAACCCCGCTCCCGTTGGTCGCTGGACGCTGCGCGATAAAACCGCGCAGCGCCGGTTAGCTTGAACGTTGGGCCGTCGAGGAATCCCATGGAAAAAAATGAATTGGAAATCGCGCTTGCGGAATTTGTCGGCGCATTCGAGGTCGTATTTCGTTACGACTGGGAATACACACGAATCATGATTGGGGACGAAGAAGAAGGCGCAAGTTTCGTCGAACCCGGCCTCAAGGACGAAATGGAAGACTGGGCGTCGAGGGGCTTCTTGCTTCAAAAATATAGAAAGCTCGTTTCGGCCATGCAGACGCAGAAGATGGAACCGGTCTTCCCGTACCCTTTGGACGCGATACCGGGTTTCAAGGAGCGCGCATGGTAATTTTGCCCAACCATTTCATCAACGCGGACGCGCTGACGCGCGCCGGTTACGCCGCACGTTGGCGTGGGTAAGGTGGTTGCATTGAATTTACTGGCTCCGTTTGGCGTTGTGTGCCGTGGCGGTTTAACCGCTGTGGCTGCGCTTGGCGTGCGGGCTAGTGGCGGTGCTGGCCGCGCCGCAGGGCTTGGCGTTTCCCCCGTAGCCGTGCGCGCAATTGCGGCGGGGCTTGGCGCTTGGCCCCTTGCGGCGCGTGCTGGCGTGGCAGGGCGCGGCGCCGGGTCCGCTGGTTTGTTGGCTGCGGTGGCTTCGGTGGCAGTTCGTCGCGGGGACGCTGGCGCCAACAATACGCTCAACCCCGCTCCCTTTGGTCGCTGGACGCTGCGCGATAAAGCCGCGCAGCGCCGGTTAGCTTGAACGTTGGGCTGCTGGGAAAGGGTGTTGGTGATTTCAAAAAAAGACGATCCCGTCGAGTGGTCCGCACTCATGTATGAACTTGAAGATGCGAAAGAGCATCTGGAACGGCTCATCTCGGACTTGGAATCTGATCCTGGGTGCGACGAGTCAAAGCTACGGGTGGACCTCGGGCATGTGTATTCGCACCTCAACCGTGCGTGGTACCGGCGCAATTTGAAAGGTGATTTGAATGACGAGGAATGGAAGCAAGCTAGTCAGTTTCCACAGGGCTGTGATCCGATCTGATAATTGCCCAACAATGCGCTCAACCTCGCTCCCTTTGGTCGCTGGACGCTGCGCGATAAAACCGCGCAGCGCCGGTTAGCTTGAAACGTTGGGCCATAGGCATACACCGCATCTAAAACTATGAAGAAAACCTGTAACTGCCCCGCCCATGGTGAACAAGGGATAAGTCTAGTCTGCGTCCATATTGCGCACGCCGTCGATACTGGCGAAAAAGTCGGTTTCTTTTGGGGAAGCACTGATGATCTTGCTCGGCCAGATGCATGGTGTAAATCGTGCGAGGACAAGTTGCTTGCCGCCGCTGACGACGCGCAGGATCAATGGTTTCGTGAAGCCGACTTTAAGATTTACTGTGCGTCTTGTTGGGACGTGGCTAAGCAGGTTTGCGGTGGCTTTGCATGAGCAACAGCCCAACCTTGCGCTCAACCTCGCTCCCTTTGGTCGCTGGACGCTGCGCGATAACGCCGCGCAGCGCCGGTTAGCTTGAAACGTTGGGCCAACCTTTTACAACTATGACTGGACTCGATGATTTGCTCCCGCTAATCGAGGAGCTTCGTTCCGAAGGCGCGATGGTGCTCCTTAAATGGGATGCCGAACGTGCGACGAGGGTTTGTTCGGTCGTAGTTACTCGCCAAGACACGGATTTCGTATGGCGCAAGGACACTGATATGATTTTGGAGACCGTTGTTGAAGCGATCGCTGATTACAAGGCCCATCATGCGCGGTAACCATATCAGTGGCATCTCGCCCAACCAAGCATTCCAGCCGACGCCTGCGGCGCGGCTGAATTTGGCACGTTAGCCAATGAAAAACGCAGCGCCGCTATTCGAGGTATCAGACCCATTGGAGCTCGTGGCTCTCTGGCGGTTGGTCGCCGAAGCCAAGTTCCATGAAAATCCTGAAGACACCGATATCTGGGGAAGCCCATACGTTCGCCAGCTTTCGCAGCGAATCTCAGACGGCCTACTTCGGTCATATCAGGAGTCTGGGAATGAGTCGCGTGTCCACTTACATAAGGAATGGATTGCGTCGTTGCCCTCGAACGTGGTGTTGCCGGTTGTACGCGCTCGCCTAAAGTCCGACGCGATGCAGCCGCACTGGTTAGCCATGACCGCACAAGACAAGGTCGAATACGTCAAAGCTTGCGTCGCTCCGTTCGAGCCTGACAATGAATTTGTTGTTTCGCTTATTTCTGAGGCAGAGGGCTAACAATGCGCTCAACCTCGCTCACTCCGTTCGCTGGACACGCCAATCGCTTCGCGCTTGTCGTGCCGGTTAGCTTGGCACGTTAGGCAGAAATTCGAATGTTCAGTTTCTTGAAGAAAAAAAGAGGGATTCACGCGATCTTGAGCAGTTGATTTTCGATATCGCCGAGCACCAGCGTGACGAAGACTTCCAACGCCTGTACAAATTAATGGTTGGCCGAGAAATTTTTTTTGACGTCGATTCTAGTTCACTTCCGGATTCAGTTTCACCAGGGCTTCGGTACACAACACAGGCTAGCGATCATGTGAAGATGGGATTTATTACAATCCCCAATCATGGCAACTGGTCTTCGGCCGCAACGCTGCCTTCTCATCCGTCTCTTAGTGCCGTTTACGCTGGTATGCCATGGCTAGAATTCTTGGAAATGACGTTGAAAATGCCCCAGTTGCAGGGGGTGGTTCTCCAAGGTGCCAAATCCTGGATTGCGTTCGATAAAGACCGGATTCGCTTTGTTCTGTCGGAAGCGAAAGCCTAACCATATGCTCAACCTCGCTCCCTTTGGTCGCTGGACGCTGCGCGATAAACCCGCGCAGCGCCGGTTAGCTCTACGTTGGCGTGGGTAAGGTGGTTGCATTGAATTTACTGGCTCCGTTTGGCGCTGTGTGCCGTGGCGGTTTAACCGCTGTGGCTGCGCTTGGCGTGCGGGCTGGTGTCGGTGCTGGCCGCGCCGCAGGGCTTGGCGTTTCCCCCGTGGCCGTGCGCGCAATTGCGGCGGGGCTTGGCGTTTGGTCCCTTGCGGCGCGTGCTGGCGTGGCAGGGCGCGGCGCCGGGTTCGCTGGTTTGTTGGCTGCGGTGGCTTCGGTGGCAGTTCGTCGCGGGGACGCTGGCGCCAACAATACGCTCAACCCCGCTCCCTTTGGTCGCTGGACGCTGCGCGATAAAGCCGCGCAGCGCCGGTTAGCTTGAACGTTGGCGTGGCCTGCCGCTGAATGCGGCCGGTTGCTCAGGGCTTGATTCAGCGCGCCGGTTGTCATTCGATCGCTGCGGCTTCGGAAATGTTTTGACCTGTGGTATCTTTCTGGCAACGGTGAAGGTTGGCTTTTCTGCGCTGGCGGCTCCATCGTTTCGGCATCGCTTCGCTCTGGCCGCGTCCGCATTCAGTCCTGGCGGCTTTTCCATTGGTGGCTGCGGTTGCGTTTTGTCCGTTGTGCGTCGGCGCCAACAGGGCATTCCAGCTGACGGCTACGCCGCAGCTGAATTATCACTATAAGGGCTTCCCAATTTTTCAAGGCGAATGTCGTCCTCGATCAAGTCGATGCGTGTCTGGAGTTGGCCGGCCTGCGAAACTATAAACGGTCTTATTGGGCTTGTAATTTGCCCGGACCCTGATGCAAGACGCGGTGGGGAACCTCAGTCGTTAGTCGGGATAAAACTGCCATCCCCTAAAAGTTCATCAGGTCATTCCCCACTCGGTCCAAACCGAAACTCATCAACGCGTGCAGACTTGATTGACGGTACTGCAAGAAAATGCAATGGTTACGCGGGCTTGAACGCCTCGCCCTTGGCCAGCAATGCCCAGGCAACACGGGCATTCTTTGCTGCGATGGCAACTAGCGCTTTGCCATATCCGGCACGGGCCTGCAAGGCGATGGTCCATCGGCTGATGTGGTCACTCTTGCGCGCCGCATTGGCCAGCATCGCTCTGGCACCCAAAATAAGGAGCGTTCGCAAGTATCGATCGCCAGCTTTGGTGATGTGCCCAAGCTTCACCTTGCCGCCCGAACCGTATTGGCCAGGCACAAGGCCTAGCCATGCGGCCAACTGGCGGCCGTTTTTGAAATCATGACCATTGCCAATCGAGGCGACCAGCGCCGAGGCGGTAACATGGGCAATCCCAGTCAATGCCATCAGTCGTCGGCAACGTTCATCGGCATGGGCCATACGTTTGATGTGGTCGTCGTACTCCGCAACACGCATATCGAGCGTCACCATATGAGCCAGCAAGTCATACACGGCACTGGCGGCCCAACCGGGCAATCGTTCGGCCGCAAGCTGAGCCTGCTTGCGTATGACTTCGGCGCGCTGCGGCAAGATCACGCCGAACTCCGACATCAATCCGCGAATGCGATTGATGATGGCGGTGCGTTCCTCGACAAAGCCATGGCGAACGCGGTGCAAGGTAAGGATGGCCTGCGCATCAATGCTTTTGATGGGAACGAAGCGCATATTGGGCCGCGTGACGGCTTCGCAGATCGCGGCAGCATCGTTGGCATCGTTCTTCCCGCGTTTGCCTTGCATGCGGTATGGGATGACGAACTTGGGCGCCATCAACCTGGGAGTGTGGCCGAGGCTTGTCAATTCGCGGGCCCAGTGGTGGGCGCCGGAGCAGGCCTCCATGCCAACCACACAGGGTGGCAACTGCGCCATCAATTCCAGTAACTGATCGCGCCGTACATTGGGCTTGACCAGTACAGGTTTGCCAAAGCGGTTGACACCGTGGATTGCGAACACGTTCTTGGCGAGATCAATGCCGATGGTAACTGGGACGTTTTCGGCGTTTTCATTTGCTGTTAAAGTGCTAACCTTGTTCATGACTTCCCCCGATTTGGGCCATTGATGAAGACAACTTCCTCATCCTTAGACCGTAGGTGCTTGCAGCAAGTTCCAGGCTGCGCATGTGGGACGGGGGAAGTCCCTTTCATTCGTTAGCCTACAAAGCAAGCTATAGCGAGTAACTTGTCAAAATGAATAATATTCTTCTTGACAGCGAAAAAGGCATTGTCCTCGACCTCGAAAACAGGCCGATCAGTAATCTTCAATCTTTGCTCTATCTTCCGGAGGGGTTACAGACCTTGGCGGTTACTGTGCGCCAAGAGGAAATCAAACTCATTCAAGTGAACAATGGAAAGCCTCCTGTCTTGATGATATGCGGATTTCAAGGCGATGGGCTTATTGCATGCTGTTTCAACTGGTTTGCGACGTCACTTGTGAACTACCTGCGGTTAATTGCCCTCATTGACCTTATGCAGGTGCGCAGTTGGAGTTCTGGTGACGTTCAATTGCATTCGAACCATAAGGACGTAAAGGACTACTGTCGTGCGTATGTTCGAGAAGTCGTACCGGAAGTATATCAATGGCGAAATAAGATAGCTGCTCACTTCGCTATGACGGATCCGTTCAAAGATGATTCTCTCGGAACGCTTGAGCTTTCTGTAATGAATCCCGTCAGTTACGGCAAACCTTACTTTCGTACCGGCGCGTTCCATTGGGTCGCCAACAACGAGAAATCTGAGATTCAGGAATGGGCGCTCACTGAGATATATGAAAAACTTTCCCCTCGACTCTGGCCAGATCGGCCAATACCGTCATTGCCAGTAACTGTCGGCTAACCTTGTATTGCAGCCGACGGCTACGGGCGCGGCTGAATTGATTCGTTGGGCCGTTCGAAAAAAACTAACAAGGGTCACATAATATGTATGCGCGGTACAAGCTTAACGAAGCAAAGTTTTTCTGGGATAAAGTGGAAGCTGCTTCCATAAATTCTGCTGAGCAAGCTTTTTATTTCTCTGCATTCTTCTCCGCGTTTCGTAGCATTACGTTCGTTCTGCAATCACAGTACAAACGGTATCCTGGTTTCCCTGCAATTTACGACCGCGTGTTAGCTTACCTAGCAAGCAATGACCTATTTGGGGATCTCAAGGAAGCGCGGAACATTTCCCTGAAGGAAGGTGCGAAAGTGCCAGCGTTAGTGACCAAATTCAGCAATGGAGAAACACTTGATACGATCATTTACGAGTGCGATCCACTGCCTTTCACTGATGATGTCATTCGCAAAGTTACGCTGGATGTCGGCATGCGAAAAGAATGGCTAGTCCCTGCGGATATATCGGACGAAATGCGGCGCAATATCTACATGAGCCAGCTTTGGTACGTGGTGAACAAGTTTAAGGGAGCTTCTCCTCAGGTCGAACAACAGGTGCGTCTTGTGCCGGACGGGGATAGCATTCCGCTCAAAGATCTTAGTGTATTGGTGGATGGGGCAGTAACGTTCTTTAATTCGGTGATTCCAGAATTTGAGGCTCTGCAGGCGGCATCCTAATATTCGCCCAACCCGGCAGTCAACTGGACTGCCTCCACACTGCGCGCTCCGGCACCAGTTACTTTGCACGTTCGGCCCCTGAATGAAACTTTCCGAGCAATTCGAGCAAAAGCTAGAAGCCGCTTATTCGGCGTTACTCGAGGATGAGTGGGCCGTAGCCCATTTGCGAGAACAGATTTGTTCCGATGCATCTCCGACCGTGGCTTTCGAAAACGTCGTTGACGTTCTGCGTACTGCCGAACGAAAGCCGGATACGCTCCTGGATTGCTGCAGGATGGCTTTGGCGCTTGCGCGCAAAAGCCAAACCACG
Source organism: uncultured Pseudoduganella sp. (assembly GCA_966211685.1). Classification (GTDB taxonomy): domain Bacteria; phylum Pseudomonadota; class Gammaproteobacteria; order Burkholderiales; family Burkholderiaceae_D; genus Rugamonas. The sequence continues at coordinate 7,664 of CBIHOX010000022.1, forward strand.
GAAATCCCTGAAGGGCTAGCTCAAACACTTGAGAACCTCAGTGAGCTGGCTAAGAGCCAGGGAATCCTAGCAGAGATGCAAGCAATTCATGCGTGGTACAGAATTCAGCCGAACTGTTCATTCAACCCGGACGCGATAAAGCGCGCCGGTTAATTCAACGACCTTAGGCCATATGGACACGAGTCAATTTAAGAAGATGAGGCGACATCGAAACCTACTGCGTATGATGGGATTCACATGGGCTCTGGTCGGTGGGATGCTACTTGCTAGTTTTATTCCGCTAGTTCTTGATCCTATAAGTACCATCATCTTCAATGGTATTCCTACTTCGGAGATTGGCCCCAAGCTTTCGTCCGTCGCTTTTGCTGGCGGGTTCCTGTTGGCTGGCTTGGGCTTCCTGTTTGTGCCAGGAAGACTTCTAGATCGTCTGTTTATTTGGAGGCAATCCGCGTGGTCGATGATTGCATTTTGGCGCAAATGAGCCTAACCATTTATTCAACCCGGTCGTGCTAAAGCGCGCTGGTTAATCGTAACGTTAGACTTTTCATGCAAACGTTCACAGTAGATCTACGAACTGCGAAGAATGCGGCCGATGTCGTGGCTTCGTTCAATGCTGGACTTATTGCCCCGAGTGGCGGTGATTGGAAAGGTAACAGCTGGGACGCATTCCAGGACTATCTCTCTTGGCCTCAGGCCGAGACTTACGAGCTTAATATTCTGGGCTGGAATAAGTGTTCTGGCTTATCTGCGACGGACCGCGAAATGATGCAAACCATTTTTGACGATAACGCCCATGTCAAAGTTAGTTTCGTCTAACCATATGCTCAACCGAGTCCATAAGTGATAAAAAACTGCCATTGTTGTGCTCGGAGCAGTTGTCGCACACGAGCTGCGAATTTCGTTTTGGGCGGCTGTGGCCTTAGTCTTTTTCGTGGCAGCCGTAGATTCATGGTTAAATTGAGGCCCGACCCCGCGTTCCAGTCGACGCCTTCCGGAACGGCTGAATTGATACGTTGGACCGCACCTTGAAGCATCGAATCATCGTCGTCATCGGCGCTGCGGTCGCAGTTGGACTTGGCGTGCTTTGGGGCTATACGTCGTTCATGTACAACTGGCTCAATATTGGCGGTGGGGCTGGCGACAGGGATTTCTGGGATTCGATGCGTCAAGTCGTTCCTTATATTGCTTGCCTCTTCTGGGTAGTCATTTCCGGCGGCGTGATCGCGCTTCGAAATTACTTTGATTCCTCACGCCTCGTTCGACGTTTAATCTGTATTTCGATAACTGCAGTGGGTCCCGTCTCATTGATCGTCTCAGATTGGTATTTTCACCGTGGGTTTCCGGCGATCCCGGTATGATGCTGTTTCGCGCCGCCGCAACTCCAGCGATACTGGCCCGCCACCAAGGACGACAATGACAATTCTTCGGATACTTCGAATCTCACTCGCAGGGCTGCTGTTCGCCACGCTTTCCACTGCGCAAGCCGCTCCTGTCGTCGGAGGCCTGCCGCCCAACGACCTGGGTATCGACCAGCAAGGTCAGACTGTTTCGGTCTCCAGCTTCGCTGGGAAAGCATTGGTGATCACATTCTGGGCAACATGGTGTCCATATTGCCTAAAGGAACTGCCGATTCTCCACAACATCCAAACCAAAGTGAGCAAAGACAACCTTCAAGTGATCGCGGTGAACACTGAGGAACAGGAGGTCTTCCGAAAAGCGATACGTGTTCTTGCCAACCTCAACGTCCTTCACACGAGTGATACGGACCATGACAGCCAGGATGCCTATGGTGTCAATGGCATTCCGCACATGGTTATCGTTGGCCGCAATGGAAAAATCGTTGCGATACACAGAGGCTACGGAGAAGGCTCCCTCCCGCAAATCGCAGCGGACATCAATAGAGCGCTGGCTGCGCGGGACTGAACATGGGACGCACGCCCCCAGTGACGCCGAGGGAAGCTCGTCGCTTCATGTTGAAGGTGGCCGCGGTGGCCAGGAAACAGGACGCGTTGGCGCGCGCCGATTGGTTTGGAACGTTAGCCAGATGAATTCGACGGATTTGAAAAAGCTGATGGATGAGAATGCAGCGGAGATTACCCGGTTGCAGCGGCGAATTCACGAGACGTTTCAAAGACGCGACATTGATGCGTCTGGGCAGACCGAATGGCAGAACGCCTGTGCCGAATTTCATGCCCGGTACAATGATCTTGCCTTCCCGGGAGGAAGCGAAGGCGCTGTTGAAAGGATATTGCACGGTGATCCTTTTGCGATGGAGGCGGCGGTTTGCTTCCTTGAACATCGACCGTATTTCTTTCGATCCGGGTACATATTTCAAAAGCTCTTGCGTAAGGTAAAGCGAGCGACCCTTACTCTTGAGCAGTCCCAGCGCCTGAATGATGTCATATCGCGGCGTCAGGACTGGCGTGCTCTGAAGGCCCAGACCAGCAATAGCTAATTTTTCTCAACGTTGACGTGCCAGCGCGTGCCGGTGAAGGTCAAATAACTATTTGATAACAAGGCTTTTTTACTTGATGACCCGGTATACATTGCATTACATGCTCATGAAATTGCCGTCCGTATTCAACCGTGTGGCCAGCCAAAAGCCCGGCTGCAATGATGGCCGTCGTGGCTTGAATAAGGTGATCTATGGCATTGTCATCACATCTGTATTGTTAACGTTGCCACGTCGTGTTGTTTTACGATTTGCGGCCCCATTAAATTTTCTGCTCACCGATAACAGATCGGTAGTTAAGGTTACCTTATGAGCGGTTTGAACATTTCGTGCGGCGATTTCGTGGCCGATGAAAAATCCGGCACCGCGCTCGAGCGCGTGCTGTCCGATCTAAAAGGATTGCCGGATGTGGATCGGCAGCGAATCCTGGCCGGGTTCGACAACGAGGAATTTACCCTCATTGCCCCCGATTTGGCTAATCGCCTGATTGCTCCGCTGCGCGACTATCGGGATGCCTTGGTTGCAGAAATTGGCCACGCGGACTTCTTGCGTGAAATGGAGCGCGAAGAACGCTCTGGCATGTGCTCGGTGAAGTTGAAATGGGGGGAAGGGCGGGGATGGCGCCTTTATTGCACAGTCAATTTACTGGCTGCATGCGAGCATGCCGCGGCATCGCATCTGCCGGTGGCTGTTTCCCTGGGCTGAATGAGCAGGCGTCTGGATCGCTTCGCGCTAGTTGGGGACCGATCAGCTTTTCCTTGCGAGCCCTTCCAACTTTGGGCAAACTGTCGAGATAATAAAAATGCAACCTGATGTCGATAACCCGGCGATGACACAAAGGCCGGGGGCACGGCATTCAGTGCCGTATGACCGTCCAAACTCCATTTAACCGGGCCCATGAACATCGATACCCTCGCCGCGTTACGCCAGCTGTATCCGGAACCCAAGGAACGTGCAGTCAGGAAGGAAATTACGCAGCTCGACATCCACTGCAGGCAATTCATTTCGCTGTCACCGTTCCTGATCCTGGCCACTTCCGACGAAGCCCACAACATGGACGCTTCGCCGCGCGGCGGGGAGCCGGGCTTCGTCAAGGTGACGCCCGGGGGCGACTTGCTGATTCCCGATTCGCCCGGCAATAACCGGCTCGATTCGTTCGCGAACATCGTCTCTGTCGGAAAGGTCGGGTTGTTGTTCATGATTCCCGGCGTGGATGAAACACTGCGGGTCAATGGGTCGGCTACCCTGTCCACGGCGCAGCAGGACATTGACGCCTGTACCACCGAACGGCGCGCGCCGAAAGTGGTGGTCCGTGTCTCCGTGGAGGCGGCCTACCTCCACTGCGCCAAGGCTTTCATGCGCTCCAGGCTGTGGGCGCCTGAATCCTTCGTGGACCGCGCCGCGCTGCCCTCGGCGTCGGAGATGATCAGCGACCAGACCGGTATCCGCGTTCCGTTGGAAACACGGGAAGAAATGGCGATGCGCTATGCACCTGATCTCTGAACTGTTCAAGCGCCCATTGCGGGGCAGCCGCAAGACCAATCGCGCTTCGGCGCCGCGATTGGCTGCCCGATTCATGACACTCGCATTGCTGGCGCCACTGACGGCCTGTGCGCCGTGGCCGCACGTCGAATACGAACAGCCGGACATCGTTGGCCGCGTGGTCGACAATGGAAAGCCGGTTCCGGAAGCCGACGTGTTCCTCGGAGCCAAACCAGGATTGAATGAGCCCTGCAGCGAAGTGGGCGAACGGGTGGCGGTTTCCGCTGTCGACGGCAGCTTCCGCATTGCGGGCCGTTCCAGTACCGTGCTGATGCGGTCCTGGCTCAACCCGGCATCGCAGACTGGACGGATCACGGCGGTTTGCATACGCCGGCCGCAAGCTGGCGTGCAAATCGGTGCGCTGATCATGATGTTCATGGACCAGCCGATGAGTATTTCGATGGAATGCGATCTATCGAATAAAAGCGTTGCGAAGGGCGATGCGCAGATTGCCAGTCCACTGGGTCAGACGCAGCATTGTCGCGCCGTACGGTCCCCACGCGATACCCGGCCGTAACCATCCCATGAGCGACCCCGTCCTTATCTGCACCGACCAGTCCGACTGGGAATCCTGGCTCAACCTCAATGGTGGCCAGGCAGCCGGGGTCTGGTTGCGCATCGCGAAAAGAGGCGCGGACCAGCCCACGGTGTCCTATGCGGAGGCGCTCGAAAGCGCGCTGTGCCATGGCTGGATCGATGGCCAGAAAAAGGCGGCAAGCGAACATTACTGGCTGCAGCGCTTCACGCCCCGGACAGCCAGGAGCATCTGGTCGCAAGTCAACAAAGCCAAAGCCGAGGCGCTGATTGCCGCGGGACGCATGCAGCCCGCAGGTTTGCGTGAAGTCGAACGCGCCAGGCGGGACGGACGCTGGGACCGGGCGTATGCCTCGGCCAGCAAGGCCACTGTTCCCGACGATTTGCAACAGGCGCTGGACGCCAACCCCACGGCCAACGCATTCTTTGCGACGCTGAACAGCCAAAACCGGTACGCCATCCTGTTCCGCATCCAGAACGTCAAGAAGGCGGAAACCCGCGCCAGGAAAATTGCACAATATGTCGACATGCTGGCCCGTGGTGAAACGCTGCATCCATAGCGCGTGCCGCATTGTCGGCCGCCAGGCCGTACGTAAGGTAGCCCTCGCGTGACACACTGATCAACTTCGTCATCCATCATTTTTCACCATTGCCCACCATGATGCACAAGCTGCAATTGAGCGCCCTTGGCGCCGCGCTGTCCCTGTTGGTCGTGCTTGCCCCGGTACTGTTCCTGGGACTGGCGTATCCCGGTGAACAAGTGCTGTCGCTGTGGGACCGGCTGTTATTGATTGCCGGGGTGCCGCTGGCGCTGGTTTCCGGTTTTGTCTTTGTGTTTCTCTTTGGCGCACGGATGATCCGGTCGGCGGCATTGCGGCTGGCGGGCGGCGTGCTGCTGACCCTTCCGATGTGCATGGGCGCTTATCCGCTGCTTTCCGGCCATACTGAATTCCTGGCGGTGGCGTTGCCCTTGCTGGTTTTTTCGCTGGTCTTGTTTTCCGCATTTGTTTTTCCTGTGTGGCTGCGAAGCGCTCCAGGCGGGACCGGCAGCGTGCCCCGCAAGGGGTGACACCGGCGTCCCGGCCCGTTATCATTTTGCCGTTCCAATAACGCATTCCCTCCATGCCGATCCGCGACGCCCATGCCAGCGATGCCCCTGCCATCGCCGCCATCTACAACCCCTACATCACCGGCACCACCATCAGCTTCGAGGAAGAACCGGTCCCCGAAGCGGAGATGGCGCGACGTATCGCCGACGTGCAGGCGGCCGGGTTGCCGTGGCTCGTGGCGGAAGAGGGCGGCGCCGTGATCGGCTATGCGTACGCCACCAAATGGCGCGTGCGCCATGCTTACCGCTATTCGGTGGAGAGCAGCGTCTACTTGGCGCCGGCCGCAGCGCGCAAGGGGATCGGCAGTGTATTGTATGCGGCGCTGTTCGCGCGTTTGCGGGCCGGCGGGGTCCACCTCGTCATTGGCGGCATAGCCTTGCCTAATGACGCCAGCGTGGCGCTGCACGAAAAGATGGGCTATGAAAAAGCCGCGCACTTCAAGGAAGTCGGCTTCAAGTTCGGACGCTGGCTCGATGTCGGCTATTGGCAAAAGACATTGTGAGCATTGTTGGCAATCCGCCATCAGTGTTGCCCTGATCCGACATTCGCGCCGCGCTATATCGCATTTCTCCATAGTTACCAATAATCCCTTCAGGAAAGATATAGACTGTTCCCGTACCCCGTACTAAGGTAGCGCGGGTTGACAGTCCGGGCGGCGTCGTGCCGCCGTCATTTACGTATTGATAATGACTCCAGTTGCCCGACGGTTTTTGACATTGCTGGCGCTGCCGGCCTTCTACGCGGCAGGCGCCGCACACGCCCAATCCGATGACAATAAGGCAAGCTGGTCCTTCCAGGGTTTCGGCAGCATCGGCGCCGTGCACTCGACGGAACGCCAGGCCGATTACGCGGCCAACGTGCTGTATCCCGGCAAGGCCGGCTACAGCCGCACGTGGAGTCCCGAAGTCGACAGCCGTCTCGGCGCGCAGCTGAGCGTGGAGTTCGACAAACGCTGGTCCGCCGTGGTGCAGGTCGTGTCCGAACATAACCTGCAGAATTCGTGGAAGCCGGTGGTGGAATGGGCCAACGTGAAATACCAGGTCTGCCCCGAGTTCAGCGTGCGGCTGGGACGCATTGCGCTGCCGATGTTCCTGGCCGGCGACTACCGCAAGGCCAGCTATGCGCTGCCGTGGGTGCGGCCGCCGGTGGAACTGTATGGCGCGCTGCCGGTGTCCAGCAACGACGGCATCGATGCGACGTACCTGTGGCACAGCGGTAATCTGAAACACAATACCCAGGTGTTTTCCGGCTCGACCCGGCGCGAACTGGTGCCCGGCTATACCGCCTATGGCAAGGGCATTTCCGGCGTGGCGCACACCATCACGTCCGGTGCGCTGACCTTGCGCGGCGGGTACACCACCAGTTCGCTCACGGTCGACGTGGGCCAGGAATTGTTTGGCGGCTTGCGCCAGTTCGGCCCGGTGGGCCGGGCGCTGGCGGACCGGTATGAAATCCGGCGCAAGCGGGTGCGGGTGATCAACGTGGGCGCCAGTTACGATCCGGGCGACTGGTTCGTCATGGGCGAGGCGGGGCGTTTCGATTACAACTCCGCGCTGGGCGACTTTTACGGCGCCTATGCCAGCGCCGGCGTGCGCCTGGGCGCCTGGACGCCGTACGTCCAGGCCGGCACTTCTCATGCGCTGATGGCAACCCGGGTGGCTGGCGTGCCGCTGGACGGCCTGCCGCCGGCCGCGGCGGCCACCGCGGCTTACCTGAACGGCTACCTGAACGGTTACTTGAGCCAGATTACGCAGCAAAACAGCGCGGCGCTCGGGGTGCGCTGGGACGCCGCTTCCGGCGTCGCGCTGAAAGTGCAGTATGATCGGTTGACTACGCGGCATGGTTCGTCCGGCACGTTCATCAACGTCCAGCCGGGCTTCCGTTCTGGGCGGCACGTCGGTGTCACCAGCGTGCTGCTGGACTTCGTGTTTTGACGGGGCTGTACATGCGACTGTCTACACTGGCTGGATGGCTGCTGGCGGCGGCGCTGGGCGCGCCGGGTGCGCGCGCGGGCGCCGCGGAACTGGTGGTGATCGTGTCCGCGCAAAACCCGGTGACGGCCTTGCGGCCCGACCAGGTGGCCGACATCTTCCTGGGGGAAGCCATGCGCTTTCCCGACGGCGGCGAAGCGCAGGCGCTCGACCAGGGCCTCAACACGCCGTTGCGCAACGAGTTTTACCAGAAGGTCGCGTCGCGCACGCCGGCGCTGATGAAAGCGTATTGGACCAAGCGCATCTTCACCGGACGCGGGCAGCCGCCCCGTGAATTGTCCAGTTCCGCCGCGGTGCGCAAGGCCGTGGCGGAAAATCCCGGCGCCATCGGCTACGTCGACCGTTCCGCGGTCGACGCCAGCGTGCGCGTCGTGCTGGTGGTGAACTGATGGCCGCGCCGCGCGACAAGCGGGGTGACCGGCGCTGGCGCAGGCTGGTGCTGGAAACCTATTTCTCGCTGCCCCTGTTCACGCTGGTGCTGCTGGCGGCCATCTGGGGCGCCACCCTGCATTTCGTCGACAGTGAACTGGAAGCCGCGCACGGCGTGGCCGGCGATTCGCTGCTGGAACTGTCCGACACCTATGAAGCGCAGGTGGTGCGCAACCTGCAGGGGATCGAACAGACGCTGAAGGTGCTGAAGTACGCGGTCGAGAAAAAAGGCGCGGCCGGGGCGCTGCCGGAATTGCAGCAAAACGACTTGCTGCCGCCGGGACTGGTGTTCGTCGTCAGTATTGCCGACGCCAACGGGCGCATCATCGCCAGCAATCCGCCCGCCGACCCCATCAACGTCGCGCAGGAGGAATATTTCCGTTTCCACCAGCGCCGCCCCACCAGTTCCACGTATATCGCGCAACCCATGCGCGATCCGGCCAACAAGGATTGGCACCTGCATTTCACGCGCCGCCTCAACACGCCGGACGGTGAGTTTGCCGGCGTGGTGGTGGTGGAGGTCGATCCCGCGTATTTCACGAGTGGCTACGAGCGCGCCCGCCTCGGCGAGCGCGGCGTGCTGGGACTGGTCGGCAGCGACGGCGTGGCGCGCGTGCTGCGCATGGGTGAACAGGTCAGCTGGGGCCAGGAAATCGGCGCGCTGCCGGCGCGGCTGCAGCCCGGCCAGCAGGCCGAGCCCAGCCCGTGGGACGGCGTGCGGCGCTATGTCGCGCTGCGCCAGCTGCCGCGCTACCAGCTGGCCGTGCTGGTCGGCCTGTCCGAGGACGAGCAAATGGCGCCGGCTTACGCGAAGCGGCGCGACCGGCTGCTGGAAGCGGCCGCCGCCAGCCTGGCCGTGGTGCTGGTGGCCGCGCTGGCATGGTTCTGGACGTGGCAGGGCGCGCGGGCGCGGCGCCATATCCGGCGCGCGCAGGAAACCTATGCGGCGGCCTCGGAAGCGAACATGGATGCGTTCTTCGTGCTGCGCGCGTTGCGCGGTCCCGATGGCGTGATCACGGACTTCAAGATCACCACCGCCAACAGCCGCGCCGAACAGATGAGCGGCCACAGCAAGCAGGCCTTGCAGGGCCAAACCCTGTGCAACTGGTTGCCGCAGACGCGCCATAACGGCATCTTCAAGCGCCTGGTGCGCATCGCCACCGAAGGCGGCGTGCACCAGGACGAGTGGCAAAACACCATGCCGCAATTGAACGCCGGCTGGGTCCATGCGCAGGTGGTGGGCGTGGAAGGCGGCGCGGTGATGATCGTGCGCGACATCACCGAGCGCAAGGAAGCGGAGCACCGCATCTTCCACATGGCGCTGCACGATGCGCTGACCGGGCTGCCGAACCGCAGCCTGATCGGCGACCGCCTGGAACAGGCCATCGCGGAAGCGCAGCGCGAGCATTGCGCGGTGCACGTGGCTTTCATCGACCTCGACGGCTTCAAGATGGTCAACGATGGCCTGGGCCATACCGCGGGCGACCTGCTGCTGAAGGAAGTCGCGGCGCGCATGGCGTCGTGCCTGCGCCGGCACGATACCGTGGGCCGCTTCGGCGGCGATGAATTCGTCCTGGTGCTGCCGCAGCAAAAGAGCGACGTGGCGCTGACCGCGTCGCTGCTGGAGCGGGTGCGCGAAGCCGTGATCGGGCCCGTGCAGCTGGACGAGCAGGAAGTGCGCGTCAGCTGCAGCATTGGCGTGGCGATGTATCCGCGCGACGGCGAGGACGCCGACACCTTGTTGATGAACGCCGACGCGGCCATGTACCGCGCCAAGGAAACCGGCAAGAACAACGTCCAGTTCTATACGCAGGAAATGAACAGCAGCCTGGAGGAAAAGCTGGCGCTGCTCGACGGCTTGCGCAAGGCGCTCGACGATGGCCAGATGTACGTCGAATACCAGCCCAAGGCGGTGCTCGACAGCGGCATCATCTTCGGCGTCGAGGCGCTGGTGCGCTGGCGCCATCCGGAGCGGGGATTGATCCGGCCCGACATCTTCATTCCGCTGGCCGAGGAATGCGGCATGATCGGCGCGATCGGCGACTGGGTGCTGCAGCAGGCGTGCCGCCAGGCCCGCGCGTGGCAGGCCGCCGGGCTGCCGCCGATGACCATGTCGGTCAATGTCTCGCCGCGCCAGTTCGATGATCTGCGGCTGGTGGCGCGCGTGGCCGACGCCTTGCACGCCAGCGGCCTGGCGCCCGGCCTGCTGGAGCTCGAAGTCACGGAAAGCCTGATCATGCGCGACGTGGGGCAGGCCGTGGCCAAGATGCGCGAACTGGAAGCCATGGGCGTGGCGCTGTCGATCGACGATTTCGGCACCGGCTATTCCAGCCTGGCTTCGCTCAAGACGTTCCCGATCAGCCGCCTGAAAATCGACAAGTCCTTCGTGCGCGACCTCGACACCAGCGCCGACGACCGCGCCATCGCGCGCGCCATCATTTCGCTGGCGCACGAACTGGACGTGCGCGTGATTGCCGAAGGCGTGGAGACCGAACAGCAGCGCAACTTCCTGTTTGCAAACGGGTGCGATGAAATGCAGGGCTACCTGCTGAGCCGTCCGGTGCCGCCGCAGGAAGTGGCGGCCATGCTGGCGCGGCAGATGGAAGCGGCCGAATGCGGCCGGATCGCCTTGCCCGCGCCGGCGCAATAGACTGCCTGGAATCGTCGGTCGGGCCGCACAGGCGGCTGTCGATGTAGGGTGGATTAGCGCGAAGCGCGTCATCCGCCACTGCATGCATACCGGCGCCGCCGCCAATGGCGGATGACGCTGCGGCCCAGGCTCGGTGTCCCCCGCTCATGACGCCCGGCAGCCGCTATCCACAACGGCCAACGACATGGCTCGTTGAAATCGCCTCCCGGGACGTTCCCGCAGGCGTACCGGTTATGCAACGGGAACCTCGAGGCGGATCGTCCCGCTGATCCGCCGGGCCTCGCCAACCGCTGTTACAGCGCCGGCGCGCCATCACCTGGGCCTTGACCTGTTGCCGCGCGCGGCGGCGCAGCAACATCGCCATCATGGCCAGGCCCGCGGCCATGATGCCCAGGCTGGCCGGTTCCGGCACCGTGCCGGCGTGGCCGTTGCCGCCGATGCCGCCATTGCCGTTATTGCCGTTATTGCCGAGGATTTCCGGCATCAGCGTGGCGGCCAGGGTCTGCCCCAATGCGGCCGCCGCCTGCGAAGGCGTGGCCAGGCCGCCGATGTCCTGCGCCGCCGCCACGATGTCCGAGACCGTGGTGGCTGTGGCGGGCATTGCCGGCGCCGCTGGCGTAGAAGGTGCGGACGGGTTGACCGTGATTGGCGCTGTGGATACCTGGGCGCCGCCGCCCGGTACGCCCGCGCCGCCTTGTGCGGTGGCGTCCGGCGTGGCCGGCTGCGATGGCGTGCCGCCCTGGGCGGCGGCCGTGCCGGACGATGGGGCGGCAGGAGCCGTCACCGGCGTCGTTACGGACGTGTTCACCGGGGTGGTGGCTGGCGCAGTCACCGGCGTGGTCACGACAGGCTTCGGCGTGGTCAGCGCGGCGTTCCGGCTGAACAGCGTGAGGTTGGAATAATCGGCGTATTGCCGGCCATCGTTGAACACGTTCAAATCCCAGATGCCGCTGACCGTGGCGCCGGCGCCGATGAACTGGTTGTCGAACAGCCAGGCGCCGCTGCCATTACCGGCATGCATGGCGAACACCAGGTCCAGCGTCAAATCCTGGGTCGCGTTGGTATTGGTGACGCTCCAGGTGCCATGGCGGCTGTCGCTCTTATTGAACACCAGCTGCAGGCCGCCGCTTGACGCGGTGCTGTTGTTGCCTGCGCTCGACGTGAATTTCGACAGCAGGCCCCAGTTGCCGGTGCCATAGCTGTCGAATGCGCCGCTGAAGCCGGTGGTGGTGCCGTTTTTGCCCTTTTGCGGATTGATGGCGCTGGCGTACTGGAACACATCGGCGGCGCTGCCGCCCAGCGTGATGTCGGACACGCTGGCGGTGCCGATCAGGCCGGCGTGCGCCAGCGAAGAAATGAAGAAAGTCGAAAATACTGCCGCGGCAATGCCGCGACGCTTGGCGTGGCCCATGTTGCATTCCTGTTCAAAAGAGGGTTGGTCTTTTGACAGTACTGCGGGTTTTGGGCTCGCACTATCAACGACAGTAGAAAACTGAATGATCGTATCGTACACGATCAGTTGGTTTGTCGAAACAAAAAATTTCCTATTGCAACGATACACATTCCCGATCGACAAGACTGTCCATCTGCAGTGTGACCGATGGCGCGGCCATTTGCATTATGATGGCGGACCGTTAACTTTCTTTCATGCCATGACCTGTTCCGCCACCCGCCGCGCCGTTGTATTGTCGCTCGCTTCCCTGCCGTTGGCCGCCACCATGCGGCCTGCTTTTGCCGCCGCCGGACAGGCAGCCAGTGCCGCCGCCAGACTCGCGGCGCTCGAAGCCGGCGCTGGCGGGCGCCTTGGCGTGGCGGTGCTCGGCACCGGCAGCGGCGCGTCCATCCTGCACCGCGCCGCCGAACGCTTCGCCATGTGCAGCACCTTCAAGACCATCGTGGCCGCCGCCATCCTGGCGCGCAGCGGCGCCGAGCCCGGGCTGCTGGATCGCCGCATCCGCTATGGCAAGGACGACCTGGTGACGTATTCGCCAGTCACCGAAGAACACCTCAACGATGGCATGACGGTGGCGCAATTGTGCGAGGCCACGATCCAGGTGTCCGACAACGCCGCCGCCAACCTGTTGATGAAAGTGCTGGGTGGTCCGCCCGCCGTGACGGCGTATGCGCGCACGCTTGGCGACGACATGTTCCGGCTGGACCGCTGGGAAACCGAATTGAACACGGCCATTCCCGGCGACCCGCGCGACACCACCACGCCGGCTGCCATGATGCGCACCCTGGAGCGCCTGTTGCTCGGCGACGCGCTGCCCGCGCCGCAGCGCCAGCAGCTGGTGGACTGGATGGTGGGCACGCAGACCGGCAATGAACGCATCCGCGCCGGCAGCCCGGCCGGCGCCACGGTGGCCGACAAGACCGGCACCGGCGCCTATGGTGTCACCAACGATATCGGCGTGGTATGGCCCAAAGGTGGCAAGCCCGTGGTCGTGGTGGTGTTTTACTCGGGCCCCGCCAAGGACAGCAAATCGCGCAGCGACGTGGTGGCGGCCGCCACGAAAATCGCGCTGGACACGCTGGCGGCGGGCGCATCGACTGCTTCGGTCTGATACCGCGCAAGCGTGAATGCGTACAGGCATACGCTGCCCGCGCGCGGGCTGCGCATGCCGGGGGCTGCCCAGGCCAGGCAACTTCCCCGGCCCGCATAGGGCGGGTGCGTGGCATCCGGGCCGGGACTTATGCGGGGCCAAGGAGCGGTAGCAGCACCGTTACCTCGGTGCGGTTGTCCGCATCGCTGGTGCACATGCGGATCGAGCCGCCTTGCGCTTCCGCCAGCAGGCGCGCCGAATACGTGCCAAGGCCAGTGCCGCCACGCTTGCCCGAAGTGACGAACTTTTCAAAGAAGCGCTCGCGGACGGCGGGCGGTACCGCACCCTGGTTCGCAATGACAACCTCGATGTGTTCACCGCCCTTTACCGTCACAGTGACCGCCGTGCCGTGCGGCGCGGCTTCGCAGGCATTCTTGACCAGGTTCTGGAACAGCGAATAGCACAACATCGGATCGCCCAGTGCCTGCAGCGCCGCGGGCGCGGCGCCATGCGTAGCTACGCTCACCGCCACGTTGGCGGCGCGGTATGTGATGTTGGCCATCGCCGCCAGCCTGCCGGCGATTTGCGCGACCGGCACCGGCCGCGGCGTGAGTGCAAAGCGGCCGGTCTCGATCTTGTAGATTTCCGCCGACAGATTGATCATGTCGAGCGCCTGCAGGGCGGCCTGTTCGGCCAGCAGCAGCTGATCCAGCTGGTCCGCCGGCAAATGCGCGCCGTCGGCCAGGCCCTGCACCAACCCGATCACGGCGGCCAGCGCGCCTTTCATGTCGTGACGCGTCACCTGTTCCACCTGTTCCTTCAGCTGCGCGGTTTCCATCATGGCGTCATAGTTGGCTTGCAGGTCGCGGTGCAGGCCCACGTAGCGCATGAAGTTGCGCACCCGCAGGCGCAGCGCGTCCGGGTCGATCGGCTTGGTGACAAAATCCACCGCGCCCAGCTCCATGCCACGCAGCCGGCTGGCATCATCCGCCAGCGCGGTCACGAAAATGATCGGGATATGCTCGGACGATGGATGGCTTCGCAATTGAGCCGCCACTTCGAAGCCGTCGATGCCGGGCATCATAACGTCCAGCAAGACCAGGTCGGGTGGGGTATCGGCATGGCAGATCGCCACTGCCTTTTCGCCATTGTGCGCGATCTTGACGCGGTATTCTTCTTTGAACATGCGCGACAACAGGTGCAGGTTGTCTGGCGTGTCGTCCACCACAAGGATCGTGGGGCGGGACCCCTCCGCCACGGTTTGGGGCGCAAGCGCCACCCCGGCCGGAGCGGCGTCGGCCGCGACCGCCGGCGCGCCGGCCGACGCTACCGGTGTGGCCGAAGGGCGGTCCCGCGCTGCGTTGCGTACCTCCGCCGGCCGGGGCTGACGCCGCGTCATGGCGCGCTCCAGGCGCTCGGCAAACAGGGCGGCGGAATATGGCTTGACCAGCAATTCATTGACACCGGCATCGATCGCCAGCTGCACCCGGTCGCGTTCGGCTTCGGCCGTGATCATCATGAACGGCAGGCCGGCGGTCTTCGGGTCGGCGCGCACCGATAGCAATAAATCCAGTCCCGTCCTTACCGGCATGTTCCAGTCTGAAATCACCACGTCGATGCGTTCGGCCTTCACGATGCGCTGCGCGTCGGCGCCATTGGCTGCCTCGAATATGCGCTTGGCGCCCAGTGTGCGCAGCTGGTTGATGGTGATGCGGCGCATAGCATCAAAATCGTCGACCACCAGGAAAGCCGCCTGTTCCAGCTGGCGCATGTATGCCATCGCGCCATCAGAGGACAGCCAGGCGACCGGCGCGCGCGGCGCACTCATGGCGCGGTCCCCAGCAGGCGTTCCACCTGTTCCTTTTTCTCCGCCATGGTGGCGTCGGTGTCGTGGAAACGCGCGGCAATGGCGCGGAATTCATCCTGCAATTCCACAAAGGCATCGAGAATGTCGGGGTCGAAGTGCGAACCGCGGCCATCAATCAGGATTTGCACGGCTTTTTCATGCGGCATACCGTCCTTATAGACGCGCCGGCTGATCAGCGCGTCGTAGACGTCCGCCACCGCCATCAACCGCGCGGACAAGGGAATCGCTTCGCCCGCCACGCCTTGCGGATAGCCGGAACCGTCCCATTTTTCCTGGTGGCCGTACGCGATTTCCTTGGCCAGGGAGAGGAACGGCATGGTCATGCCCAGCGCTTTTTCCGCATGGGCGATGGCGTCGCGCCCCAGCGTCGTGTGGGTTTTCATGATTTCAAACTCGTGCGGCTCGAACCTGCCCGGCTTCAGCAGGATACGGTCGGGAATACCGACCTTGCCGATGTCGTGCAGCGGCGCGGACTTGAACAGCAGGTTGATATAGGTATCGGTCAGCGTGGCGGCAAAGCGTGGATGGTTCCTGAGTTTTTCCGCCAGCGCCTTCACGTAATACTGGGTGCGGCGGATATGGTTGCCGGTCTCCGAGTCGCGTGTTTCGGCCATGGAAGCCATGGCCAGGATCGTGACGTCCTGGATCGCCATCACTTCCCGCGTGCGGGAAAACACTTCGTTCTCCAGGAACTGGTTCTGATCGCGCAGGAAGTCCGCGCTGTCCTTCAGCAACAGGTGGTTGCGAACGCGCGCCAGGCACACTGCGGGGCTGATCGGTTTCGTGATGTAATCCACGGCGCCCAGCAGCAGGCCCATTTCCTCCGCTTCCGCGTCGGCCTTTGCGGTCAGGAAGATCACCGGAACGTGGCGCGTGGCCTCATTAACCTTCAGGCGGCGGCATACCTCATAGCCGTCCATTTCCGGCATCATGATGTCCAGCAAAATCAGGTCGGGCGCGCCGGCCTGCGCGATGCGCAGGGCTTTTTCGCCGCTGTTGGCGATCTTGATCTTGTACAGGTCCTTCAACAGGTCGTTCATCAGCACCAGGTTGTCCGGCGCGTCGTCGACCAGCAGGATGGTTTTTTTCGTGATCAAATCCCCGTTCATACGGTTGCTCCCTCAGTCAAGGCTTCGTCGAGAGCGGCCAGCGCCGCGTCCAGGTCCAGGTCGGACAAGCCGGTTTCGATGCGTTTCCAGTGGCGCGGCCAGGCGGCCTTGAATAGGGCGCCGTGCTGTTCCCACAGGTCGGCCGCTTCCGAATCACTGTCGGCCAGCAGCGCCTTGAGGCGCTGCGCGTGGCCGTGCAATTGCGCGCGGTCCACGGCCGGCGCGGCCGCAGCCGACGGCGCGCCGGGCAATGAGGGGGAAGGAGTCGCGGCGGAAGCGCTGGCATCCCGCGCCGCCAGCGCGCGCAGGCCGGCCAGCACGGGCCCCAGTTCGGCTTCGACGGCGGCCACCAGCGGCGGCAATTGCGCGCGCGGCGCACCGTCGGCGCACGCGGTTTCCAGCGCCTGCGCGGCGGCCTGCACGCCGCGCGCGCCGATATTGCCGGCCATGCCTTTCAGGGTGTGGGCGCAACGCGTCGGGGCGGCGGGATCCGTGTCGGCCAGCGACGCGGCGAAGTCCGCCGCGAAGGCGCCCTGGCCGTCGCGGAATTTCGCCAGCAGGCGGCGGTACAGTGCGCCATTACCCATGGCCGTGGCTAGCCCGGCCTGGACATCGATGCCGGGCAGCGACGGCAGCGGCGCGTTATCGTGGCCGTCCACCTGCATGCCGGCTGCCGGCGAGGGCAGCGCGGCGCCTTGCGCCGGATGCACCCAGCGCGCCAGCGTGCCGAACATGTCCGCCACGTTGATCGGCTTGGCGATATGGTCCTGCATGCCTGCCTGCAGCACTTTTTCGCGGTCGCCCGTCATGGCGTTGGCCGTCATGGCAATGACGGGCAGCTTGTCGAACGCCGGCATGCCACGCAGCGCGCGCGTGGCTTCGTAGCCGTCCATTACCGGCATCTGGCAATCCATCAGCACCCCGTCGAAATGCGGGTCGCGCGCGAGGATGTCGAGCGCTTCGCGGCCATGGCCGGCCAGCACCACGGTGATGCCGGCCTTGGCCAGCAAGTCCGTCGCCAGTTCCTGGTTCATTTCATTATCTTCCACCAGCAGGACGCGGGCGCCATGCAGTTTGGCCATGGTTTCACCGTATTGCTGGCTCTTGCCGCTGGCGCGGGTCTCCACGATGACTCCCTTGCCGAGCGCCTGTCCCACGGCTTCCAGCAGGGTCGACGGCGTGACCGGCTTGGTCAGCACTGAATGCAGTTCCACACCGCGCCCGGCGGCCGACGACAGCGCTTCCTCGCGGCCATAGGCGGTCACCATGATGACCGCCGGCAGCCGCGTCAGCCCGGTGCTGTGCAGCCGCTGCACGGTCTCGACGCCGTCCATGCCCGGCATTTTCCAGTCCATCAGGATCACGTCATAGGGCAGGGCCTGTTTTTCCGACTGGCCCACCATTTCAATGGCTTGCTGGCCGTTCCACGCCATGTCCACTTCCAGTCCGAACGTGCGCGCCATGGTCGACAGGATTTCGCGCGCCGAGGCATTGTCGTCCACCACCAGCACCCGAATGCCGGTCAGTTCGTCGGCGCGGAACATGCGGCGCGGCCGAGGATGCGCCTGCAGCCCGAACCTGGCACGGCAGTGGAAGGTGGAACCCGCGCCTGGCTTGCTGGTGACCCAGATCCTGCCGTCCATCAAGGCCAGCAGGTTCTTGCAGATGGCTAGTCCCAGGCCCGTGCCGCCGAACTTGCGCGTGGTCGAGGCGTCGGCCTGGCTGAACGACTGGAACAGTTTCGCGGCCTGTTCCTCCGTCATGCCTATTCCGGTGTCGCTGACCCAGAAATGCAATTCTACCTGCTCGCCGGCGGTGGCGACGGTTTCCACGCCGACGATGATGTCGCCTTGTTCCGTGAATTTCACGGCATTGTTGGCCAGGTTGATCAGCACCTGGCCCAGCCGCAGCGGATCGCCCACCAGCGACATCGGCACGTCGGCCCCGATCTGGAACAGGAGCTCCAGCCCCTTGTCCTCGGCCTTGAAGGCAATCAGGCTGGCCAGGTTGTCGAGCACGTCGTTCAGGTCGAAGTCGATTTTTTCTATCGTCATCTTGCCGGCTTCGATCTTGGAAAAGTCCAGGATGTCGTTGATGATGCCCAGCAGGTTTTCCCCGGCGCGGTGGACTTTTTCCACATAATTGCGCTGGCGCTTGTCCAGGTCCGTCTGCAGCGCAAGGTGGCTCATGCCGATGATGGCGTTCATCGGCGTGCGGATTTCATGGCTCATGTTGGCCAGGAAGTCGCTTTTGGCGCGGGTCGCTGCCTGCGCCTCTTCCTTCGCCACGCGCAATTCATCCTCAGCTGCGCGCTGCGCGGTGATGTCCTGGTAGGCTCCGTACATGTAGCGCGCCGCGCCGCTCTGTTCATCGCGCACCACCTTGCCGAAGGCATGCAGCCAGATTACGCGCCCGTCCTGCGGGCGGCGGTAGGCGTACACCGCGTCGTACATCGGATACTTGCCGTCGATGGTGCCCTGGTAGCGCTCAGCCGTGGCGGCCGCGACGTCGGGATCGGCCGCCAGCAGCCGGTCGAACCATTCGGTCTGCAAATGGTAGCGGCCATCGGGCTTGACCGGTTCGCCCAGCAGGCGCGCAGCCCGCTCGGACTGGAAATAGTATTCCGGGTCGCTGTAGTCGACCACCCAGTAGCCGCTGTCGGTCAGCTCCAGCGCGATATCGGTAAGGAAATTGGTGCGGCGGTTTTCCTCGAGCAGCGCCTGCATCCGCATGTTGCGCTCAATGATCTCCAGGTTCATGGCGACGATCACCAAGGCGCCATCCATCAGCGCCTGCGCCTTTTCCCCAAACGGTTCCAGGGTCGCCAGTTCCATCACACCCAGCAGGCGCTCGTTGCGCTGCACCGGCAGGATGGCAATGCTGGCCGGCGCCATCTCGCCCAGCGCGGAACCGACGCGCAGGTAGCCGGCCGGCGGGGCGCGGAAGATCACGGGCTGACGGTCGCGCGCGCATTGGCCCACCAGGCCTTCGCCGTGCGCCACGCTGCGCTGGGCGCCATCCTGGCCGCGGTAGGCGTAGCCGGCCACGTAATTGAGGTGCGCGCCGGCTTCGTCTTGCAGGTAAAACGCGGCTTGGCCCAGGTTCAGCCATGGCGCCAAGCTGGCCAGGGTCTTGTCGGCCAGCGCGGCGACACTGTCGGTGGTCTGCAATTCATTCGACAGCGCTGCCAGGTTGGCCTTGGTCCAGCGCTGGGTCTCGACTTTCAGCGCTTCGGCCTGCAGCACCTCGATAGCGCGCGCCAACTGGCCGATTTCGTTCGGGTAATCCGTCAGCGGCACCGCGTGCGCCAGGTCGCCGTGCGCCAGCGATTCCACGGCCGCGCGCAGGCGCGAAGCCGGCACTCGCACCGAGCGGCCCACCAGCAGCGCGAAACCGATGCCGGCGCCCAGGCTCAGGGCCAGCGCCACGTAGGTGATGCGCGCTTCGGCGGCAGCCAGCTGCTGCATTTCCTCGACCTGGCGGCGTGCATTTTCTTCCTTGATTTCGGTGATGCGGTTCAGCGCATCGTTGGCTTTCAAACCATAGCTCTGGAAATCCTGCTCCGACACGATGGCGCGCGCCTGTTCCACTTCGCCATCCTTGAGGAAGGCGATGGCGGCTTCCACCCGCTGGCGGTAACTGCCATAGGCGTCCTCGAATTCCGCCAGGTGTTTCCGGTTTTCCTCCTTGACGATACGGGGGCGCAATTCTTCCAGCGCCTGGTTCAGGCGGTTTTGCGCATCGGCCACCAGCACCAGCGCCTGTTCGCGTCCGGCCTTGTCTTCAGCCAGGATGGCCTGTCGCAGCGCGCGGCCGCGCTGCGAAAAGTGGATCAGCGTATCCTTGGCGGCGGAAATGCCGAGCAGGTCGTTGCGGTAAATGCCCAGCATTTCCTCCGACAGGCGGGCGTGGGTATCGATGTAATGCACGCCGAAGACCAGCGTGATCAGCAGGCTCCCGCCAAAGCCGAGCGCCAGCTTTACGCCGAGACTGAGTTTCTCCAGGTTGTTCAGGAAGCGGGACACGGTTTCTCCTCAATGCAGGGCGGCTTCGGCGCTGGCAGGGCGGCCGTCGCCACTCCCCCGGCTGTATCGGAGCCGGCATCGGGGCCGGCATTGGCGTTGGTCCCTGCGCCGGAATCTGCGCTGGTATCGGCGCCGGTCCCGGTCCCGGCCGCGGTTTTGGCGCCGGCAGCGGAAGCGCCGGCATAGGCCGCGCGGCGCGCCATTTGCAGGTGCACTGCCAGCAGGCCGGCCATTTCGGAAAACTGCTCCAGGGCCAAGTCGGCTGGCCTGGCCGGCAGCGCCAATTCCACCACACCCAGCAGGTGTGCCTGCAGCAGCACGGGCGCCAGCAGCACTGCGGCCGGCGGCGCCGCGCCGAGGCCCGAGCGGATTTCCCAGGTACCGCCGCCATGGAGGGCGGTATCGATCACACGTACGGTGCGTTCGCGCGCGCACTGGCCCAGCAAGCCTTCGCCGATCGCCACCTGTTGCGCCGGCGCGCCGGCCGCGTAACTGCCGGCCAGGCGCAGGCTGCCGCTTTCCGCCACGTACACCACGCCCTGCAATGCGCCGAACACCCGGTGGCATTCGTCCAGGAAGAGGGCGACGCCTTCGTCGCGCGTGTGCGCCTGCTGCAGGCGCAGGGCCACCTGCGCCAGTTCCATCCTGCGCTCGGCGCGCGCGGCCTGTTCGCGCGCCACCTGTTCCAGCTGCGCGGTCGACCGGCGCAGCAGTGCGCGGCTGCGCAGCATGCGCAACAGCAGCAACGACAGCAGCAGGGCGCTCGCGCCGGCGGTCACCGCATCGCGCAGCACCGGACCCGGCGCCACGGTTTGCGACAAGTCTTCCAACAGAACCAGTTGCCAGCCGCCGGCCGGATCATTCCAGTTGACCGGTGCCACCGCCACCGCATGGCGTGCGCCATCGAGCGTCACGATGCGCGCATGGATGTCGAATGGCAGACTGGCGGGCTGGCGCTCGTCGAACAGTTTGCCGAACTGGCGCAGCGCGCGAATGTCTTCGGTGCGCTGCTGCGTGACGGGACCGGCCAAGCGCCCCTGCCATTCCTTGCGGTTAGTGCCAAACACCACGCCCTGCGGCGACAGCAATAGCGCGGTCTTCCCGGTCGAGGCCAGCAAGCGGTTGACCTGGTCCATGCCTGTGCGCGCTACTACCGCGCCGATTGGATTGCCGCTGCGGAGCATCTCGGGATAGACCGGTGCGGCGAAATACAGCGCGTGTTCATCGCGCGACAGGCTGATGGCCGCGTAGACGTTGTCGCGCCCGCGCAGCGCGGTCTGGAAATAGGGGCGGAATTTCACTTGCAGCCCTGTGGAAAGCTTGCCGGTATCGTCCCATGATGACGTCACCACGCCATCCCGGTTCACCACGAACACGCCTTGCGCCTCGTAGGCGCGCGCTACGCTGGCCAACAGCGCCTGGACTTCCGGGGTGTTGGGCGGCGCTACGCCGATGCTTTCGCGCTTGATGGCAGGCTGCACCAGGCCCAGCACGGCAATCGCCCCCATCAGGTTGCCGTCCAGGGTCAGCGACATGGCTTCGATGGCGTGGCGCTGCAGGGCATTGTCGAGCAGCGTCACCCGTTCGCCTTCGCGAGCGCTGTGGCTGGCCATGCCGGCAGCGACGGCCGCCGCCAGCGCCACGGCCAGCGCGGCGCCCCATCCCCGCCGCGCGTTGGCGGCAAAGGTCTCCAGGCTTCGGATCACGTCGACGCTCACAGCGCTACTCCCGTGCAGGTTGCAATTTGCCGGCTGGCATTTGATATTTAGCAACCTTAACGATAGCGTGAATGTAACTGACTGGCAATAAATTGGTGCAACAATGCGATACTGGTGCCACGACCGAACCAGGCATATGTTTGCACAACAACAAACCGCCTGGGTTATGATCGCGGCATATGAACCTGACCAGCCCGTCACGACTATGACGCCCGGCCGGTTGCGCACCGCTACCATATCGCGCCGCCTGGCGCCGTTGGTGCAGTTGGCATGCGGCAATCGAAGCGTTACCTGCGCCGCTGGCCAGCAGTGATTATTACCTGAGGTTTTCCAAACAGTATGCGGCGTCCCATGGCGAACAGGTGGACGCCCTGTGGCAGGCGCTGGCGCGCCCGTCCGTGCAAGCCCAATGCGCGGTACGGCGCAGCGCATTGCCACGCTGACCGCGCCATCCCCCCAAAACCACCGTGGTGCCAGGCGTGCGTTGATGCATTCCGTACAGGCCCAGCGCCGGCGGCGCTTCCAGCCGCCGCGATGCCCATGTGACTGTGGGCCTGCGCTGGCTGCGGTGAATGCGCTATCCAAGGACGTGTAGCCAGGAGCCGGTTGCGCAGGTGATGCCGGAGGCGCATGCCTGCAGCGAATGCACGAATGCACGCCTGGCCCCAGCGTTGCCTGGGCGCCTTGGGGGCGGATAGGGAGAGGCAGTGGCGCGCACGCCGCGGTAAAGGCCCTTACGCGGCTTGCCGGTGTTGCTGCGCCGGCTGCCCGGCTACCTTGGCGACTTTTTCGCGCGTCTGCGAAATGATCTTGTTGAACTGCTCGCCCGACACGCGGCTGAGCTTTTCCAGCGCCGCGTTCACCACCGACATGCGGGCCTGGCCTTCCGCCAGGCTGGCGCCGGTTTCCACATGCGTGACCACCCACGAGTTATTGGAGGTGGACAGGGATTTGTGCACGGCGAACTGGTGGTCCTGGAACCGGGTTTCAATGACTTCCGCGGGGATGGTCCAGCTCAGGCCCTCACTGTCGACGACGTGCAATTGGATGATTTTCATGATTTGATTATTCAATGGAAACTAAAAATGCATCTGTGTAATGCGATTATAGTCATTTAATTTCCACATGGAAAGATATATTGATTGTTGGTTGTCAATGCAGGCACACGCCAAACGTGCTTGAAATCAGTAACCCAGCGCGGTCAGCGCATCGCGGATGACGCGCGCGCTGGCCGCCAGCGCCTGTTGTTCCGCCGCCGACAGCGCGGGCGGCAACTGGAAGGTGGCCCCGCCCGCGCCAACCTGCACCGGCATCGACAACGTCACGTCGGCTACGCCGTCGAGTTCATGCCAGTGTGTACTGACGGTCAGCACGCGCTTTTCATCGAACAGCACGCAACGCGCCAGCATGGCCAGCGCGGCGCCGATGCCGTAACAGGTGGCGCCCTTGCCCTCGATGATGCGGTACGCGGCCCGGCGCACGCCGGCGTCGATCTCCGCCATGACGGCCTCGTCCAGCTGCACGCCCTGCAGCAATGCGAAGCGCTGCAGCGGCATGCCGGCCACCTGCGCGCCGGACCAGACCAGCACTTCGGAGTCGCCGTGTTCGCCCAGCACCTGCGCATGCACCGAACCGGTGGCCACGCCCAGCCGCTCCGCCAGCAGCGCGCGGAAGCGGGCGCTGTCGAGCAGGGTGCCGGTGCCGATCACGCGCGCCGGCGGCAAGCCCGATACGCGCAGCGCCACGTGCGTCATGACGTCGAGCGGATTGGTGGCGACCAGCAGCACCGCATCGGGCGCGTGCCGCACGATGGGCGGCACGATCGCGCGGAACACGGCGGCATTGCGTTCCAACAGTTGCATGCGCGTCTCGCCCGGCGCCTGGCCCACGCCGGCCGCCACGATGACCAGCGCGCAACCGTGCAATTGCTCGAAGCCGCCGCAATGCACGCGCAGCGGGTGGCAGTATGGGGTGGCGTGCAGCAGGTCCAGCCGCTGCGCCTCGGCCAGCGCGCCATTGCGGTCGACCAGCACGATTTCACTGCCGATGCCCTGGTTGATCAGCGCATAGGCCGCCGCGCCGCCCACCGCGCCGGCGCCGACGATACCGATCTTCATGGCGCCGCCCTCGGCAAAAAATAGTGTTTAGACATCGATCTATCCTCTACTATGGCGAACCGCAACCGGATGCGCCAAATTCTCAGTGTCGTAGTTGCAAGTAATAAATTCTTTGACCTGGATCAAATTAACCATGACGCGACCTTCCCACTTATTGCCCGACGCGGTGTCCCTGCGCGCCATGCTGGAGCGGGGCGACTTGTCGGCCACCCAATTGCTGGAGCGCCAGCTGGCGCGCCTGGACGCCACCCAGCCCGCCATCAATGGCGCCACCGCCATCCTGCGCACCCAGGCGCGCCAGCAACTGGCGGCGCTGGACGGCGCGCCGCGCGGCCCGCTGTACGGCTTGCCATGTTCGGTGAAGGAAACCTTCGGCATGGCCGGCCACAACGTGACGGCCGGTTCGCTGCGCATGGCGCCGCAATTGCACGAGCGCGACGCGGACGTGGTGGCCCGCCTCAGGGCTGCCGGCGCCATCATCGTGGCGCGTGGCAACGTGCCGGAATTCGCCATGACCGGCGAAACCACCAATCCGCGCTTTGGGCGCACCAATAATCCCATCGATGTGGAACGGGTGGCGGGCGGTTCGTCCGGCGGCGACGGCGCGCTGGTGGGATCGGGCGCCGCCGTGTTCGGCCTGGGGTCCGACATCCTGGGCTCGATCCGCATTCCCGCCGCATTTTGCGGCGTGGTGGGCTTCAAGCCATGTTCCACTGCGGTCAGCGGCGAGGGAACCTGGCCGCAAGTGGCCGGGGAAACCGCCAACTGGCTCGGCATCGGCCCGCTGGCGCGCAGCGTGCGCGACGCGCGCCTGGTCTACGACGTGATCGCGCGCGAGCCGTTGCCGCCGCCGGCGCCGCTGGCGGGCTTGCGCGTGATCGGGCCGGACGGCTTTCCGTTCCGGATCGAAGACCGCGCTATCGATGCGGCGCTGGCGGCCGCGCGGCAGGCGCTGGAGTCGGCCGGCGTGCGGCGCGATACGGCTGGTCCGGGCGTTTTTGCCGACGTGGGCAGCCTGTTTTTCAAGGTGCCGGCCGCCATCCTGCACGACAGCGCCGCCACCTGGCGCCGCCTGCTCAGCACGCCGGAAGCCGGGCCGTTCCACGTCTGGGGCGAGGCGCTGCGGCAATTGACGGGGCGCGCCACCATCGACCGCGGCCTGTTCCTGTGGCTGCTCCAGGACGCCACCCTGGCGCAAGCCATCAAGCCGCACAGCGAACGCGCGGCGCGGCGGCTGGCGGCCACGTTCGAACAGGCGCGCGCCCGCTACCGCGCGCTGCTGGGCCGGGACGGCCTCCTGTTGTTGCCGCCGCTGGGCATGCTGGCGCCGCGCCATGGCGCCATGAACCGCAAGACCTTGCGCCCCGGTCCGAACGGCCTGGTCACGCCCATCACGTTTTGCAATTACTGCGACTTGCCCGCGATATCCATACCCGCATGGCGCCACCGTGATTCCGCCACTGGACTGGCGCCGGCCGTCATGCTGGCGTGCGCGCCGGGGGCGGAAGGGCGCCTGCTCGATGCGGCAACCGTGGTGGAAGCCGCGCTGAATTGACGGCGTGTCTGCAGTGACTGTTGTGCGGCCACCACGCCAACCGGTTGTTACCGGTCCCGCCGCCCGGGCGTCTGTGCGCATAGCCGGGGTGGCGGCTGGCCCCCGGAAAACTTGCAGGTATGACTGTTGACTTGTTGTAAATAGCGCTACCAGTGTGACATTTGGATAGAATCTTGTGCCAAATCAATAGGCATAATGAATTTCAGGAGTTGCTTTCTGGAATAAGGAATTACCGGAAAAAAGGCGCCAAACCCCCGCGTCCCTTGTGACTCCCCCTGACGATGTCCCCCACCGGGCATTGCTTTGGCTGGCGTTATACATATACAGGGATACCGACATGTTCAGGAATCTGAAGATGGCCGCGAGGCTGGGAATGGGGTTCGGCGGCGTAGTCGTGCTGCTATTGATACTGGCTGTTGTCTCGATACAACGGCTGGCCACTGTTAACGAGCAGACCCGGTTGATCCTGGACGACCGCTACGTCAAGTACGTGCTGGTGCAGGACATTGTGAAAAATGCGCTCGACAATGCGCGCCAGTTCCGCAACATGCTGCTTGCCACCAGCGACGCGGAAGCGGAGAAAGCCCACCGCGCCGCGGAAATCAACCGCGCCGAAATGGCCAATGACCTGGCCAAGCTGCAGAAAATGGTGGTGCTCGACCGCGGTCTGCAATTGTTGAAAGAGGCGAGCGACCGGCGCGCCGTGGCGGAATCGAAATACGAACCGTTTTATGACCTGGCCCGGCGCGACCGCAAGGCGGCTGCCGAATACCTGCGCAGCGAACTGGTGCCTGCCAATGAGGGATTCTGGACCGCGCTGGAAGCGCTGGCGCAATTCCAGAGCGAACTGATGACCAAGTCAGGCGAAGAAGCGGCGGCCGTGTACGACAGCACCCATACGCTGGTGATTTCGGTGGCGGCGCTGGCCGTGCTGTCCGCCATCGTCATTGCCACTCTGATCACCATGGCTGTCACGCGGCCGCTGCGCGTGGCCGTGGAGGTGGCCCGGCGGCTCGAGGCAGGCGACGTTGGCATGGAGGTGCCGCAGGGCGGCCGCGATGAAAGCGGCCAGTTGCTCAACGCGATGGGCAGCATGGTGGGCAAATTGAACCGGGTGGTTGAAGGGCAAAAGGCCGCGGTCTCCGCAGCCAACCGGGGCGATTTCAGCATGCGCGTTGACGTCCAGGGCTTGCAGGGCTTCCAGAAGGAATTGGGCGACGGCTTGAACCAGTTGATGGCGACCACGGGCGCCAGCGTGGCCGACGTGGTGCGCGTGATGGGCGCCGTGTCGGAAGGCGACTTGACGAAATCCATCGACAAGCCGTACGAAGGCGCATTCGACCAGTTGAAGACCTATACCAACGCCACCATCGGCAAGCTGAACCTGGTGATCGACGACGTCGGCCGTGTGATGGGCGCGATTTCCGAAGGCGACTTGAGCCAGACTATTTCCCGACCATATGAAGGCGCTTATGGCAACCTGAAAACCTATGCCAACGATACCGTGACCAAGCTTAACCTGGTAATCGATGGCCAGCGCCGCGTGGTGGCGTCGGCCAACCACGGCGATTTCAGCGCCCGGGTCGACACGGCCGCGCTGCGCGGCTTCCAGAAGGAATTGGGCGATGGCATGAACCAGTTGATGGCCACCACGGGCGCCGCTATCGACGACGTGGTGCGCGTGATGGGCGCGCTGGCGGAGGGCGACTTGAGCAAGACCGTTGATAAGGACTACGAAGGCAGTTTTGGCGAACTCAAGGCGTACGCCAACAATACCGTGCACAAGCTGCTGCAAGTGGTGACGGAAGTGAACCAGGGCGCCCACGCCCTGGCCAGCGCATCGGAAGAAGTATCGGCCACGGCGCAGGCGCTGTCGCAGGCGTCGAGCGAACAGGCCGCCAGCGTCGAGGAAACCAGCGCGTCGCTCGAACAGATGACGGCGTCGATTTCGCAGAACACGGAAAACGCGAAAGTCACGGACGGCATGGCGGCCAAGGCGGCGCAGGAAGCCGCGGAAGGCGGCGAGGCCGTGAATTCCACGGCGGCCGCCATGAAACAAATTGCCGCCAAGATCAGCATCATTGACGATATCGCCTATCAAACCAATTTGCTGGCGCTGAACGCGGCCATCGAAGCGGCGCGCGCCGGCGAGCACGGCAAGGGCTTTGCCGTGGTGGCGGCCGAGGTGCGCAAGCTGGCCGAGCGCAGCCAGGTGGCGGCGGCGGAAATTGGCGAAGTCGCCACCGGCAGCGTGCAACTCGCCGAACGCGCCGGTTCGCTGCTGGGCCAGATGGTGCCGAACATTAAGCGCACGTCGGACCTGGTACAGGAAATCTCGGCCGCGTCGGATGAGCAATCGTCAGGTGTGGCGCAAATCAACGCTGCGGTGCAGCAACTGTCGCAGACCACACAACAGAATTCGGCCAGCTCGGAAGAACTGGCCGCCACTGCCGAGGAAATGAGTGGCCAGGCCGAACAGTTGCAGCGGACCATGAGTTTCTTCAAGGTCGATGCCGCGATGCACGGCTATCCGGCGCACATGGCGGCCCGCAAGGGCATCGCGCCGCGCGCGCAGGTGCGCCGTCCGGCCGACGTGGCGCCGTTCCGGCTGGCGCCGGTGGCGGACGCCGATGAAGCGCATTTCGCACGGTTTTAAGCCGGTGTTTCAAGCCGGTGCTGGCAGTGATTTCAATCGCGGTACGGAAGGGGAAATGATGTTTGCAAATATGAAGATCGGCATGAAACTGATCGGTGGGTTTATCCTGGTGGCGGCGTTCAGCATCATCGTTGGTGCGGTCGGCATCACCAACGCCGGCAAGATCAATGATGCCGCCGACCGCATGTATGACATGGAATTGATGGGCCTGTCCTACATCAAGGAAGCCAACATCAACCTGATTTACATCGGCCGCGCGCGCGCCAACGCGCTGCTGGCCACGACCGACGCGGAACGCGCCAAGCAGACCGACACGGCGGCCAAGGCGATGTCCACCATGAAGGATTACATGGAAAAAGCGCGGCCACTGTTCGTCAGCGACCGCGGCAAGCAACTGTTCGCCAATTACAGCAAGGATGTGGAAGAGTATGCGCGCGCCAACGCCGCGGTATTCCAGCTCATTGCCGCACGCGACCTGCAAAAGCGCGACGATACGCTGGCGCAGTCGTTGTCCGCGGTATCGACAGCGGCCAATTCGCTGGACGACCTGATGACGGAGTTGACCCAGCAAAAGGAAGCGCGCGCCAAGCAGGCGTCGGTGGACACCACGGTGCTGTATGAAAGCAGCCGCAACCTCATGATCGCCACCATCGTCCTGTCGGTGCTGGCTGGCATCGGGCTGGGTTGGACCATCAGCCGCAGCGTCACGCGCCCCGTGATCGAAGCCATGAACGTGGCCGGCAAGCTGGCCGCCGGCGACCTGGCCGTCAGCGTGCAAGCGAAATCCACCGATGAAACCGGGTTGCTGCTGCAAGCCATGCAAACCATGGTGGACAAGCTGAAACAAGTGGTCGACGGACAAAAGCAGGCGGTGGCCGCCGCCAACCGCGGCGACTTTTCCGCCCGCCTCGATACGGCCGGCCTGCAGGGCTTCCAGAAGGAACTCGGCGATGGCTTGAACCAGCTGATGGCCACCACCGGCGCCAGCGTGGCCGACGTGGTGCGCGTGATGGGCGCGGTGTCGGCGGGCGACTTGAGCAAGACCATCGACAAGCCGTACGAAGGCGCGTTCGATGAACTGAAAAAATACGCCAACAATACCGTGGCCAAACTGAACCAGGTGATCGAGGGCCAGAAGCAGGTGGTGGATGCGGCCAACCACGGCGACTTCACGGCGCGCGTCGACCTGGCCGGCCTGCAGGGCTTCCAGAAAGACCTCGGCGACGGCTTGAACCGCCTGATGGTGACGACCGGCGCCTCGATCGACGACGTGGTGCGGGTCATGGGCGCGCTGGCCGAGGGCGACTTGAGCAAGACCATCGACAAGCATTACGAAGGCAGCTTTGCAGAACTGAAGTCGTACGCCAACAACACGGTAGCCAAGCTGTTGCAGGTGGTGACGGAAGTCAACCAGGGCGCGCATTCCCTGGCCAGCGCTTCGGAACAAGTCTCGGCCACCGCGCAATCGCTGTCGCAATCGGCCAGCGAACAGGCCGCCAGCGTGGAAGAAACCAGCGCCTCGCTGGAACAGATGACGGCGTCGATTTCGCAAAATACCGACAACGCCAAGGCCACCGACGGCATGGCGGCGCGCGCGTCGCAGGAAGCCGTGGAAGGCGGCGAAGCCGTCAATGCGACGGTGTCGGCCATGAAACAGATCGCCAACAAGATCAGCATCATCGACGACATTGCCTACCAGACCAACTTGCTGGCGCTGAATGCCGCCATCGAAGCGGCCCGCGCCGGCGAACATGGCAAGGGCTTCGCCGTGGTGGCGGCCGAAGTGCGCAAGCTGGCCGAACGCTCGCAGGTGGCGGCGCAGGAAATTTCCGAAGTCGCGTCCGGCAGCGTGCAACTGGCGGAACGGGCTGGCCAGTTGCTGGGCCAGATGGTGCCGAACATCAAGCGCACCTCGGACCTGGTGCAGGAAATTTCCGCCGCGTCGGAAGAACAGGCGTCGGGCGTGGCGCAAATCAATTCCGCCGTGCAGCAACTGTCGCAGGCCACACAGCAAAACGCGGCCAGCTCGGAAGAGTTGGCGGCCACGGCCGAGGAAATGAGTGGCCAGGCCGAGCAATTGCAGCGCACCATGGGCTTCTTCAAGGTCGAGACCGGCCCGCTGGGCCAGGTGCACCTGGTGCGCAAAGGGGCCGCGCCGCGCGCGGTGACGCGGCGCCCCACCGATATGTCGCGCTATATGCCGGCCGGGCCGGATGAAGCGCATTTCGCCAATTTCTAAGTGCAAGGCAGGCAGCATCATGTGACGCTGCCTGGTGCGGTGTATGACATCTCCGGGAGGAATTTATGGCAAAAACCATCATGGTGATTGACGATTCAGCCTCGCTGCGGCAAGTGGTGGGGATTGCGCTGAAAGGCGCGGGCTACGACGTCGTGGAAGCAGTGGACGGGTCCGACGCCCTGCACAAATTGCCGGCGCAAAAGGTCAACCTGGTCGTCTGCGACGTCAACATGCCGGTCATGGATGGCATCACGTTCGTACGGGAAATCAAGCAATTGCCGAACCATAAATTCACGCCGGTGATCATGCTGACCACGGAATCGCAGGAAGCGCGCAAGCGCGAGGGGCAGGCGGCCGGCGCCCGCGCCTGGGTCACGAAACCGTTCAAGCCGGACGTGCTGCTGGGCGCGATCCAGAAGCTGGTGCTGCCATGAGTACGCAGCCGATGGCGGGCAGCGACGACGACGGCATGGACCTGGAGGATGGCATGGATATGGGATTCATTGCGCTCGATGGTGAACTCAGCATCTACCGCGCGGCCGACGTGAAGTCGCTGCTGCAAACAGAACTCAAGCGCTGCGCCGTGCTGGAGGTGGACCTGGCGGGCGTGACCGAGATCGACAGCGCGGGCGTGCAGGTGCTGATCCTGGCCAAGCTGATGGCGCGCGATGAAAACCGCGAACTGCGGCTGGTGCACCACAGCGACGCGGTAAAGGCCGTGTTCGACCGATTGGCGCTGGAACGCTGGTTTGGGGATGGGTTGCCGGTGGCGCATTGAGCGGACGCCGGCCGCACGATAGCGGCCCGGGTTGGCCTGTAGGCCGGGCTCGCTTATCATGACCGCGTTGGCGGCGGCGTGACGTGACCGGCCCGGTCGGGCGCTGCCGCGATCCAGTCTGGGAGGCGCGCATGGCAACCGGCACCGGGCAGTGGCAGCCAGTTACGCATGACAATTGCAGCGAGGTGCAGGGGCCGTTTTACCACGGCACCAAAGCCGCGCTGCAACCGGGCGACGTGCTGTCGGCCGGGCAGCCATCCAACTTCGAGGATGGCCGCATTTCCAACCACATTTACTTTTCCGCGCTGATGGAACCGGCCATCTGGGGCGCGGAACTGGCCATGGCGCTGGGGGGCCGCGAAGGGCGCGGCCACGTCTACCTGGTGCGGCCGACCGGGCCGTTCGAAGACGATCCCAACCTGACCAACAAGCGCTTTCCCGGCAACCCCACGCAGTCTTACCGGACCCGCGCCCCGCTGGCCATCGTGGCCGAAGTAAAAGACTGGACCGGCCATCCGCCCGAGGTGCTGCAAGCCATGCTCGACTCGCTGGACGCGCTGCGGCGCAGCGGCCGTGCGGTGATCGAGGATTAGGCCGCATCTGGCGGCCAGTCACGCCCCCGGCGCCTGGCCCAGGTAGGCGGCCACCCAATTGGCCAGCTCGCCGGCCGGCATCGGGCGGGCCAGCAGGTAGCCCTGCATGGCGTTGCAGCCGCGTTCGCGCAACAAGATGCGCTGGGCGTCGGTTTCCACGCCTTCGGCCACGCTCTGCATGCCGAGCGCGCCGGCCAGCGCGATGATGGCTTCGATGATGGCCAGCGCGGCGCGGCCGTCCAGCAATTCGCGCACGAACGACTGGTCGATCTTCAGTACGTCCACCGGAAAGTGGCGCAGGTAATTGAGGCTGGAAAAGCCGGTGCCGAAATCGTCGACCGCCACTGAAAAGCCCTGCGCCTTCAATTCCCCCAGCACCTGCGTGGCGCGCTGCACGTCGGTCATCAGCATCGATTCCGTCAACTCGAGTTCGATCGCATCCGGCGTGCAGCCGTGCACCCGCACCAGCTCGCCCAGCGCGGCGGTGAAGCCGGGCCGTGCAAACTGGCGCGCCGACACGTTGACGGCCACCCGCAACGCTGGAAGGCCGACCTGCGTCCAGGCGCGGTGCTGGCGGCACGCCTCGGCCGCCACCCAGTCGCCGATGGCGCCGATCAGGCCGGATTCCTCGGCCACCGGGATGAATTGTCCGGGCGGCACCATGGCGCCATCCTTGCGCCAGCGGATCAGCGCCTCCACGCCGTACAGCGCGCCGTTGTCGAGCCGGACCTTGGGCTGGTAATGCAGTTCGAATTCGCCGGCGTCGAGCGCGGCGCGCAAATCCATTTCCAGCTTCAGCCGCGCCAGGATGCCTGCGTTGAGTGCCGGCGCATAGAACTGGAAATTGTTGCGGCCGCGTTCCTTGGCCAGGTGCATGGCGGCGTCGGCATTGCGCACCAGCACGTCTGCGGTGTCGCCGTCTTGCGGATAGCACGCGATGCCCATGCTGGACGAGAGGTGCAGCGCCATGCCCGTCACGTGGTATGGCTGTTCCAGCTGGTCCAGCATGCGCTGCGCGCGCGTGGCAATGGCCCGGGAATCGGCGCCGGGGCACAGCAGCACGAATTCGTCGCCGCCCATGCGCGCCACGGTGTCGCCGGCGCGCACCGTGTCCAGCAGGCGCCGCGCCACCTGCTTCAGCAATTCGTCGCCGCTGGCATGGCCCAGCGAATCGTTGATGTTCTTGAAGCGGTCGACGTCCACGAACAGCACCGCCAGCGCCTGGCCTTCGCGCCGCGCCTGCAGCAGCGCCAGCGACAGGCGGTCCAGGCACAGGCGGCGGTTGGGCAGTCCCGTCAGTTCGTCATGGAACGCCAGGCGCGCAATGCGCTGTTCCTGCTGGTGCGCCCGCAGCAGGAAACGCGTGCGGTGCGCCATGGTGCCCCAGCTGATCGGCTTGGTGATGAAATCCGTGGCGCCGCATTGGAAGGCGCGCTGGATCGATGACTCGTCATTGACACCGGTGACCATGGCGACCGGCACATCGCGCCCGGCGGGCAGGGCGCGCAACCGCGCGCACAGTTCGACGCCGTCGCCGTCGGGCAGCATCACGTCCAGCATCACCAGGTCCGGCCGGCATGCTTCGAACAGCATGAATGCCTGTTGCACGGTGCCGGCTTCGGCCACGTCAAAGCCGCCTTCCTCGAGCGCGGCGCGCATCAGCAGGCGCGCCGACAGTTCATCGTCCACCACCAGCACCAGTTGCCTCAAGCGCGCTTGCATCATGGCTCCCGGTCGCGGATGGCGCCCAGCGTGGCCAGCGCCTGGTTGAAATACCGCGCCAGTTCCGCCATGGCGACATCGATTTCGTCGAGCTGGCCATGGCGCCCGCGCTGCTCGAGTTCCGCGCACAATTGCGACAGGTGGCGCGCGCCGACGTTGGCCGAGCTGTTCTTCAGCGTGTGGGCGGCGCGGAACAGCGCGGCGCCGTCGCCCTGGCCGGCCGCCTGCACCATGTCCTGGTACAGGCCGGGCGACTCGGCCAGCCACGCATTGAGCACGCGCAACAGCAGGCCGGGCCGCAACTGGCGGATGGTGTCGAGCGCCTGGGCGTCGATGCCGCCATCCTGCAGCGCAGGGGCGGGCGCGCTTCCGCCATGGCCCGCCGGCGACGCGGCCGGTCCCGCGCCGCCGTCGCGCGGCGCCAGCTGGATGGCTTGCAGCCAGCGACGCAGCATGTCGCCCAGCTGGTCTTGCGTGAACGGTTTCGACAGGTATTCGTCCATGCCGCTGTCGATGCAGCGCTGGCGGTCGCCCGCCACCGCGTTGGCGGTCAGCGCCACGATCGGGATATGGCGCTCCGGCCCCTCGGCCGCGCGGATGGCGGCGGTGGCCTGGAAGCCATCCATCACCGGCATCTGGCAATCCATGAGGATCAGGTCGAACTGCTGGCGCTCCAGCAGCGAAATCACGTCCACGCCGTTGGCCGCGACTTCGGCTTCCACGCCCAGGTTGCGCAGCATGGCCAGCGCCACTTCCTGGTTGGCCAGGTTGTCTTCGGCCAGCAAGACCCGGCCGTGCAGTTTCAGCACGCGGCTGCGGGCGGCGCCGGCCTGGCGCTGGCCGGCGCCGCCCTGGCCGGTGCGCAGCGCCTGGCACAGCGCGTTGTACAGCTCGGACTGGCGCACCGGTTTGGTCAGCACTTGCGGCACCGGGCCGCCGCTGGCGCCCTGCCACTGCATGCCGGCGGAACTGAGCATGATGACCGGCAGGGCGGCCAGGTGCGGCTGTTGCCGCATGTATTCGACCAGGCCCTCGCCATCCTCGTCCGGCATCATCATGTCGGTGATCACCAGTTCAAACGGGACGGCCGCGCTGCCCAGTTCCGCGCGGGCGCCGCGCACGTCATGGGCCTGCACCACCTGGCAACCCCACGAATGCAATTGCTCGGCCAGGATTTCCAGGTTGACCTGGTTGTCGTCGACGATCAGCACGCGCATCGGCGCCAGCATCGCGTCGTCCTGGCCGGGGGCGCCGTCGCAGCGCGGCAGGCGCACCGTGAAGGAAAATTCGCTGCCGGCGTTTTCCTCGCTGCGCATGGTGATCTTGCCGCCCATCAAGCCGACCAGGCGCTGCGATATCGCCAGGCCCAGCCCGGTGCCGCCAAAACGGCGCGTGGTGGAACTGTCGGCCTGGGTGAACGCTTCGAACAGGCCGGCCTGCTTGGCGGCGGGGATGCCGATGCCGGTGTCGGTCACGGTGAAGTGGATCGCGGCCAGGCCGGCGCCATCGATGACGTCGGCGACTTCGGCGACATCGGCGCGCAGCACCACCTGGCCGCGTTCCGTGAACTTGATGGCGTTGCTGACCAGGTTGGTCAAGACCTGGCCCAGGCGCTTGGCGTCGCCGCGCAGCATCAGCGCCCGGGTCGGCACCGCGCAACTGAGTTCGATGCCCTTGCCGTGCGCCACCGGCGCGTAGCGCTCCGCCACGTTTTCCATCAGCAGGGTGAGGTTGAAGGCGCAATCGTCGAGCTCGAAGCGGCCCGCCTCGATTTTGGAAAAGTCCAGGATATCGTTGAGGATGGCAAGCAAGTCTTCGCCGGAACGGCGCACGATGCGGACGAAGCGGCGCTGGCGGTCATCGAGTTCGGTGTTGCCCAGCAAGTCCGTCATCCCCAGCA
Organism: uncultured Pseudoduganella sp.; assembly: GCA_966211685.1. Classification (GTDB taxonomy): domain Bacteria; phylum Pseudomonadota; class Gammaproteobacteria; order Burkholderiales; family Burkholderiaceae_D; genus Rugamonas. The sequence goes on from CBIHOX010000022.1 coordinate 43,193, forward strand.
CGCCGTTGAGCGGAGTACGGATTTCATGGCTCATCATGGCGAGGAATTCGCTTTTCGCGCGGCTGGCCGCCTCGGCCGCGTCGCGCGCCCGCACCAGGTCGCTCGTGCGGCGCGCGACTTCCTGTTCCAGGTGGTCGCGGTGGCTGGCCAGTTCCTGGTCGCGCGCCTGCACCTGCTCCAGCATCTGGTTGAAGCGGCGGCCCAGCTGCCCGGCTTCGTCGGCGGCGCCGCTGTCCGGCGCGCGCAGGCTGTAATCGCCTTCCATGCCTACCGCGTTGGCCAGCGCCGCCAGTTTCAGCAGCGGCGCCGACAGCCGGTGTGCGGACAGCCGCGCCAGGTATGCCACCAGCAACAGCAGCACCAGGCCGGCTATGCCGGCCACCAGCATGGCCTCATACAAGGCTTGGTCCACATAGCGCAGCGTGGCGCGCAATTCCACCTTGCCGATTTCGGCGCCTTTCTGGCGCACCACGGCGCTGGCCGCCATCACGCCGGCGCCGTGCGTGGCGGCGCCCTTGCCGGCATAGCTGGCGAAGACGCGGCCGTCCGCGTGGCGCACCGTGGCCTGCACCACTTCCGGCACCGACGCCAGCGCCTTCAGGGTCTGGTGGCCGCCGTCGACGTCATCGAAGGTGAGGGGGGCGGCGCTGCCATAGGCGATCATTTCCGCCAGCCCGTCCAGCGAGCGCTGCGCCTGGCCCTGCAGGGTGGCTTGCTGGGTTTTCAGGAATACGCCTTCGAACAGCAGCAGCATCAGCGCGCAGACCGCCGTCACCATCCATGTGATCTTTTGCCTTAACAACCATGTGCGCCACATAGGTGGGTTCCCCTGCCGCGTTGCCATTCGGTTACCGTACATTCACGGCCAGCCGCAGCAACTGCGAACTGACCTTGTAATTGCCGCGCCTGAGCACATCCAGGTTGACCTTGAACTGCAGCCGCCCTTGGTGCTCCACCAGCCCGATCCCGCCGCCCGCTTCCGTGAAATCCTCCTGGTCGCCCACCGTCAACAGGTTGGGGTGGCCGGCCGCCAGTTGCGTCACCTGGTCGCGGCCATTGTCATGGATGTACAGCAGGTGGCAGGCGCCGACGTCGCCGCCGCGCACGGCGCGCACTTGGATGGTCCGGTTCTCGATCATCCGTCCCTGCACCTGGGCAAACGCGGCTTCAGTCTTGCGGTCCGGACCGGCGACGCACAGCACCAGCGGGCCCGTGGCGGCGTCGGCCGGCCATTCGGTGAACTTGAGGAAATTGAATACCAGCGCGGCCTTGATCTGTTCCTTGGGCACGGCCCCCTGCGTCGCGCCCGCCAGCGGCCACCAGGCTGCCGCCAGCAGCGCGGCGCGGATGGCCGGCCAGCAGCCGGCGGGCAAATCGCGGATGGCCAAGCGGCTCCTCTTTCTGTGGTCGGTTGTGTCTGAAAGCGTGTCTGCAAGCAAGTATAAGCGCATATCGGGCCGGTAAACGCCTGCGCGAAGCCGCGGTGGCTTGTCATTCAAAATGTTGTGGTGGAAACACCAAATTTAACACTTGCAAGGGCCTGTGGCGGGCGCTTTGGGTCTACCATTAGGCCGTCGCCCGGAGACCGGGCACTGTGGAGAACTGCCGATGCACAGGAGGACACGACGGATTGCACGCTGGTGGATGCTGGCGGCCGGCTGCGCGCTGGCGCTGCCCGCCGCTAGCCAGGGACAGGGCCAGTCGCGCCAAGCGCCGCCGGCGCCAGGCCGGGAGCAGGCCAGTGATCTGTTCAGCGTCAGCGTGGAAGCGCTGCTCGACATGCCCTTCAGCACGGCCAGCCGCCAGCCGCTGGCGGCGCGCGATGCGCCGGCCGTGGTGTCGGTGATCACGGCCGAGGATATCCGGCAGTTCGGCTACCGCTCGGTGGCCGACGCGCTGGTGCAGGTGCCCGGCATGTACGCCATCAGCGACGGCGTCGCGCCCAATGTCGGCGTGCGCGGCATCCATGCCGGCGTGCGGTCGTGGTCGCGGATACTGAAAGTCATGATCGATGGCCAGCCTGTTGCTTACCGCGCCGACGCCAGCAACTTCCTCGGCGCCAGCCTGGTCAACATGGAAGCCATCGAGCGCATCGAAGTGGTGCGCGGACCCGCGTCGGCGCTGTACGGCGCCGATGCCTTCCTCGGCGTGGTCAACGTCATCACGCGTTCCGGCGAGCAGCGCGCCTTTGCCGCCTCCGCCACGGCGCTGCGCGGCGCGCTGGACGGCGCCGCCGCCGCGCTGCATGCGTCGGGGCAGCTGGGCGCGTGGCAATGGCTGGTATCGGCCGCCGGCGACAGCGCCGGCCGCGCCGCGCAGGCGCTGCCGCGCTCGTCCCCCTTGTACGCGCGCGTGGCGGCGGCCAGGGGCGAGCTGTCGCAGGGCGACGGCGAACGGCCGCGCAACGTGCTGCTGCGCGCCGCATATGCCACCGATAACAGCGACACCACCTTGATGCTGCACGGCTACCGGCTCGACGCCGGCGGCGAATTCCTCGACTTCGGCATCCTCAGCCACAACAACCGGCTGGCGCTGCACCAGGGCACGGCGCGGCTGCTGCATGAATACCGCGGCGTCGACAACTGGACCCTGCGCGCCAGTGTGGCCCACGCCGAAGGCGGTCCGGACCGGCGAGAACGCCTGAGCCTGGGCTCGGCCGCCACGTATCCGGTGCGCGAACTGGGCTTCAATACGCGCGAGCTGGGCGTGGAAGCGCAATACCGGCTCGGCGACCAGCACATCCTGGTGGCCGGGGCCGACCACGTGCGCGACGACGAACAGCGCATGCAGGTCTACAGTGTCGACGCGGCCAGCGGCAAGCGCACCCTGGTGTCCGGCAGCGGGGCGGTGGAGCGCATCACCAACCAGGGCTATTACCTGCAATACAGCGTGCGGCCGTGGACCTGGGCCGGCGTCACGGCCAACGTGCGGCGCGACCGCCACAGCATTTTCGGCGACAGCGACAATTACCGGCTGGCGCTGGTCGGCAACGCCACCCCGGCGCTGGCCTGGAAGCTGTTGCACGGCACGTCGTACAAGGCGCCCAGCGCGGCGCAACTGTATGCGCAGCCGCTGTACGCGGGCGAAGTGCTGGGCAACCTGGCGTTGCGGCCGGAAACCTCGCGCAGTACGGAAGCGTCGCTGCAATGGCAGGCCGGCGCGGGCCTGGCGCTGGCGCTCAACGCCTACCGCCTGACCGTGCACGATAAAACCGAACTGTTGCCGGTGGGCGCGAACCTGCAGCCTCAAAACAGCGGCCGCCAGCGCGGGCGTGGCGTGGAAGCCGACGCCACCTGGCAGCTCGGTGCGCAGCGCTGGCGTGCCCAGTGGGCGTGGGCCGATACCGACGATGATTTCCAGCCGCCCTTGCAGCCGCCGCAAGTGACGCCGACGGCCAGCTATCCGCGCCTGTCGGCGCGCGTGAGCTGGCAATACCTGCATCCGGTTTGGGGCCAGCTGGCGCTGGCCGCGCGCGGCGTGTCGGCGCGCCGCGCCAGCAAGGCCAACAGCCTGGAAAACTTCCTGCGGCCGTACCAGCTGCCGGGCTACGCCACCCTGGATGCGCATTGGACGCATGCGCTCGGCCCGCACCAGCTGGCGCTGCGCATCGCCAACCTGCTGGACCGCCGCCATGCGGAACCGGGCTACGGCGGCGTGGACTTGCCGGCGCCGGGCCGCGGCGTGGCCTTGACTTACACTTACCGCTGGGGGACGCCGTGATGACTGGACGGACAGGGCCGCGCTGGGTTGCGCGATGGACGGTGCGTCGGGCGGCGCAATGCGCCTGGTTGCGGACCGGTGCAATGGCCCGGCGTGCCGACGGCCCCGGGGCCGCGCCGCCAGCCGCGCGCCCGGCATTGGCCATGCTGCCGGCCGCGCTCTCGGCCACCGTGCTGGCAGCCATGTTGGCCGGCTGTGGCGGCGGCCGTGTCGATGCCAATCCCGCCGCGCAAACCACGCCGGGCACGCTGAAACTGGGGTTGCTGGTATCGCGCACCGGATCGTCGGCCAGCCTGGGGCAGTCGGTGGAGTATGCGGCGCGGCTGGCGGTCAAGGAAATCAATGCCGCGGGCGGGGTCAACGGGCAGCAACTGGAACTGATCCTGCGCGACGACAAGCTCGACGCCGACGCCGGCGTGCAAAGCGCGCGCGAACTGGCGGCGCTGGACCCGGTGGCCATCTTCGGCCCGTTTTCCAGCCGCGTCGCGATTCCCGTGGCGCAACAGGTGACGATCGCGGCCGGCATCCCGTTCATTGCCAGCGGGTCGTCGCCGCTGATCACGTCGCTGGACGACAAGGGCACCGTATACCGCACGGTGGCCTCCGACGCGCTGCAGGGCGCCGCGCTGGCCGACCAGATCCTTGAACAGGGTTACACGCGCGTGGCGCTGGTCCACGTGGACGACGCGTTCGGCACCGGCGCCAGCGACGCGGTGCGCCAGCGCCTCGTCGAGCGCGGCGCGCCGCCGCTGGCCAACATCGCCTATCCTGCCACCAAGACCGTGGGCTTCGACGCGGAACTGGCGGCGCTGACCGCGCGCGGCGTGCCGCAGGCGGTGGTGATCGTCGGCTTCGCGCTGGACGGCGCATCGATCGCGCGCGGCCTGAAGGAAAAGCTGGGCGGCCAGATGCCGCGCCTGTTCGGCAGCGGCAATTTCGGCGCGGCCTTCATCAGCAACGCCGGCGACGCCGCGCTGGGCATGCAATGGGTGTCACCCACGGCGCCGCGCAGCACGCCCGGCTATGCCGCCTACCGCGACGCGTTCGTGCGCAACGTCGGGCTGGAACCGGAAGGCACGTCGTTTACCGGCTATGACGCGGTCTACCTGCTGGCGCTGGCCATGGCGCAAGGCGGCGCCAACACGCGCGCCGCCATCCTGGCCAACCTGCAGTCGGTATCGCGCCCCGATGGCGCGGCGCCGGTGGCGATCGGCCCCGGCCAGTTTGCCGAGGCGCTGGCGGCCGCCAAGGCCGGGCGCGACATCGATTACCAGGGCGTGGCTGGTTCCATTGATTTCGACGCCAACGGCGACCCGACCAGCGGTACGTACCTGATTTCCGAAGTCGCGAAAGGCGCCGACGGGACCGTGGCGTTTGTCGAGCGCAAGGTATTTACGTTTGCGCAGGGCGGGCGGTAGGAAGGCTGCGCTGCCGGGCCGCGCCGTTCACCGGGCACGCGTGTTTGGCGGATTGCGCGCCGCGCGCTAATCCGCCCTACAGCGGGCATGGACGGTGAATTTTGCGTCACTACTCAGCGCAATTGGCCGAGCAGGGCCCTGGCCTGGTCGGCCTGGGCAAACGGCCGGTCGCCGGCCAGCACGGTTTCCAGTTCGCGCCGCGCGCCGGACTTGTCGCCGCTCTTCGCCAGCGCCTGAGCCAGGTGGAAGCGGATATCGCGCGCTTCCGGCGCGGCGGCGCTGGCTTTTTGCAGGATCGCCAGCCCGCGCGCGGCCTGTCCCTGTTCCACCAGCGCCCAGCCCAGCGTATCCATCACCACCGGGTGCTGCGGCGCCAGCCGGTAGGCCTGTTCGGCCGACGCCAGGGCGCGCGGATCGCCCAGTTGCTGGTAGGCGATGGCCAGGTTGTTGTGCGCGGTGACATTGTCCGGGTGGCGCTGCGCGATCGTGTGCAGGTGGGCCGCGGCTTCCCGGTATTGCTGGTCCCACAGCATGGTTTCGCCCTTGTACAGTTGCACCCGCACGTCGTCCGGATGCTGCCTGAGCCACTGGTCGACACGTGCCGCGGCGTCGGCCGGCTTGCCGGCGGCGCGCACGGCGTTGGCGGCCTTGATCAGCAATTCGCCGGACGGCTGCAGTTGCAGCGCCTTTTCAAACGCCGGCAGCGCCAGCGCCGGCTTCTTGCGAGCCATCAGGATATCGCCCTGCAACTGGTAGCCGCCGGACGCTTTCGGGTAATTCCGCTGCAACTGGTCCGACATCATCAGCGCCAGGTCGAACGCGCCGCGCCGCACGTAGATTTCCGCCTGCGCCAGCTGCGCCGCCGGGAAATCCGGCTGCATGCCCAGCGCTGTTTTCAAATGGTCTTCGGCCGCGCCCACGTTATTCATCTGCAGGTAAATCGCGGCCACCTGCATGTGCACCTGCGGCGCGCGGGGGCGCACGATGGCAAGTTTCTTGTACGCGTCCACCGCCAGCGGCAGGTTGTTGTCGGCCAGCTGGCTCTTGCCCAGCAAATCCAGCAAATCCGGATTGTCCGGGTGCCTGGCCTGCAGCGCGGCGGCCAGCGCGGCGGCCTTGTGCGGTTCGCGCATCAGCAAGTGATGGTTCACCAGCCGCACCGCGGGCGCCAGCGCGTCGGGGTGGTCGGCATGGGCTTTTTCCAGCCATTGGGTGGCTTCGGCCAGGTTGCGCTGGCGCGCGGCCAGCGCCGCCAGTGCGGTCATCGCGTCGATATGGCCCTTGTTCTTCGCCAGGAAGTCTTGCAGTTGCTGTTTCGCCGCGGCCGGGTTTTTCAATTCCATCTCCAGCCGCGACAGGTTGGCGGCGGCCGGGAAATACGACGCCTGCAGCGCCAGCGAACGGTTGAACGCGGCGCGCGCGCCGGCCTGGTCGCCGCGGGCCGCCAGCACCATGCCTTTCAGGTTGTGCACCACGGGATTGTCCGGCTCGGCTTTTTCCAATTGCTGCACGGCGGCCTGCGCCTGGTCATGGCGCTTCAGCGACAGCAGGGTGGTGGTCAGCGCGATGCCGACCTGGGCGTTGCCGGGTTCGCGTCGCGCGGCTTCCTGCAGGTCGGCCAGCGCGGCTTCGTCCTGTCCCTTGCCCAGCTTGCTCAAGCCCAGCGCGGTGCGCAGCCCGGTGGACTCGGGCGCGATGGCGGCGGCCTTGGAAAACAGTTCGCCGGCCTTGTTGAAGTCGCGGGTCTGCATGTAGGTTTCGCCGGCCAGCGCCAGCACTTCCGGGTCCTGCCCGGCCGTGTTGAGCGCCGGTTCCAGCACCGCCATCGCATCGGGCGTCTGGCCGGCCTTCAACAGCGCGGAGGCCAGCAGCTTGCGCGCATACAGGTTGCCGGGATTGGCGCGCAGGTAATTGCCGAGGTAATACTGCGCCTGCGACAGCGAGCCCATGTTGAGGTTGATGGCGCCGGCCATCAACATGCTGGGGCCGTGTTCAGGCGCGGCGCGCAAGACTTTTTGCAGCGATTCCAGGGCGGCGGCGTCCTTGCCCTGCGTGAAGTCCAGCAGCGCCTGCGTGTACAGCACCAGCATGCCGCCGGGCCCGGTCGCGGCAGCCGCGTCGAGCTCTTTTTGCGCGGCAGCGAATTTCCCCTGCGGAATCAGGATATAGGCTTTTTCCACCCGCGCCGAACGGTGTTCCGGTGCGATGGCAAGGATCTTGTCCAGCGTGGCCAGCGCCTGGTCCGGCTGCTTTTGCGCGCGCTGCAGGTCGGCCATGAACAGCAGGGCGTCGGTGTCCCGGGGCGCGGCCTGTTGCGCGCGGGCCGCATGGCGGCTGGCTGTTTCAAGGTCGCCGGCCGCCTGCGCCAGCCGGCCCAGGCCCAGCAGCGCCGGCACGTGGTCCGGCCGCGCCTGCAACACGCTGTCGTACAGCGCCTGCGCTTCGCCCGGCTTGCCCAGCGCACGCAGCGCATCGGCGCGCACGCACAGCAGGGCGGCGTCGGGCCGCCCGGTCTTCGCGGTCTGGTCCAGCGCCTTCTGGTATTCGCCCTGCAGCATCAGCGCCTTGCCCAGTTCCACCAGCGCCGTGTCGGCCGTGTAGCCAAGGTTGATCGCGCGGCGGATTTCCTTTTCCGCCGTCACCGCTTCGCCGGTCTCGTTATAGGTTTGCGCCAGCAGGTAGCGGGTCGCGCCGTCGTCGGGATGTTCCTGCAAGATGTTCTTGAATTCGATGGTGGCCGCGCGCAATTCACCGCGCGCCCGATGTTGCATGGCCTTGGCCAGCAGCGCTTCCTTGTCCTGCTTCCAGCAGCCCGCCAGGGCGGTGGCCAGCAGCAGGGCGGTGAGCGGGGCGGTCAGGCGGTACGGCATAGGGTTCCTTAAAACAGCTTGGGCAATCCGGCATGGTGGCATGGTTGCTGCAGCACTGCAATATTGCGGCACGCTTTGCTTGCCTGCTGGAACCACTATTTGATATCTTTGCACAATTTCGTCTAGGAACTTTACAGTTGCTTGTGGCAATTATGTTGTTGATGCGCTAAATGCCTGATTGGAAGTAAAAATTAATTTCTGGCATGATTCATGCTTTTTTGGAATCACCAATTATTACAGGAACCACTATGAATCGACTGCTGCGCGCAGCTTCCGCCGCCCTGGCGCTGTCGGCCGGGATGGCTGCCCAGGCCGGCACTTTGGCCGATACCATCACGGACACGTACTGGGGTTCGGATGCGCATGGCCTGGGCGACGTGATCGGCAGCAGCACGTACAACATCAACAGTGCGAAAATCACGCGCGTCAACGATGTGCTGACGATCACCATCAACACGAATTTTGCGGGCCATGCCGGGGCCGACAGCTATGCGTATTCCGGCAAGGGGATCGGGTATGGCGATGTGTTCCTGGCCGATACCTGGAATCCGGTGGGCAGCGCCGCCGACCACTATGCGGCCGACAATGCGTCGAACAGCACGATCTGGGACTATGGTTTCAGCCTGGTTGACCGCTGGAGCAACACCGGCGGGTCGTTCAAGCTGTACAAGCTTAACGGGGCGACCAATGCGCAAAACATTGCCAATTCCGACAGCTACATCACGTGCAGCGGCTGCAGCTACCGCAACGGCCAGGAAGTCGGCGTGAAAACAGGATCTGCCACGGTGGCCAACACGGGCAAGACCGGCACCTGGAGCGTGCTGGCTGACCAGTCGCTGCAATTCACCATCAACGTGGCCGGCACCGACCTGGCGACGTATTCCGCGATTGCCATGCATTGGGGCGAAACCTGCCAGAACGACGTGATCGAAGGCGTGGTGCGGCTGACGCCCTCGCCGGGCACCGTGCCGCTGGTGGCGCTGGGCCTGGCAAGCCTGCTGGCCGTGCGCCGCCGTCGCAAGGCTTGACGGCGGCGCCGCCTGCGACCGGCCGCGCCGGACGGCCCGGGCCGCGGTCCGCACGCCTTGGGGAATGCGGCGCTCGCTGGCGGCGCACCGGTGGCCGGCTTGCCCTGAGGGACCCATGTAGTGGCATGATGATAGTGTCATTCTTGCCACAGCCATCACCGGCATGTCGCGGCGGCGCTTATAATCGCGCTTTTGCCCGCCGGTCCCGGATAGCCTGCATGCTCGATCACTTCCCGAATTCGCCCCTGGCCCAGCGCGCCGCGCCGGCCATTCCCCAGCATCCCAACCTGTTCAAGCGTGTCCTTGGCCTGGCCAGCCTGGGCCTGGTGGTGCTGGATGCGCGCAAGCGCATCGTGCTGTGGAACCAGTGGATGGCCAGCCATTCCGGAATGGCGGCCGCCCGCGTCGAGGGCCAGGACTTGTTCGACCTGTTTCCCGAATTGCTGGGCCAGCGGGTGGAGTTGGCGGTGCACAGTGCGCTGACCAACAATATTGCCGCGCACCTGCCGCAGGCGCTGAACCGCACGCCGTTCCCGCTGTACCCGTCCGGCACCTGGGGCGGCGAACGGGTCGAGCAAGCCATTGCCGTGACGCCGTTTTCCGAAGGGCGCGAGCGCTTTTGCCTGTTGGAGATCAGCGACGTCAGCAGCACTGTGGGACGCGAGCGGCTGTTGCGCGACCAGGCGGAATCGCTGCGCGCGCAATCGTACATCGATGGCTTGACCGGCATCGCCAACCGCCGCCATTTCGACGTCGCGCTGCAGCGCGAACTGGGCCGGGCGCAGCGCCACGGCGGCCAGTTGTCGCTGCTGTTGATGGATATCGATTCGTTCAAGGCATACAACGACCATTTCGGCCACCAGCAGGGCGACGCCTGCCTGGCCATGGTGGCGGAAGCGTTCGCCGGCAAACTGCAGCGCTCGGCCGACCTGGCCGCCCGCTATGGCGGCGAGGAATTCGCCGCCGTGCTGCCCGACACCAGCGCCGAACAGGCGCGCCAGCATGCCGAAGCCATCCGCGCCTGCATTGCCGGCCTGGCCATCACGCATGCGCCGGCCGCCGTGCGGCCGCATGTCACCATGAGCATCGGCGTCGCCAGCTATGACAAGGACCGCTTGCATGATGCGGAATCATTGTTGAAGGCTGCCGACCAGGCCCTCTATGCGGCGAAACGCCATGGCCGCGACCGCGTTGTCGTGGACGGCGACGTGCTGTAGCGCCGCTGGACCCTGCGCGGCACCCTGTTAGGGGGGGTGATGTCATTTTGTCGTGGCGGGCATGCCACGACATTCTTGCGGTGTGACAATTGGTGAGGGTTTTGCGGGCAAAAGCACGTAAAATCGCGGTCATGCTAGTGAGAAACATTCCATGAAGAAAGTGCTAATGGTCACCGGTGGCGGGCGCGGTATCGGCGCAGCCATTGCCATGGCGGCTGCGCGCGACGGTTTTGCAGTGGCGGTCAATTATGCGCACGATGCGCAGGCGGCCGCCGGCGTGGTGGACGCGATCCGCGCGGCGGGTGGCGAGGCCATGGCGCTGCAGGGCGACGTGGGCCGGCCCGACGATGTGGCCCGCCTGTTTGCCCAGGCCGAACACGCGTTCGGCCCCGTGACCGCACTGGTCAACAATGCCGGCATCACCGGGCGCATCACGCGTTTCATGGAGGCCGATCCCGCCATGATTGCCGACGTGTTCCGGGTCAACGTGCTGGGCCTGATGGAATGCTGCCGCGCGGCGGTGGCGTCGTTCCAGCGGCATGGCATTCCCGGCGTCATCATCAATATTTCCTCGACCGCGGCGTCCAGCGGCAGCGCCGGCGATTACGTGCATTACGCCGCCAGCAAGGCCGCCGTCGAGGGATTCACGCTGGGCCTGGGGCGCGAGCTCGCGCCGGAAGGCATCCGTGTGCTGTGCGTGGCGCCCGGCATGACGGACACCACGATCCATGAACGCGGCGGCGATGGCGCGCGGCTGGTCCGCGCGGCGCCGTCGATCCCCATGCGGCGCGTGGCGCAACCGGAAGAAATTGCCGGACCCGTGGTGTGGCTGTTGTCGCCGGCGGCGTCGTATATGACCGCCACGACCGTGACGGTGGGCGGCGGGAAATAACTGAATATCAATGAAATCAAATTGTTACGTGATGATGACTAGTTAATTCACGTTGCAAATTTGCATACAGAAATCATTCCATCAGGAAAGATCTGCGATATACTGGCGGTATTCGGTTCTTTTTTTCGTATCCGCCAAGAAATTTGTTTAAGTACGGAATTAAACCGGTCGCTCTACCGTTCAGGATAAGCCGCATGGAAATGCGTATTTCCGTAAAGACAATTATTTCGGGGCAGTTGGATTTTACTTTTTGGTATTGAAAATACTTATTAAAGTAAATCAACTTTCCAGTCGTAAATGTCTACGAGCGACGGCAAAAGAATAGTTGCAGGGTAGCTTTAATAATACAAGTAGCGTACGTGGTGGTAGCCGGTCCTGTGCCGGCTGTTGCCATGTTGCGAGTCCAAATCAGTAGCGTCGTCCCCAAGGAGAACGGAAGTGAGCCTCTTAACCCTCTTGAGTACCTCCCAGATCGCCAGTCTGGAAACCGATCAGATTGCAGCGTTCGGTTCTGCAGACCTGGGTTCCCTTGCCACCGACCAGATCGGCGCTCTGACCAGTACGCAATTGGCTGTGCTGAATACCCTGCAATTGCAGGGCTTGACGACGCAACAGATTTCACTGGGTGTCACGTCGACCCAGATTTCCGCCCTGAATTCCCTGCAACTGAGCGCCCTGACGTCGGCCCAGGCCAACGCCCTGACGTCGGCCGGGATCGCCGGCATTGAAACCAATGATATCGTTGGTTTGAAAACCGCGACGCTCGCTTCGCTGAAGACCACGCAGATCGCCGCCTTCAATACGCTGCAGGTGTCCGCGCTGACGTCGCTGCAAGTCGGCGCCCTGACCACGCTGCAACTGACCGCCGGCCTGGACACGCTCGATATCCAGGCCTTGAATTCCGTGCAGATCGGCGCATTGAATTCCTCGCAAGTCGGTGCGCTGAGCACGACGGCGCTGACCGCCATGTCCACCGATGAAGTGGCGGCCCTGTCGACCGCTTCGCTGGCCGGCTTGAAGTCGACCCAGGTCTCGGGCCTGGGCACCGACCAGGTGGCAGGCATGAGCACGCTGCAGATCGCCTCGCTGACGTCGGCACAACTGATCGGCCTGACCACGGCGCAAGTGGCGAAAATGGAAGACGCCGACCTGGGCGCCATCAAGACCAACGTCCTGTCGGGCCTGACCACCGCGCAAATCAACGCCATCGGCACCGACCAGGTCGACGCGCTGACCTCGACCCAGGTGGGCGCCCTGAGTACCCTGCAGGTATCGGCCGGCTTGAATTCGGCCCAGATCGCGACCTTCAACAGCGCCCAGTTGGGCGCCCTGAGCAGCGCGCAATTCGGCGTGCTGAGCTCCTCCGCCGTGGGCGCCATCGCCACCGCCGACATCGATACCATCAAGACCAATGTCATCGCCGCGCTGAAGTCGTCGCAGGTGGCGGGCTTGTCCACGCCGCAGATCGCCCAGCTGACGTCGCAGCAAGTCTCGGCGCTGTCCACCTCGTCGCTGGCCAGCCTGTCGACCCTGCAAGGCTTTGCACTGAGCAATACGCAGGTGGGCGCGCTGTCCTCGGTCCAGTTGGCGGCCCTCGCCACCGATGTGCTGTCGGTATTCGGTACCGAAGACATTGCCGCGCTGTCCACCACCGCGCTGGCCGGCCTGAAGTCGAGCCAGGTCGCCGGTTTGAATTCCGACCAGGTCGTGGCGCTGTCGACCCTGCAGGTGGCCGCGCTGACCTCGGCGCAGCTGGTGGGCCTGTCCACCGCCAACGTGGCGAAGATGGAAGACGCCGACCTGGCCGTCATCAAGA
>CBIHOX010000023.1:0-55867 GCA_966211685.1 uncultured Pseudoduganella sp.
TCCATCACGATGATGCGGTCGGCGCGCTGCACGGTGGCCAGGCGGTGCGCGATGATGACCGTGGTGCGGCCTTTCATGGCCGCTTCCAGCGCACCCTGCACCAGGCGTTCCGATTCCGCGTCCAGCGCGCTGGTGGCTTCGTCCAGCAACAGCAGCGGCGGATTTTTCAGCAGCGCGCGCGCAATCGCGATGCGCTGGCGCTGGCCGCCCGACAGGCGCACGCCGCGTTCGCCGAGGAATGACTGGTAGCCATTGGGCAGGCGCTCGATGAATTCGTGTGCCGCGGCCATTTTCGCGGCCTGGATGACTTCCTCGTCGCTAGCGCCGGCGCGGCCATAGCGGATGTTTTCCATCGCATCGGTCGAGAAAATCACGGTGTCCTGCGGCACGATGCCGATCGCGTCGCGCAGCGTGTGCAGGTCGAGCTGGCGGATATCGACGCCATCGAGCTTGATGGACCCCAGTTGCGGATCGTAGAAGCGCAGGAACAGCTGGAACAGCGTGGTCTTGCCGGCGCCGGACGGGCCCACCACGGCAATGGTTTCACCGGGCTTGATGTCGAGCGACAGGTGCGACAGCGCTGCCGTGTCGGGGCGCGATGGGTACGAGAACGTCACGTCGGCCAGGGCCAGCGCGGCGCCGTTGGCCGCGCGCGGCGGCAGCGCCAGCGGGTGGCTTGGGGACTGGATGTCGGATTTCACGGACATCAGTTCCAGCAGGCGCTCGGTGGCGCCGGCCGCGCGCTGCGCTTCGCCCATGACTTCCGACAGCGCGCCGATCGCGCCGGCCACCGTGGTGGCGTACAGGATGAACTGGCCCAGGTCGCCGCCCGTCATGGCGCCTTCCAGCACGGCGTGCGCGCCGAGCCACAGCACGAACACGATGGTGCCGAACACCAGCACGATGGCCAGCATGGTCAGGAAGGCGCGCGCGCGGATGCGCTGCATGGCCGTGACGAAGGCGCTTTCCACCGACGCGGAAAAACGCTCGGTCTCGATTTTTTCATGGGTGAACGCCTGCACGGTCGGCATGGCGTTGAGGATTTCGCCTGCCACGGCGGAAGCGTCGGCAATGCGGTCCTGCGAAGCGCGCGACAGCTTGCGCACGCGGCGGCCGAACACCACGATCGGCACCACGGTCAAGACCAGCAGGCCGATGATGATGGACGACAGCTTGGCCGACGTCACGAACAGCATGGCCAGGCCGCCGACGAACAGCAGCACGTTGCGCAGCGCCATGGAAATACTGGTGCCGACCACGGCCTGGATCAGGGTGGTGTCGGTGGTAATGCGCGACAGTACTTCGCCGGTCTGCGTGGTTTCAAAGAATTCCGGGCTTTGCGTGACCACGTGGCGGTACACGGCGCTGCGGATGTCGGCCGTGACGCGCTCGCCGAGCCATGACACCGTGTAAAAGCGCGCCGCCGTGGCCAGCGCCAGCACGGTGGCCACGCCGAACAGCGCAAGGAACACCGCGTTGACATGCTCGATGTGGTTGCCGGCCGATCCCGCGGCGCCAAAGCCGAGGTCGATCATTTGCTTGAAGGCGACGGGAATCGCCAGGGTGGCGCCGGCCGCCACCACCAGCGCCACGCCGGCCATCGCGAACTGTTTCTTGTAGGGCCGCAGGAAGGGCTGCAGGCCCTTGAGCGCGGCCAGGCTGCCTTTTTTCATTTCACGCGCTTCCGGCGCGGCGGCCGCGCCGGCGGGTTTTGCGGCGGCTTGGGTGGCGCTCGGGTCGGCCGGGTTGGAATTGCTGTTGCCTGCGATGCTGTTGTTCATTGATTTCTAACCGTTACATTTTCATGGGCCGGACATAGCCGGTCAGCTCCAGGTAGCCTTTGCCCACCGGGACGCCGCCGCGCCGCACCGTCACCGCGCCTTCCCAGTACACCGCGCCCGTGCTGCGGCGCGAATCGAGTTCCTGGTCGTCCTGCAGGGGCGCGATCTGCCACAGGACATCGCCTGTGGCAAGCTCGGTGGCAACGGGATACTCGGCATTGGTGCGGGGCGAACGCCACCGCCGTTGCGGGGTAAAGCTGACCTGGTCCGGCGCGTAATGCGTGATCTTACCGGATGCATCGCGCCATGTCGCGTGCGCCCACAGTGTACCACCTGTCTTGCTGCGCATATGAAAGGCCATCAGGGCGCCGCCATCGTCGAGGTTGACGCCGGTCCAGTCCCAGCCTTCGGCCGCCGGGTCGAGGTAGGCGCTCGACCATTCGTGGTCCAGCCATGTCACGCCCGTCACCGCCATCGGCTTGCCGCCGGCGCGCGTGATCGTGCCGCTGGTCTGCAACTGCGGTTCGCTGTAGTAATAACTGGCGGAAAGCGGGTCCGGGCCCTTGCGGGAAAAGCCGTTCTCGCCCTGCAGCAGCACGCCCTGGCGCGGGCGCAGCGCCAGGTCCAGCGTGAAGCCGCTGGCGGCCAGGATGACGCGGTAGGCGCCGTCGGCGCCGCGCACCATGCGCCAGTCGTCGAGCTTCACGTCGGTATTGCCGGTTTTCGCATAGGCCAGGCCAAAGCCTTCGCGCGCCGAGCGCTGGTCGTGCTGCAGCTTGCCGCTGGCCGGGTCGGACAGCGCGGCGTGGCCAATGATCAGCTGGCGCGGCGCGAAACGGCTGGGATTGGCGGTATCGGTGGGCGGCGCGGTGCGAAAGAACGTGACCTGGTAACCGATGTCCTTGCCGTCCGGGGTTTTCAGCCAGCCGGTCGCGTACCACCATTCTGTTTTATAGGCAGGATGGGCGCCGTAGTCGGCCGGGAATTGCAGCGCCTGGCCCGGCCGCAGCGGCGTGACGGGCGGGAAGCCGGGCGGCGCCGCAACGGCCGCGGTGGAAAAAAATGCCAGCGAGGCCGCCAGCGCGGTGACCATCAGCGCGCGCCGCCGCATCACCAATCCTCCCGCACCGCGCGGATCGGCGCGCCGGACAGCGCGCGCCGGCCCGACGCCAGCGCCGTCAGCGCGGCCGCCGCCAGCAAGGCGGCGGCCACCGTGCCCAGCAGCGGCCATGGCAAGTGCATCTGCATGGTCCAGTGGAACGATTGCGGGTTGACGACGAAGACCAGCACCAGGCTGATGATCCAGCCCAGCACGAAGCCGGTGGCGATGCCCAGTCCCGTCAGCGCGCCGCCTTCGATGGCGAGGATGGCCAGGATTTGCCGCTTCGTCACGCCCACGTGGCGCAGCATGCCGAATTCGCGGGCGCGCGCCAGGGTTTGCGCGGAAAATGTGGCCGCCACGCCGAACAGGCCGATGACGATGGCGATCAATTCCAGCAGGTACGTGATGGCGAAGCTGCGGTCGAAGATTTTCATGCTGAGGGTGCGGATTTCCGATAATTCATTCAATTCCAGCGCCGCGCCGAACGGCAGCGCCTTCAGCGCGTGTTTCAGTTCGTCCATGCGGGCGCCGCCGGCCAGCCACAGCGCCACGTTGTTGATGTCCATGTCGCCGGTCAGCGCCTGGTAGTCGGCCAGGCGGATCTGCACCGCGCCATGGGTGCGTGCATAGTCGCGCCAGATGCCAGCGACAAAGAACGTGCGGGGCGCGCCGGCCAGCGGCAAGGTCAAGGTGGCGCCGGGCCGCACGTTATACAAGTCCGCCATGGGTTCCGAGACCCAGGCCGGCAACTGGCCGGGCGGCGCCGGCAAGGATGGCCCGGCCATGGCCGGCGGCGCCGCGTCGACATTGCGCGCCATCAGCAGCACCGGTGGGCGGGCCGGGTCCAGCGACAGGGTTTTCATGCGCAGGAAGTCGGCCCTGGCCACGCCGGGCAGCGCGCGCACCTGGCGCTGCTCGTCCGGCGTCAGGCCGGCGGTGCCGCCGCCGGCCGCGCTGCTGGCGTACAGGTCGGCCGGCAGCACGTCCAGCAGCCACTGGTCGACCGACACGCGGAAGCTGGCCACCATGATGGCCATCGCCACCATCAGGCTGAAGCTCGACAGCACGCCGCCCAGCGCCATGCCGGCCTGGCCGGGGGCATTGGCCAGGCGCGACAGGGTCAGCGTGGCCACCGGCGACGCGTGGTCGCGCCGCCCCGGCCCGCGCTGCCACAGGCCGGCCAGCAGCCGGAATACCAGCGCCGCCAGGCGCGGCATCAGGGCAATCGCGCCCACCAGCATCAGGGCGATCGACAGGTAGCCGAATACCGGCAATTCCCACAGCGGCGGCATTTGCGACAGCAGGCCGGCCAGCGCCAGGCAAAGCACGCCCGGCCAGGCCGGCGCGAAGCGCGCCAGCGCGGCTTCCTCGGCGCCGGATTTCAGCGCAATGGCGGGACGGGCGCGCGCCGCTTCCACGGCCGGCGCCGCGCTGCCCAGCACGGCCACGCCGACCCCGAGCGCGAAATACACGAGCGCCGCCAGGGGCGTGAATTGCACTTCCGGCTGCACGCCGGAAAAGTACCCGGCGCCGAGGTCGCCGCCAAACAGTTGCAGCACGCCGGCCGCCAGCCCATAGCCGGCCACGATGCCCAGCACGCTGCCGGCCACGCCCAGCGACAGCCCTTCGAGGATCACCTGGCGCAGCAACTGGCCGCGCTCCAGTCCCAGCACCCGCAACAGCGCGAACTGGCCGCGGCGCCGGATCACGGCCAGCGCCTGGGTGGAAAACACCAGGAATGCGCCGGTAAACAGCGCCACCAGCGCCAGCACCGACAGGTTGACGCGGTAGGCGCGGCTCATGTTGTCATTGCGGCTGTTCTGGTCTTCGTCGTTCGGGCTGCTGACGTGGAAGCGGCCCGGGTGGCTGCGATCCAGGTCGCGCGCCAGCGCCGCCTTGAAGGCTGCGCGGTCGACGCCGTCGCGCAATTTCAAGTCGATCCGTGTCAGCCTGCCGACGCGGCCGAAGCGCCATTGCGCGGCGCCCAGGTCCATCACACCAAGACGCTGGCCGGCGCGGGCGCGCGCCAGCGGCCCGGCCACGCGCAGCGCCAGCGTTTGCGTGCCGGACTGGATGTGCAGCGTGCCGCCGGGCGGGGCGTTGAGCCAGGTTTGCGCGGCGGCCGACAGGAACACCGTGTCGTCGGCCAGCGCATCCATCGGGTGGTCTTCGGCCGGCACGCCCATCAGGTCCGGCGTGATCCAGCCGGCGCGGAACATGTCGATGCCGAGTAGCTCCAGCGGCGTGCGCTGGCCCGGCACCGACGCCTGGATTTGCAGCACCGGGGACGCGGCGGCCACCCCCGCGCGCGTGGCCAGCTCGGGATACACTTGTTCGTCGAACGTGCTTTCGGTACCGCCGACCTGGACGTCGGCCTGGCCCGACAGGCTTTTCACGGCCGATGAAAATTCATTGAACGCGGCGGCGTTGATCAAATGGATGGCAAAACCCAGCGATACGCCGATGGCGATGGCCAGGATCGCGGTCAATGCGCGCACCGGATGCGCGCGCCATTCGCCCCACAGCAGCCAGCCGGCCAGGAGGCGCTGGCCGGCGCTGTCGCCGTGCACCGCCATCAGCCCGGACACTCCAGCGCCAGCCGGTCCGCCGCGCGCTGCGCCTTGACCCTGGCGCGCTCCACGTGCTGGACCGGCGCGCCGCGCGCATCGTCATCGGCCCATTTCTTTTCCATCCGCAATTTGGCGCACTGGCGGTTGCGCTGGCGCGCGTCGCGGGCGGCCTGCTGCTGCGCCTGGTCGTCGCGCGCTTCGCGCCGGTGCCGTTCGCGCTGCAGCGTATCGGCCTGTTTTTGCATGCGCTGCAAGTCGGCGGCGGCCTGAGGCCGCGGCGGCGGGGCGTCCGGCACCGCGATCACGGCCGCGGCGCCGGCCTGGCAGGGCTGTTCGGTGTACGTGACCTTGCCGTCCACCGTGCATTTGTTGATGGTTTGCGCCTGGCCGGACGCGCAGGCAAGCATCAACAACAGCGACAAGGAGCGCGAAAGAATCGGAGCCGTGCGCTTCACAGGATTTTCCCCGGGTTCATGAGGTTGTGCGGGTCGAGCGCCTGCTTGATGGCGCGCATCAGGTTCAATTCCAGCGGCGATTTATAGCGCGCGAGTTCCTCGCGTTTCAGCGCGCCAATGCCATGTTCGGCGGAAATCGATCCGTCGAATTGCGCCACCGCATCGTGCACCAGGCGGTTGACGCCGGCCTGGTTGGCCAGGAATTCATCGTGGCCGACGCCGTCCGGCGGCGCCACGTTGAAATGCAGGTTGCCGTCGCCGAGGTGGCCGAAGCAGACCAGCTGGCAGCCGGGAAATGCCTGTTGCAGGCGCGGCGCCGTGGCGGCAATGAAGGCCGGGATGGACGACACCGGCAGCGAGATATCGTGCTTGATGTTCTTGCCGGCCCTGGCCTGCGCCAGCGGAATATGTTCGCGCAATTGCCACAGCGATTGCGACTGCGCCAGCGACGACGCCACCACCGCGTCCATCACGACAGCGCGCTCCAGCGCGGCGCCCATGGTCTGTTCCAGCAGCGCCACCGCATGCGCCTCGGATTCGCTGCTCGACAATTCCAGCAGCACATAGTACGGATACGCCGGAGACGTGCCGTCGAACGGTTGCGGCAATTGCGGGAAATGGGTGCGCACCAGTTGCAGGCAAAACGCCGACATCAGCTCAAAACCGGTCAGGCTGGCGCCGCAGCGGTCTTGCGCCAGCCGCAGCAGTTCCAGGGCCGCCTCGGGCGACGGCAGCGCCGCCAGCGCCGTGATGCTGGCCTTGGGCTGCGGGTACAGTTTCAGCACCGCGCCGGTGATGATGCCCAGCGTGCCTTCGGCCCCAATGTACAGGTCGCGCAAGTCATAGCCGGTATTGTCCTTGCGCAGCGCGCGCAAGCCATCCCACACGTCGCCCTGCGGCGTCACGACTTCCAGGCCCAGGCACAGTTCACGCATGTTCCCGTAGCGCAGCACGGCGGTGCCGCCGGCATTGGTGGCCAGGTTGCCGCCGATGGTGCAACTGCCTTCGGCCGCCAGCGACAGCGGGAACAGGCAGCCCTGCGCCTGCGCGGCCTGTTGCACGGTGTGCAGGATGCAGCCGGCATCGGCCGTGATGGTGCGGTTGACGGGATCGATGCGGCGGATGCGGTCCAGGCGCGCCAGCGACAGCACCACGGCCGTGCCGCTGCCGTCGGGCACGCTGCCCAGCACCAGGCCGGTCTTGCCGCCCTGTGGTACGACCGGCACGCCCCACTGGGCGCAGGCGCGCACCGTGTCGGCCACCTGTTGCACCGTGCCCGGACGCAGCACCGCCAGCGCATTGCCGGTGAACCGTCCGCGCCAGTCGGTCAGGTAGGGCGCCATGTCGGCGGCGTGCGCCAATACGTGCGCATCGCCCAGCAGGGTGCGGCAGTGGGCCAGGAAGGTCTGGCGCGAGGCGGTCGGCAGGATGGCGGTCACGGGGCGGCTTGACGGGGTTATTTTGCGGTGGAATTGACCTTGTCCAGCAAGTCCTTGGCGATCCTGCGCGCGGCCTGCTTGTAGGGCCGCACGTACATGACGGCGCAGACGAAATACACGACCACGATGGCGGCTTCGCCCCAGCCCAGCCACGCGGACGTGGCGCCGAGGTCGCTCCAGCCGCGCACCACGCCTTCGGCGAAGTACAGCAGCACCATCATCGAGGTCCACTGCAGCGTGTAAATGTCGCGTTTCAGGATGCCGGCCAGCGGGAACAGCAGCGGCGCGGCCTTCAGCGCCAGCCACGATCCGCCCGGTTTCAGCGGCGCCAGCAGGGTTTCCCATGCGATGCACCAGACGATCAGCAGGCCCATGCTGGCGACCGCGCCCACGTGGAAGAAGGTTTGTTTCTTGTCGATGAATGCGCCAGGGGGTTGTTTCATGTTGGGCTCCGCAATTTCCAGGCAGTTTCCGCCAGCCGTTTGCCCTGGGCCACGGCCAGCTTTTTTTCATCATCCGTCAACGCCCGCTTGCCGTCCAGCCCCGCCCAATGCGTGGGGCCATACGGCGAGCCGCCGCTGGACGTGGTCATCAGTTCAGGATTGGTGTAAGGCAAGCCCATGACCAGCATGCCATGGTGCAGCAGCGGCACCATCATGGTCAGCAACGTCGATTCCTGGCCACCGTGCAGGCTGCCGGTCGAGGTGAACACACACGCCGGCTTGCCGGCCAGGGAGCCGGACAGCCATTCGCCCGACGTGCCATCCCAGAAATACTTCATGGCCGCCGCCATGTTGCCGAAGCGGGTGGGCGAACCCAGCGCCAGCGCCGCGCATTCGCGCAAATCGTCCAGTTCCACGTACGGCGCGCCATCGTCCGGCACGGCGGCGGCCGTGGCTTCGGCCACGCCGGAGACGGCCGGCACCGTGCGCAGCCGCGCTTCGCAGCCCGGCACGCTGTCGATGCCCTGGCCGATCAGCTCGGCAAGCCGGCGGGTTGCGCCATGGCGCGAGTAATATAAGACAAGAATGATGAGATCAGGTGTGGTCATTGCTTTATTGTATGCGAACACGGCCCGTGGAGCCTACAGCGGCGGGCCTCCCGTCAAATTCATCGAATATCGTTTAATATCCGTTGAAATCACGGCTTTGCCACCAATTGCCATCCCTGGCCGCGCAGGTCGTTGTAAATCTCCGTGGTCGACGCGTTCTTGTGGCCCAGGAGCGCCTTCGCAAACTCTGGGCCGTACTGTTCCCGGTACAGGCGCTGCGCCAGGCTGCGGATCTCGTGGAAGGTGGGCGGCGTGCGGCCGTCTTCGGCCTCGATACCCGCCTTCTGGCGCGCGTTTCCGAAAAACGTCGTCAGGGTTTTGCACGAAATGCCGTGCCCAGCGCGTGCCTTCCCGTGCGCGATCTGGTGGTGCAGCATGTAGTCGGACTGGATCCCGTCCTCGCAAGCGCTGATGGCGTCACCGATCGTCATACGCAGCACCGGCAGGCCGATGTCGAGATCGAGCTGAAGTCTTGTCGAGCCCTGGCTTTTGCCTTGAATGACGTGCAGGCGGCCGTCGCGGACGTCCTTGAACCGCATGTCCACGATATCCTCCCGGCGCTGGCCCGTCAGGATGGCGATATTCATTGCCCGCGCCAGCGTGGTAGTGGCGTGTTCCCGGATCGCAAGAAATTGCTCCAGGGTGAGGCGTTCGCGCTTAACCTGCTTCTTCGGGGCGTATGTAGCGGTGACCGGGCTGGCGCCCTGCGCGATCAGCCCTTGCTCCTCCGCCGTGCGGAACAGGTCGCTGAGGCGGCTGCGCAGCTGGCCGGCGGCGGCCGGGCCGCTGTCCTGCTGTTCCGTCAGGATCCGGGCCGCGACGTGCGCCGTCTTGAAGTCCGGGAGTTTCATCCACGCCAGGTCCCAGGCGGCGATCTTCTTTTCGGTCAGGTCGAATGCCGCGACCGTGTTGGTCGCCGGCGTCCTGACCATGCGGGACAGCCACAGTTTCCGGTATTCCGGCAGCCAGTCGCGCAAGGTGGAATCTTTTTTCCCGGCTACCCAGTCCGTCAGCGCCGACTGCGCCAGGGTGGCCAGCAAAGCGTTTGCAGCCCGGGCTTCCCGAATGGCCGTATTTTTATCCGTGCCGATGCCTTTGGTCGTCTTGCTGCGCGGGTTGCGGTAGTAATAGTAGCCTGCAGCATTCACGTACAAATTTGGCGGCAAGGTGCGGTTACGCGCCATGCGCTTCTTACCCATCAATCCCCCTTATAGACCGCGTTGCGCGTCACGCGCCAAATGCGGCCGATTTTCTCTGGTTGCGGCTGGATGCGGCCTTCGTTCGCCCAGCGGTTCAACGTGTTTTTGTGCGGCACTTTGGTGAACATGCTGGCCGCCCATTCGGCCAGCGTTATATAGCGAGGCTCAATTTTCGGTTTCATTGAACGTTCTCCGTTATGGTGGTCATTAGCGGTGCGCATTGCAGTTCAAGCGGCTCTCGCAAATTTGTGTTCGTGCTGGAAGTTTGCCCGGATCAGCGCCTCCGCCACCGGCGGGCACACGCTGTTGCCAATCATGCGCACCTGCGCTGCCTTCGACAGCCGGCGCCCGTTGTGCACCAGCTCGAGGATGTAGGTGTCCGGGAAGCCCTGGGCGCGCGCAAGTTCGCGCGGCGTGAGCATGCGCATTGCGATGTCGACGATAGCGTAGTTCTCGCCCCGGATTGTCACCAGCCCGATCCGGTCCTTGGTCGGGATCGTGTGCATAGGGTCGTTCGCCGCCTGGTGCTGGCCGCCCTCGCTGTAGTACTTGATCAGGAAGGCGCGCACCTCGCCAACGTGGCAACCACCGGCTGTCAGCGTCGGCATCGGCTCGCGCATATCCTGGCCGAATTGGTTGTTTCGCAGCTTGACCAGCGTGCTGGCCACCACCGAATGGTGGTCCACGGTCGTGACGGTGCCGAACGGCACGCGCACGTCGGTGCCGGTGACGCCGCCGTAGTGCTTCGCCAGCATCGCCGTCACCAGGGCGAAGTGCCCGCCCTTGATTTCCGCGCATTGCGTGCGCAGCGGTTCGCTGATGTCGAACACACGCTGCGTAGACCCGTTAGCGTGTTCGGTGAGGAAGGGCGCTGAGTCGCCGGGCGCGATGAATGGATCATCGCTGTCGATGACGTACTTCACCAGGCCCTTGGCGATCCTGCGCAGCGTGGCGTCGGCCAGCGGCTTCTTGCGGTTGAAAATGCTGATGCACGGAATCGACCAGTCGATGCACTCCGCAGCAGTGCGCCATGGTGCGAGACCAGACTTGGCGAAATTCTTCGCGCGCGGGTCGCCGTGCGTCGGCGCCGGCCACACGATCGGCAGGCCGTCGCATCGGGCGAAGATAAACAGGCGCTTACGGATGGTCGGCGTGCCAAAATCGCATGCGCGCAGCACCCGGTATTCCAGCTTGTAGCCGAGGCCCTGAAACAGCCGGTCCATCGGGAAGTCGGCGCCCAGCGCTTCGTGAATTTCTTGTACGTCCGGGTGGCTCGGGTCCAGGCCGGTGGTCAGCACATCGATGAAGGCGCGGAAGGTGCGTCCCTTTTCCTCGGGGATAGGGCGCCCTTGTTCGTCCAGTGGGCCCCAGTCCTGGAATTCCTCGACGTTCTCCAAGCCGATGCATCGCGGCTTTTGAAACGTCGCCCACTTCACCGTGACCCAGGCCAAGCCGCGGATCCTCTTTTCCCGTGGCTTGCCGCCTTTGGCCTTGCTATGGTGCTTGCAGTCGGGGGAGAACCACGCCAGGCCGATCGGGCGCTGGCCGGTGATGAACCCGGGGTGCACTGCATAGACGTCCTCGATGTAATGCGTCGTGGCGGGGTGGTTTGCCGCGTGCATGGCCAGCGCTTCGCCGTTGTGGTTGATCGCGATGTCGACGGGGCGGCCAAATGCACGCTCGATGCCTTCAGATGCGCCACCGCCGCCGGCGAAGTTGTCGACACACAGTTCGTGGCCAAGGTCCAGCGGTATCGTGAAGTTGTCGCGTTTCATGGATGACCTTATTGATGTGTTAAGTGAATTTCGTGCTGCTGGGGCCGGTATGGCTGAGCATTGCCCGATAGGATTGCAGCGCCTCGCTGCGATCGCGCCCGCCAGTCTCATGCTGGCGCAGCGTACGGTGGTATCGCCGGCGTCCGTAAGCACCGACGGAAACGTGATTCGGCCAGACGATGTATCCCAGGAACGGCACGCCGGCCGCCACTGGCGCCAGGCGGATCTTGCGCGGATTGACCGCCAGCCCGTCCTCGGCCAGCCGGGCGACGATCGCGGCGCTGATGTCGAGCAGCTCGGCGCGCGAGCTGGCCAGGATCACCATGTCGTCCACGTAGCGGGCGTACGCCTTGACGCGCAGTTCTTGCTTCACCCAGTGGTCGAAGTCGTTCAGGAACGCGTTGGCGAACAGCTGGCTGGTCAGGTTCCCGATCGGCATGCCCTTGTCGTAGGTGCGGCGATAGGCGCTGTCCGGCGCGAAAAGATGGTCGTGCTGGCTGTCGGTGCGGTAGGAGTCCACCAGGTTCACCAGCAGCGTGCGGATGTCCTGGTCGCCGATATAGCGCAGGATGCGCGCCTTCAGCAGCGAGTGGTTGATCGAGTAAAAATACTTTGAGATGTCGATCTGCAGCGCCCAGACGTTGGCGGGCTGGCGTGCGAAGTCGGCGACACGGCGCACGGCCGCATGCGTGCCGCGCCCGGGCAGGTTGCCAAACGTGTCCGCGATGAAGCGCGGCTGCCAGATCGGCAGCAGGTAGTCGTACAGCATCCAGTGCACGATGCGGTCCTTCATCGGCGCGTCCACCACGTGGCGGAATTTCTTTTCCCGTACGATGAATTCCTTGTATGGCCCGAACGTGTAGGCGCGGTCCCGCAGGCGCCGCTGTACCACCAGCAGGTAGCGTAGCGGATCGTCGCCGAAGCGCTGCACGCGCAGGCTGCGCGACTTGTTTTTGCGCGCCTGGCGCCAGTAGCCGAACAGGGACGGCAGGCTGGTGCGCTGCCAGAATTCGGAATCGGTGTTGCGGCCGCGTTCCGCGGCGGCGCCCTTGGGCCCCGCTGCGGTTCCCGGTTTGGCCAGTGGCCGTGCTTTCGGGTTTGTCCCAGGAAAATTTCGACCAAGAATAGGCGTTACACGGGCGTGCCCGTGATCGACGCATGTCATTTTT
The DNA here is from genome assembly GCA_966211685.1 of uncultured Pseudoduganella sp. Taxonomy (GTDB): domain Bacteria; phylum Pseudomonadota; class Gammaproteobacteria; order Burkholderiales; family Burkholderiaceae_D; genus Rugamonas. The sequence continues at coordinate 12,542 of CBIHOX010000023.1, forward strand.
GGGTCAGCGGAAACCGACGATGTCGTTGCGGTTGTCGGGCGAGTCGTTGTTGAGATTGAACACGCCGGCGTTGTCCTCGTCGTTCCAGTAGCCGCCCCGCGCGAGCGCGTTGCCGGCCGTACCAGAAATTTCCCCTTGTTGATCATGGTTGCGACGTGCTGGTCCGGATCAGGCCGCCCACCAGGCGGCCCAGCTCCACCGCCATGCCGGCGCGATGTTCGAATGCCAGTTTCAGTTTTTCCAGCCGCTGGCCCTGGGTCAGGTAATACTTGACCAGGTCGACGTCGGCCGAAATGGCTTTCAGCAGGCGCGCCTTATTGTCCTCCAGCCCATAAGCGAAAACGTCGCGCATGATGCGGGCCATGCAGGCGCGCAGATTTTCGCCATAGGTGGCGCGCAGGTCGCGCGGCATGCGGATGATGTCCTGCAGCAGCTGGTGGTCCAGGTCCTGCGCCTGGGATTTCAGCTTGAACACCGACGTGTCCGGGTTGGCCAGCAGCGCCTTGGCGCTGGCCTTGTTCAGCGCGCCGCGCTGCTGTAGGTCATGGATGACGTCGGCGACAATGGCGTCGGAGACGGCGGCCAGCACGGCGCCGTCCAGATCTTGGTGCTGGGACACGTAGACGGTGCGGCCCTCGGCCTGGCTGCCCAGCGACACGACGTAGGGGATGCCGAACTCCTGCACCACCGACCACAGGCGGCGGCTGAAGTTCCCGATCGGGAACCCCACGCGGATATGTGGATCGCTGGTGGTGCCCACCAGCTTCAGCTTGTACTGCTTTAGCGTGTGCAGCGTGTAGGCGGTGCGGTCATAGCCCTGCAGGAATTTGCCTGCCTGGATCAGGATCAGGTGGCCGGGGTACTGCTGCTCCAGTGTGCGGGCAATCGTCGCGCCGGGATCATCCTGGCCAAGGCCGACATAGATACCTTTGTAGGCGCGAATGGAAAACTTCGTGCTTTCTTCGTCGGTCGGCGCGGTGTATTTCAGATCGTGCATCATGTGTTGTTTCAACGTGGTTGATGGGCAGGCCGGCCACCGCTTACGCAGTGACCGGGGACCAGGGGCCAGAGGCCCGGGCTATTTGGTGCAGCGGAAACCGACGATGCCGTCGCGGTAGCCGGGCGAGCCGTAGTAGAGATAGAACACGCCGGCGACGTCCCCGCCGTCCCAGTAGCCGCCCCGCGCGAGCGCGCGGCCGGCCCAGTCCGCGCCTGCGTCCGGGCGCCAGCCCATGCCTTTAGTCCGGCGCGGATATGGCGCCGTGGTGATGGAGGGCGAGTCGGCGGCAAATTCGCGCGCGATCACGCCTTGTTCATCGCCTTGGACGTCATCGAACACCCACGAGTAGGCGTTGCCGGCGCAGTCGTACACGCGCTCGCCGTTGGACAGTTGGTGCCAGCGGCGCTCGTCTTCGCGAGACGACACGTATTCGCCAGGCTGGGCGTCGTCCACCGTGCCGCGGTGCAGGCCCTGGAAAACGACGCCTTCGCCGACCTTGCCGCCGGACCAGTTGATGTCCTGCTGGCTGATGTCATACGCGATGGCGAGGTATTGCAGTTCGGTGATCAGCTTGCCGCCAATCGCTTCGCATGCGCTGCGGGCCTCGTTGTAGTTGATTTCGACCCATGGGGCGGCGCTGGCGGTGATCTGCGGCAGGTCCATGGGGCCACGGCCGCAGAGGTATTTCCCGACCTGGAAGGACGGGACCAGCGTGCCGTTGGGCAGGGTGATGTCGGGTACCGTGACAAACGAATTGTCGGCAGTGACCATCGTTAGCATTTTGGCGCGCAGGTCGGCAGCCAACTGGGGGAATTCATCCTTGCAGGAATTCACGTAAGCGGTGATGGCAGGCAAAGCGTGCTTGTCGTGGTCCAGGTCCAGCACGAAGTGCAGGCAGTTTTCGTGTTTCTCGCCAGGGCCATCGCGGCCGTCGGCGCGCGCCACTGCGAATTTGCCATACAGGCCGCGGGATTGGTCGTTCATAATTTGCTCCATTATTGATGGTGGGGATGGTCACCGCTTACGCGGCGACCCGGTACCGGGAACCAGAAGCCCGGGCTATTTGGTGCAGCGGAAACCGACGATGCCGCGGCGGCGGTCGGGCGAGCCGAGGTTGAGACGGAACACGCCGGCGTAGTCCTCGCCGCACCAGCAGCCGCCCCGCGCGAGCGCGTAGCCGGCCCAGTTGTCGCCGGCATCCGGGCGCCAGCCCATGCCTTTCCGCATGGATGGGTAGGGTGCCGTGGTGATCGATGGCGAATCTTCGGCAAAGCGATGGGCTACTATGCCGTGCACATCGCCCTGGACGTCGTCAAACACCCACGAATAGACGTTGCCGGCTAAGTCGTAAATGCGCTCGCCATTGGACAGCTGGTGCCAGCGGCGCTCCTTCTCATTGGGGGAAACGTAGCTGCCGGGCCGAGCTTCGCGAACAGTGCCCAGGTGCAGGCCCTGGAAGACATAGCCATCGCCGACCTTGCCACCCGACCAGTTGATATCCTGTTGCACGATGTCGTGCGCGATGGCGAGGTATTCCAGCTCGGTGATCAGTTTGCCGCCAATGGTGGCGCAAGCGCGCTTCGCTTCGCTGAAGTTGATGCGCGTCCAGGGCGCGATGTCGGCTGAAATCGAGACTTCGCCTTCCGGGTCTTCGCCGCACAAATACTGTCCGATCTGGAACGATGGCATGGCGACGCCGTTTGGCAAGGTGATTGCAGGGACGGTGATAAATTTTTGGTGGGACATGGTGTGTTCCTTCGAGTGGCTGCGATTAATGGCCCCGGCGCGGCGCCTGGGTGACGATGACTTTCGCCTGCGTGATTGCCTGTGCTTCGGTCCACGACGGGTTTTTGCGCTGCAGCTGGGCCGCTACGCGCGCGACTTCAGGACGGCGCACGCGCCGTGCGGGCGCGCCGGATGGGGATTGCTTCATAGCGTTCTCTTTCGATCAGTGCCCCGAAGGGCGGGTCATCACTCAATGCGAGGCGCCAGCTGCACCTCGGTGGCGGGTACCGGCGACGGGTCGCCGGTCAGAAAAACATCGGCCTCCTGGCTGCTGCCGTGCGTCAGGAAGCGTAGGCCGTGGATGAAGCGCTGGCGGCCTTGGTGCAGCACCGGGTGCGTCGTGTGCCAAGCGTGCAGCAGCACCCGGTTGTGCCGCTGCGGATCGAACGGTTCGTCGCTCACGGCGTTCGCCTCGCTATGCGCCCACGGCCGCGCAAAACGCCGCCACTTCCGCCACGGCCTTGTCCAGCTCATTGACGGCCAGATACGGCAGCCGCTCATCGATGCCGGCCACCGCGGCGCGCAGGGCTTGCGCTTCGCACTCCCTGGCGCCGACCTTGCCGACACGGATATACCGGTCGCAGATCAGGTTCAAGGTGTCGGTGGCCTGTTCCAGCGCAGGGCATTTCATCCCGGCGCGGTCCAGCGCCGCCAGCATCTTTGACACCTGGTTGTAGGCGTCCGGCGATGGCCGCAACAGCAGCACTTCAACGGACGTGCTCAGCTCCATCGCCAAGCGGTTGCGTGCCGGGCTGGTCATCGGCACGTTGCCAGGTGGGAGGGCGCGGCGGCGCTGGCGGCTCATAGCGTCAGGCGCGCGCCGGAGCGCGTTCGAGCTGGTTGACGGGCAGCTGCCATGGCTCGCCGCCCATGGTGCCGGCCACTTTCACCAAGGCAAACTGGCGGCCGTTGGTGACGTCCGGCTTGAAGCCGCACACGGTGCCGCGTTGCGGGCCGTCGTCGCTGTCGAAGGTCACGTCTGTGCCGACGGTGATAGTGGTTTGCTGGCTCATTGTGCGCCCCCTGGCTTACCCATCAGGACCGTGAAGCCGCTGGCGACAGCGCTGGTCACGTGTTCCTTGAAGTTCTCTTCGATAGCGTTCTGTGGGCGGTCCAGTTCATACCAGAATTTCAGCTTGCCGCTGCCCAGGCGGTACTTCAGGCGTGCGCGGATACGATAGCCTTCCACCGCGTGGCGGAACAGGCGCAGGCCGATGACGAATTCGCGCGGGATGGTCAAGCTGCCGTCGGCGCCGGCCGTGGCCGTCGTGGTCTCGGTGTAGCCCAGCTGCACCTGGCCGTTGTCCAGGCGGCGGTGCGACTTGAAGTCCACGCCGGTGGTGGCCTGCAGGGTCAGCGCCACCTGCAGCAGCGTTTCGCCGGATGGCTCCACAACGTCGGCGATATTGTCTTCGAGGAAGACGGCAAATTCTTCCTGGTCCATTTTCTTGCCGTCGTTCTCCAGCCACTTCGCCAGTTCGCGGCTCAGCTCGGCGTTATACACCGCGCGGTGGTCGCGCCAGCCGGCATATTCGTCGCCGGCCATGTGGTCGTTGATGACGGCCGTCAGGGTGCGCGTGTCGACGTCGGCGTAGATGTAGCAGTGGTCGGTCTGCGCCTGGTCGGCAAGGTACTTCGTGAAGCTGGCGACGTCGGTCAGCGGCACGGTGCCTTTCTTGCGGGCCGGCGCCGGCGCCGCGGCTTCGATGGCCTTGGTCAGGTCAATGTGCTTGTAGCCATCCGGGATCACCAGGTGGCTCGATTCGCCGGCTTCCTTGATGTCGAGGGCGGAGGCGATCAGGGTGCTCAGCGCTTCGATGGATTCCGGCGCGATGGCGGTCAGTTGGGTCATTTGGCAGCTTCCTTAAAGGTGGTTGGTGCGGCGGTGGAGACGTCGCGCAGGTCCAGCGTGGACTGGCGCGGGTGATTGCGGGACAGGTCGGCGTCATCGGTCAGCCAGTAGAAGTCGCTGCCGCGCTCGGGCATCGGCATCTTGGCGGTGATCTTGTCCGTGATGACGACCTTGTCGACGTCCTGGCCCTTGCCGGCCGGGCCAACGCTGATTTGCAGGGTGATGGAGCCGGCCTTGCCGGTGTTCTTCACCTTGGCCAACAGCTCGCCCAGCAGGCTGGTCAGTTCGGCGTGGGTGCGGCCGTCCCGCAGTTCGGGCAGGAAGACGGCGAAAGCTTTGCTCATGGTGGTGCGGTCCTTTCAGTGGTAGATCAGTATTTCTTGCCGCCGGCTGCGAGGCGCGCGGCGGGCTTGTGGTCTGCGCGCTGGGCGTTGTACGCGAGCTTTTCGGCGATGGCAGCGCCCAGGTCAAAGCCCTTGCTGCCGGCCAGATCGAAGATGCGGATCACTGCGTCGGCCAGCTCCACTTCCAGCATCTTGCGAGCCGGCAGCTTGTCGTCCATCAGGTCCTTGCGGTCGCCTTCCATGCCTTCGGCGATTTCCGACACGATGAGCATCAGCATTTCGCCGGTGTTCCGCTCGATCGGCTTGCCGGTCTGTGGGTTGGACCACCAGCCGGAGGCCAGTGCTGCGCCGTGACACTGCTGGTTGAGGATTTGACCGGCAGTCAGCAGCGCCGGGTGGTTGATTTCGAACATGGGATGCCCTTTCAGTCGTTGTGGTCGTTGGCCTGCAGCTTCTTCACGTCAATCCGCGCACGGCGCTGCATGTGCCGGCGGGCGAGGATGTTCAATACGATCAGGTGTGCCGGGACGGTCAGCATGTAGTCCAGCGGCAGGTTGGTTCTCAGTGCCCGGTGGGCGAATTCCAGCGCGGCGCGATCGGGTGTCGGGCGCGCCATGGTCGCTGGGTCCTATGCGCCGCCGATGGTGGCCAGCAGCTTGCGCAACAGCGCTACCGTCACCGGCGATACAGCACCGATGGCCTCGTAATCGTGATCGACCATGCGGCAGGCGCTGTGCAGTTCCTCGCTGTACGCCATGCGCCGTGCCATGGTGGCCGGCGGCGGATCCAGGGTGTCCAGCGTCACCGGCACGGTGCGGCCGATGAAGCGTCCGCGGCGGTCAAACAGCGCGTGGCTGCCGGTGCTGCACTGGCGCACGCGCACGCCGCTTTCGCGCTGGCGGTATTCGATTTCGGCCTGGGCACTGCGCTGCACGTCGGCATGCTGCTGGGCGTTGTTGGCGGCATGCGGGTCGAGCACGAAGAAGCGGCGGTCCGCCGGCATGTCGCGTAGCGGATTGATGTCGCCGGTGGCGAATGCATAGGTGATTGCGCGCGTCATGATCAGCGGATCACCACGAAGCTGCGGCGCGGCGGGATCGGCAGGCGCTGCACGGAATAGGGTTCGCCTTCGTAGGTCCAGGCCCAGCCGAATTCAGTGCGCGTGCGCTGCAGCAGGCCGCGCAGGTTCCGCTTGATCTGGATGTGTTCGGCGACGGTCGGGAAGTGGCTGACGCTTTGCTTTGCCGCGCCTTTGACGAGCACCAGGTACACCGGTGCCTCGCCGTGGGGCTGGTGCTCGCCTGCGTAAATGCCGGCGCCGAATGGCGCGCCGATGGTGCCGGGCGGCTGGTCAGGGTAGAGCGGCGTGGCCAGCGGCTGGCCGGCCTGGCGCAAGGCTTCGCGGATTTTGCCGATGGTGGTGGCGCTCAGGGCGCCCAGGTTCACGATGTCGTGGTCTGCGGCGGAGCACGCCGCAATGAGACTTGCTGCAGGCAATGCATAAGTGTGACTTGCTGTTGGCGGGCTGGTTACAGGCACGGTCGCTCCACGGGAATAGATTCAATGGAGCGATATTACTAAACGGTAATGTTCTTAGTCAATACCAAACGGTAATGGAGAAGGAATTTTTGTTGCGCGCAACGGATATGATGAAAAAAGCCCCGACGAGCGGGGCTATGTTGACCAAGGAAGTACGCGAACTAGGGCTTCGCTGATGGCGGTGTCGGGGGTGGCTGCGGTACTACTGCCGCTGGCGGTTGTGCATAAATGATGATTGGCTGCAGTTGTCCAGAAGCGGGAGGAGCACTTGTAGTTTTGAAGATCTGGCTTATCCCAAAGATGGCGGCAAGCATTGTGCCGATGATTGTAATCATCGTAGCCAAGGTCCAGGTCTTGATCTCGGCATGCATTTTGTGTAAGTCTGTCCTGACCGCCTCGATGTCGGTCTTGGTTGCTGTCTGATCAAGACGAGTTTCGATCTTAACCAGTCGATCTTTTGCATCGACGGCAAACTCTTCAAGTTTAACAAGGCGGGGTTCCATGTCTCCATCATACGGTGGACGACCGCCCTTCGCAACTGCGGGCGGTTCAGCGGCGCCGGTATCCGCGATCGCAGCTCCGCTCATGTCAAAAATTTTTGCAGGCGTCGACATATTTATTTATTTTGTTCTTTAATTAACTTCCATTGATAGATAACGGAAATAAAATGACTTCTAAAATTCCCGCAATTTCTGCAAAAAGCTAACGCTACCGGAATGCCACCCTGCTCAATATGATCCTCTTCAATTAAAGGCATGCTAGGGATGCAAAACAAATACTCATTACTAAGCATGTAAGCAAAATCTTCTTTATTGCACACTCCGCATCTGGCATCAGGTGCTTTTTCTTGGAAAAATTCCACTATATCTTTTATGTCTACTTCAGCCAATTGGGACTTTGAATAGTCGTACATCATAATCTGAGTAGTTTCCTTAAGCTCGGGTATAACAGATTTTCTGCGATCCGAAGTTTCACTTTAATCAGAAGAGGGCTCGTTAGCGCTCGTATCGTTCAGCTTCGAACTTTAACCATTCTTCATAATTCGCACAGATCATGCCATTGGGCCGTTCGACCACACCATCTGGACGTAGGATATAAAGTTCATCGGTGAATGCCCCCGAGAAAGTCACAGGGTAAGGTATGGACATCTCGTCATCCTTTTCAAATGCAAATGCAATGATAGGGTCTTTGACTACGTGAAATTGCTCGTTACTGTCATTCCTATCGTTTGCGTGGGTGGACAAAAGATAGAAGCCTGGAGGTGCCGCAACTCGCTCCACAAAGATCAAACCATGGCTGTTCGGTTTCATTTCAAAAGTTTTTGGAAGAGGGAATGGGATTATCTGGGCGCTAACTGACGTTATGTTTTTTTTGCGGTGCGGTATCGCTTGCTGGTTCAGCAAGCGCAGCAATGACCTTGACTGCCATTTCAAGTTGGTGGTGATTCATTTCCTGCATGATCTTCAACGCATGGGCGATCAATGGGTCGTTGTTTTCAAGTGCGGGCGCGTCGTTATCAAGCCACATCGGCGGCAGGTTGCAATCAGCTTCAATCTTCCTAGCCTTTCTTTCACCAAACGACTTCGTTTTCAATAGTGCCGATACTTCACCTTGGTTGTATCCCGTTTCCTCGACGAACTTTGCCTGCGTGCCGAACTTTTCGGTGATCAGTTTTTCCAGACGTCGCCGCCTGATGCTTTGTATGTCCATAGATAGCATTGTTCAACGTGTGGCGCCGATTCGGAATCACTAAAAGGTATTGACCTGCACATTACCGTTTGGTAATCTTCGTTCATGAAAAAACTTCTCGACTACATCAACGGCCTGCCAAAGGAGCGGCGTGTGCTGTTCTTCGCCGCCTGCGAGACGACGGAAGGCTATCTGCGCAAGGCGTGCAGCGTCGGCCAGAAGCTGGGTTCCGACCTGTGCATCCTGATCGACCGCGAATCGGGCGGGGCCGTGACATGCGAGGACCTGCGGCCCGATGTGGACTGGGCTTACCTTCGCGAGCGGCGCCAAGTGCCCCGTGGGAAAGAGCGCCGTCACCAGAATGACAGGCGGGCCGCATTTGACGCCTGAGCGCCGCCATTTCTACGTGGCGGCCAGAGACAGCCGGCCTTGCGGGTGCCGGCTATTTTTTACCCAAATAGTTGTGATTGGGAAATTTGTATGAAAAAGCCATTCCTCTACACCTTCCGCCTGCGCCTGCTGCGCTGGCTGTTCGGGCCGGGACTGCAGGATGAGATTCAACTGATCCTCAACGTGGCGGAAGAAAAACGCCTGCAGCGAGCCGCGCAGGCGGTCAATGTTGCAGCGCTCAAAGTGGGCGCCGTTGGCAACCCCGTAGTGCCTGCCGATATGAACCGCTACCTGGAGGAGCCATTCGACATTGATGGCTGCACCATCCGGATCAATTTGCGCAAAGACAAATGGGATATGAGTGTCCATGCGCCGGGTTATGAACCGACTAGTTTCATCGGCTGTATTTCCTCGTATTTTTCTCGCCCACACGGCTCCGCCGGCATCGCCGTCGACACCATCATTCGAGAAGGCCGGGGCTGGAAACACATGCTTCCAGCCATGATTCGGGCTGAGCGCGCTTACGCGGCCGACTCGGGGTCGAACGTCACCTGATAAGTCTCGTTGAAACGGATATTGACTATGGCTGGAGTCTTGCTGTCGTCGCGATACAGGTGAACCTTCGCGGTATTGAAGCTCAAGTCGCCGATGCCAAAACTGATTTCGGTGTCGTCGCTCAGCGCAAATACCCAGGCCAGTTCTCTTTTGAGATCGCCAAGCCGGATGGTTTTCGGATTTTCCATGAGGATTCCCTTTCGTTGCTGTTGAAGTTGTGGAACGGAAATAGTAACGCATGTGGAATCCTCGCCCTTTTTTGACGGGGCGAAGTTTGCCCGGTTTTGTTGTGGTTTACATCATTTCTTCGAGAGGTTTCCTATGAATGTTCTGGACGCGTTCTACCACACGGTGCACAGCGCTGAAGGAGGCTGCGGCGCGCTGGCGGAACGGATGGGCATGTCGGTCGGTATCCTGCGGAATAAGGCAAACCCCAAAGCCATCGGCAATATCGTCGGCCTGCTGGACGCCGACCTGGCCATGGGCCTGACCCGCGATTACCGCGTGCTGCACGCGCTGGCGGCCAATCACGGCCATGTGTGCATCCCGGTCGATACAGACGTGCCGGCCAGCGACATGGCCGTGCTGGAAATGATCGTCAAGGTCATGGCGCATAACGGCAACCTCGGCGCCGCGGTTGGCGAGGCGCTGGCGGACGGCCGGATCGAGCGGCATGAGGTGGAGCGCATCCGCACCATGGTGTTCGGCTTCAATCGCACCCTGCAGGAAATGCTGGCGCGCCTGGAGGGGATGGCTGAGAAATGAACATCACGGACGTCATCGACGAGATGCGTGCATATGGCCTGCCGGCGCTGCCGGACGGCCATCCGCGCCTGACCGGCAAGATACAGAAATTCGGCAAGGGCAAGAAAGCGTGGTACCGGCTGCGGTCGATCCGCCTGAAATCCGGCGAGGAAGTGGTGGTCGGCGCCTTCGGCCTGTGGCGCGGGCAGGACCCCGGTACCGTGCCGGTCAAGCTGGATAACGTAGGCCTGAATGCCGAAGAGCGCGCGGAAGCCGAGCGGCGCCAGGAAGAATTCCAGCGCGCGGAAGAAGAGCGTCGGCGTCGCGCGGCCGAGCTGGCGGCAGGGCGGGCCCGGCGCCAGTGGGAGCAGGCGCGTGAGGTGGTTGAGGGTGATGAAGTCGCCTACCTCACGAAAAAACGCATTCCGGGCGACTTCGCCAGGGTGGATGCCCAGGGCCAGCTGCTGATTCCGGCGCGCCGCTACAGCAACGGCAAGTCCGAGCTGGCCAGCGTGCAGAAGATTGCACCGGACGGACAGAAGCGTTTCAACGAAGGCGCGGACATGGCCGGCGTGGGCTGCCTGCTGGGCCGCATTCCGCCGGACACGCCGTTGATCGGCATCGGCGAAGGCTATGCTACCGGTCAATCGGTGCGCCTGGGGTTCGAGGGCGGCTTCCCGATCATGGTGGCGTTCAACGCCAACGGCCTGATGGCGGTGGCGCGCCAGCTGCGGCAGGACTTTCCCAATGCCATCCTGCTGTTCCTGGCCGACGACGACTGGCAGCTCGAGCAGCGCTACCGGCGCGACCTGCTGGAAGACTTCGGCATTGCCGATACGCCGCCGATCGATGGCAGCGACCACATCGTGACCACAGCGGACGGCTCGGCGGGCATCGTGCGCGCCACCTGGCGCACCGACAGCACGGGCACGCAGTACATCGAGACGGACATCCGCATTGGCCGCCTGATGCGGATGCCTAAATTTGAGAACGCCGGGATCTCACGCGCCCGCGCGGCGGCGCAAAAAGTCGGCAATGCGCACGTGGCCTGGCCGGTATTTGCCAACCGCGGCGAAAACAAATGGAGCGACTGGAACGACCTGCACGTCGAGCAATCGCTGGACGACGTGCGCGCCCAGCTGGGGCCTGTCGTGGAGCGCCTCCTGGCTGGCGTCGTGCCCGTCGCCACGGCCGATGCCGCCGACATTCCGCTTCCGCCAGCAGATGACCAGTCTTCCCCCGCGCCCCCATCACAGGATGACCCGGTCGGGATAAACGTCCCGACGCCGGAGCAGCTGGTGGCGCACTTCGCGCTGATTTACCAGACCACCGACGTGTATGACGCACTGCGCAAGCAGAAAATGAAGCGATCGGCGTTCGTCGCCTGGGTCGGAAAGGAAGCGGCGGCGGCATGGGAGCGAGACCCGAAACGCCGCACGGTGCTGCGCGAAACCCTTCAGTTGGCCGGCCGCGACGGCGCCGGGGGCGCGGGGGGCGGGCGCCTGCAGGAAATGCTGGACCACCTCACCTTGCTGCGTGGAACCGAGACGGTATGGGATGGTGTCGGGCAGCAGGTGATGAGTCTGGGCGCGGTGCGTGCCGATTACACGCCTGACCTCACCACCAAATGGCAGGAACACGCGCTGCGCCGGACCATCGAGGCGCGCAACCTGGTGTTCGACCCGACGCAAACGGCCGATCCTGAAACCAGCGTCAACATCTTCCTGGGTTGGCCCCTCAAGCCGAAAGCCAACGACAAGCTGGTGCAACCGATCCTCGCGCTGCTGTATTCGCTGTGCGCGGCTGAAGACAACGTCGACGAATGCGTCGAATGGATCCTGCGCTGGCTGGCGTTTCCGCTGCAAAATCCCGGCGCCAAGATGGCGACCGCGCTGCTGATGTTCGGTGAGAAGCAAGGCACCGGCAAAAGCCTGTTCTTCCAGGACGTGGTGGCGCCGATCTATGGCGACTACGGCACCGTCGCCAGTCAGCACCAGTTGGATTCCAGCTTCACCGCCTGGCGCTCCCGCAAGCTGTACGTGCTGTTCGAGGAAGTGCTGTCGCGTGACGACAAATACAGCCACAACGGCACGCTGAAGTACATGGTGACCGGCAAGGACATGTCGATCAACGAAAAGAACTTGCCGGAGCGCCGCGAGCGCAACCACCTGAACGCAGTCTTCCTGTCGAACGAGCCGCAGCCGATCCCGATCGAGCTGGAAGACCGGCGTTTCATGGTGATCGAGGCCCGCAACAAGCAGACCAAGGAATTTTATGAAGAGGTGGCGGCGGCCATTCGGGCCGGGGCGGTCGAGGCGTTCTACCACTTCCTGCTGCACTTTCCCCTGGACGGATTTTACGAGCATACCAAGCCGCTGATGACGCTGGCGAAGGAGCGTGTGATCGAGTTCGGCCTGAACAGCTGGATGTCGTTCCACCGTTCCTGGAAGGACGGCTACCTGGCTGCGCCGTATTGCTCATGTCTGACAGAAGACCTGTTCACGATCTACCGGCGCTGGTGCGACAAGACCGGTGAGAAGCCGCTCACGCTGTGCAAGTTCAGCGGCCTGATGTCGAGCCGGGAGCACAAGGTGAAGCGCAACGTGGCGGTCGGGCGCAAGGGCAAGACCACCCGGATGGTCTACGAGGTCAAGGCGGAAGGCGAGACGGAAGACCTGGAGAAACAGATCGAGCGGTTCCGTAACGTGGCGGACATCCGGGACGTCGGCAGGCAGGCTTCGGACGATTGATTGCAGGGTTGAGCAGGGTGTGAATCAAACCCTGCAACGCGCAAACCCGCATGGTTGCGTGGTTGTGGCAGGGTAAGCAGGGTTGGCAGGGTTGCGCGCACATGTGTGCGAGTGATTTTTTCTCGAGTAGTCCGGTGGTGCCGAAATTTTCTTACGCATCACGTTCCGAAAACCCTGCATACCCTGCATACCCTGCCAAGAGTGAGTGTTCATGCGGGTTAGAGCGTTGCAGGGTTTGAATCGAAGGCTGCATAACCCTGCAATGGTACGAAAAATAGAGAGGGAGTGCTGAAATGCGAGAAATCACCGTCCTGGAGCTGGAGGCGTTCCAGCGAAAAGATCCTGTTGATATGTGCCTGGACCTGTGGGCGCGCTGGAATGCGCTGGCGGATCACCAGGTCAGCGCTGGCCATGGCAATCCACAGGACACGAAGGAGTTCATGCAGGCCGGCGAAGCGATCGAGGCCATGATCAATGGCCTGGCCCGGCGCGAATGGTGGGCGATCAGGAAAGCCCGCGGCATTTGCACGGTATGGATCTTCAAGGATGAGTATTACCAGGATGCGCTGGCCGAGGCGCTCGATATCCTGGAGCCGAAGTTGCGAATGCATATTGCAACCCGGAAGTTTTTCGATTAGGATGCGCGTGTTAGATGTCCATTTTGCGTCTAACCACACTGAAGCCCGCGCTAACCCCGCGGGCTTTTTGCGTTGTGGGTTTGCTGCTGGCGGGAGGAATCATGGCCACGGTTACGCATCCGACGAAGGAACAGGTCAGGGCGCACATGCAGCGCCGAGCCAGGGAACACACACCGCCGCCTTCGCCGGAAGACATCCGGCGCGAACTGGGCTGGCATATGCTGCCACCAATCCAGCAGGGCAAGCGGCGATAGCGGCAAAGGGAAGCCATGGCAACGATCCAGATATCCGGCGTGCGCGAGCTGCTGCAGCGGATGGACGACATCAGCAAGCGGCAGGCGCCGTTCGCGATTGCCCGGGCCCTGACCATGACGGTCAAGGACGCGGCGGTGGTCGAGACCAGCCACATCGGCCAGGTGTTCGACAAGCCGACCCCGTTCACCCAGCGCGCGGTCGGTATCAGCGTGGCCACCCGGACCAACCTGGCCGCCTCGGTGTTCATCAAGACGGCGCAGGCCAAGTACCTCGAGCCGGAAGCGGAAGGCGGGGCCCGGCCACTGAAGCGCTTCGAACAGAAGTTCGCCACCGAAGTCGGCCAGCCGCACGTGGTGCTGCCGGGTAGAGGGATGGCCCTGAACCAGTACGGCAACATCACGCGGGCCAAGATCAAGCGGATTGCCGGCGACCTGAACAGCAGCGGCGGGGCCAAGCGCTTCTTCGCTGGCAAGCCGAAGGGACAGGACTTGCCGGCCGGGGTGTACGCGCGGACCAACGACAACCGCCACATCACGCCGCTGCTGGTGTTCGCCAATGAAGCGCAGTACCGCAAGCGCTTCAAGTTCAGCGAGCTGGCGGTGGAGACCGTCAACGAACGATTCGGCGTGAACCTGGCCACGGCCTGGGCCGAGGCGATGCGGACGGCCCGGCGCTGACCGGCAGGCGCCGGGGTGGCTGGCGCGGGGCCCCCTGGCCGGGGCCGCCCCGGCCGCGCCGCGGGTCCTTCCGGAGAGGGTGGCCACATGGGTAATTCGCGCCCCGGGGCTCGCGGCGTCACAGAGTTTTTAAAGGGTAGTCACCTGCGGTAGTCAGTGCAGGTAGTCAGCTGATCACGTTGAGGTAGTCACCATGTTGATGGGGTATCGCGAATATGCACGGCACCGGGGTGTCACCCTGGGCGCCGTGCAGAAGGCGATCCGCGAAGGGCGCATCACGGCCACGGAAGAGAAGAAGATCGATTCCGTGGCGGCGGACCGCGACTGGAGCCTGAACACCGATTCGTCGCGCGTGGCGGTCAATGCGCTGGCACAGCGGGCGCAGCCCATGCAGCTGGAAATCCCTGCCGTGGCACCCGGCGCCGAAGCGGAACAGGATGATGGCGCGGAAGGGAAGGGCGACGGCGACGGCGTACCTGGCACCGACCGGGTGGCCAACGAATATCGCGAACACCGGTCTACCCGCGAGCGCTTCCAGGCGCTGCAGCAGCAGTTGGCGTACGAGCGCGATGCCGGCCTGCTGATCAACGTGGACGAGGCCAAGCGCATCGTGTACACCAGCTTCCGCGCCCTGCGCGACGCAGTGATGAACGTGCCGGCCCGGACCAAGGACCTGCTGGCGGTGGAATCCGATCCGCTAGCGTGCGAACTGCTGCTGGAACGCGAACTGGCCGCCGCGCTGGCGGGCATCGACGTCAGGAAGCTGCTGCAAGACCAGGACCCGGACGGGGACGAATAGTGGGGGCGGTCGACGAATTCATCCGGTCGATCAGCGACGCGATCCGGCCGGACAGCCGGCTGCCGATCGCCGCGTGGGCGGAACAGAAGCGCATCCTGCCGCCGGACAGCCCGGAGCCGGGTCCATGGCGCAACAGCCGCACGCCGTACTTGGTCGGCATCATGGATGCGCTGTCGCCGGACAGCTTCTACCGCGAGGTGTACCTGAAGAAGGGCCACCAGTTGGGCGGCTCGGCGCTGGGCGAAAATTTCATCGGCCACGCCATCGACAGCGCGGCCGGCAACATCCTGGCCGTGTTCGCCACGGTGGAGGACGCCGAGAAGTGGAACCTGTCGCGCTTCGAACCGATGCGCGAATCGACGCCGGCGCTGCGCAAGAAAATCCGCGACCCGAACGTCAAGGGCGCGGACAACACGCAGCGCCGCAAGAAATTCCCCGGCGGCTTCCTGCAGTTGATCGGCGCCAACCGCCCGGGCGCGCTGAAGTCCTCCACCATGCGGTATGTGCTGCTGGAGGAGATGGACGAATATGCCGGCGACATCGGCAAGCAGGGGCGGCCGGAAGACCTGGCCAAGAAGCGGACCAGTAACTTCGGCCGCAAGGCGCGCATCTTCGGTAACAGCACGCCGACGATCAAGGGCGTGTCGCCGATCGACCGCAATTACGAGCGGGGCGACCAGCAGAAGTATTTCGTGCACTGCCCGGATTGCGGGGGCGAGCAGTTCTTCAAGTGGGCCCAGATGAAATGGCCCCAGGGCCAGCCGGAAAAGGCGGCCTACGCCTGCGAACACTGCGGCGTGCTGAACGTCGAAGCGGCGTGGAAGACCAAGGGCTATGCCCGCGCGGCCTGGCGCCCCACGGCGAAGGGTGAGCCTGGCGTGGCCAGCTTCCACCTGCCCAGCCTGTACGCGCCGCTGGGCTGGCGGCCGTGGACGGAGCTGGCGGAAGACTGGATCGCCGCCCAAGGCGACCCGGAGGCGCTGAAGGTCTTCATCAATAACGAGCTGGCGGAATGCTGGGAGGACTTGAGCGGCCAGATCGAGCACACGGAAATAGCCAAGCGCCGCGAGCAGTACGAACTGCGCAGCATCCCGGTCGGCTGCCTGGTGCTGGTGATGTCGGTGGACGTGCAGGGCAACCGGCTGGAATACCAGATCCTGGGCCACGGAAGGAACAAGCGGCACTGGGTGATCGACTACGGGATCATCGACGGCAACCCGGCGCGGGACGATGTGTGGCAGCGGCTGACGGTGCTGCGGGAGCGGCCCATCGTGAACAGCTTCGGCGTGCCGATGCGGGTCCAGACCTGCGGCATCGACTCCGGTGGGCACCATACGCACGAAGTCTACCAGTACGCGCGGATGTACCGGCATGCCGGGGTGTTCGCGCTGAAGGGGGCGTCGAGCAAATGGAAGCCGATCATCGGCCGGCCGACGGCGCAGGACGTGAACCATAAGGGGCGCGTGATCAAGGGCGGTGTGCAGCTCTGGCCGATCGGTACCGATACGGCGAAACAGGTGCTGTTCGGCTACCTGGCGGAGGACGAGGACGCGGTACCGGAAGAGCGCTTCATCCACTTCCCGATGGGCTTGCCGGATGACTACTTCGAGCAGCTCACGGCCGAAGTGTTCGATGAGAAGCAAAGCGCGTATCGCAAGCTGCCGGGCCGGCGCAACGAGGTGATCGACCTGTTCGTGTACGGGTTCGCGGCCGGGCATCACCCGCTGCTGCGCCTGGACACGATGCGCGACGCCGACTGGACGCAGCTGGAGAGCATGGTCGAACCGGTCAATGGCGACCTGTTCCGCGCGCCGGCGATGCCGCTGCCGGACGCCGCAGGCGGGGAGCAGGTCGAGCAGGAAAAAGTGCTGGTGGCGCCGGTGGCGCCGCCGGTCGTTGAAACAACACCGGCGCCAGAAGACGACTGGCTGTCCGGTACCGAAAATTGGCTGGGGTAAGCATGGCATTTACATTAACGCAACTGGCCGCCATGGAAGCGGCGATCGCATCGGGCGAGGCCAGCGTGGCCTACGACGGCAAACGCGTGGAATACCGCAGCATTGACGACCTGATGAAGGCGCGCGAGGTGGTACGCGCCGAGCTGATCGCGAGCGGCCAGCTGGCTGCACCGCCGATGTCGAACCGTGGCCCGGCCACGCTCACGGTATTCAGCCGGGATTAATCCATGAATTTCCTCGACAAACTGGTCGCCTACGTTGCCCCGGTGGTGGGCGTGAGGCGCGAAGCGGCCCGCCGTGCCCTGGAAATGGCGCGCGCCTACGATGCGGCCAAGGTCGGCCGCCGCACGGCGGACTGGGTGGCTGGCGGCGGCAGCGCCAACGCGGAGATCGGTCCGGCGCTGTCCCGTGTGCGCAACCGCTGCCGGGACATGGTGCGCAACAACGAATACGCGGCCAAGGCGCTCAACACCCTGGTGGTGAACACCGTGGGCGAAGGTATTGTCGCCAAGATGCAGGACCAGGCGCTGTGGGACGACTGGTGCGAGTACTGCGACGCCGACGGCCAGCTGGACTTCAATGGTTTGATCGAGCTGGCGCACCGGACGCGCCGGGAAAGCGGTGAGGCCATCATCCGCTTCCGCTCGCGCCTGCCGGAAGACGGCCTGGCCGTTCCCCTCCAGATTCAGGTGCTGGAGCCGGATCACCTGGACAGTACTCGTAACGGCCCGCTGGGCAACGGCAATTACGTGATCGCCGGTGTCGAGTTCAACGTGATCGGCCAGCGTGTTGCGTACTGGCTGTTCCCGATTCACCCTGGCGAAGTGGCGACCTACCGGCTGAACAGCCTGGAAAGCAAGCGTGTGCCGGCGAGCGAGGTGCTGCACTACTACCGCAAAACGCGGCCGTCCCAGGTGCGCGGCATGCCGGAACTGGGCGTTTCACTGCTGCGCCTGCGCGACCTGGCCGATTACGAGCAGGCCGAACTGGTACGCAAGAAAATCGAGGCGTGTTTTGTCGCCTTTGTGCGCACAGACGATACGTCGCTGCGCATCGGCAACGAGGCGAAGCCTGCCAATGGCGGGCGCGCCGTCAACGAGAAGGTTGCGCCAGGCATGATCAAGTACATTTCCGGCGCGGAAGGGGTTGAGTTCGGCAGTCCGGCGGCGTCCGGCGGCTACGGCGAATACACCGGCACGCAGCTGCACGCGATCGCCGCCGGCGCCGGCGTGATGTACTCGCAGATGACTGGCGACCTGTCGAGCGTCAACTACAGCTCGTACCGCGCCGGCCTGCTGGATTTCCGCCAGTTGGTCAAGGCGGAGCAGTGGCTTGCCCTGAAACCGATGGTGCTGGCGCCGATCGCGCGCCGCTTCCAGGAAGTGGCAAGGCTGGCCGGCGCATCGAAGAATCCCGTCAAGCGCGCGGTCTGGACCATGCCGCGGCTGCCGTGGGTCGATCCGCTGAAGGACGTGATGGCGGCGAAGGAAGAACATCGCGGCACGACCAAGAGCATTTCCGAGACGATCCGCGAGCGTGGTGATGATCCGGACACGGTCTTTGCCGAGATCAAGAGCGAGCGGGCGAAGCTGAAGGAAATGGGAATCCTGACCGATTCCGATGCAGCAGTGTCGGAGCGCTTGATCGGGCCGTCGGAAGTGGCGGACATGCTGAACCAGTAGACAATTTTTCAATTACCCGTTGTGCCCGCCTCGCGCAAGCCTGGCGGGTTTTTTTATTTGAGGAAGCCAAATGCCAAACGCTGCTGTCGAAACGCTGCAG
Organism: uncultured Pseudoduganella sp.; assembly: GCA_966211685.1. Classification (GTDB taxonomy): domain Bacteria; phylum Pseudomonadota; class Gammaproteobacteria; order Burkholderiales; family Burkholderiaceae_D; genus Rugamonas. The sequence continues at coordinate 31,299 of CBIHOX010000023.1, forward strand.
ATGCCGATGATGACGCGCCTGGCGCCGGTGACGGACGTCGATGCCACCGCGCGCACGGTGAACCTGGTGTGGACCACTGGCGCAGGCGTGCGCCGCTACGACTGGTACAACGACCGCTACTACATCGAAGAACTGAGCCTGGACCCCAAGCATGTGCGCATGGGCCGGCTGCAGTCCGGCCGGGCGCCGTTGCTCAACACTCATGGCCGCTACGACCTCAGCGACGTGATGGGCGTGATCGCCTCCGCTGAGCTGTCCGGAAACGAAGGTACCGCCAGCGCGCGGTTTTCGAAACGCGATGATGTCGAGCCGTTCTATCAGGACGTGGTGGACAAAATTATCGGCAACGTGTCGGTCGGCTACAACGTGTACGAGGTCGACCGCATCCCGCCATCGGCCGATGGCCAGCCCTGGCGCTATGTCGCCATCGACTGGGAACCCAGCGAAATTTCGCTGGTACCGATCGGCGCCGATGCGGACTGCGGCGTGCGCAGCGATGACCCGGCCGAGCGCGCCAAAGGGCCATCCGGTCCGATGAAGCCCTGCAAGTTTTCAACCCGTAGTGCCCCAGTCTCAACCACCGACCCGGCAGCCGCCGGTCAATCAACCCGAAAGGAAATCACCATGCCAGGTGAAGAAAACACCACCACGACGACCGCGGCTACCGTAGCTGTCGTTACCGCAGCGCCGGGCCAGCGCGACCTGGACGCGGCGCGCGCAGAAGGCGCCCGCGCCGAAGCGGATCGCCAGGCCGGCATCCGCGAAATGGTCACCCTGGGCGGCCTGGAGCCGGCGTTCGCCGACCAGCTGATCGCCCAGCGCGAAATGACCGCGGCCGATGCCGGCACCGCAGTGCTGCGCGAGCAGGCCAAGCGCAGTGCGGCCGTCGCCACCCGCAGCGCGGCCAACATCCAGACCGTCAGCGACGAAACGGAAGTGCGCCGTGCCGCCATGGCGGACGCCATCGTGCTGCGCGCCAATCCGAATCCGGAATTCCGCAATGACGCCGCCCGCATGGGCGCCGCCCGCCAGTTCCGTGGCCTGACCCTGCTGGACATGGCGCGCGAAAGTATCGAGGCCGCCGGCGGCAACACCCGTGGCATGTCGCGCCGCGAAGTGGCCGTGATGGCCATGAACCTGCAGCGCGACCTGCAGGTGCGTGGCGGCATGCAGTCGACCAGCGATTTCCCGGAAATCCTGGCCAGCACCGTCGGCCGCACCCTGCGCGCGGCGTACCTGCTGCAGCCCCGTACCTTCACCGGCTGGGCCCGCGAATCGACCGCGCCGGACTTCCGCCAGGTGGCGCGCGTGCAGCTGTCGGAATCGTCGGCCATGCAGCAGGTCAAGGAAGGCGGCGAATACAAGTCGATGACCTTCGGTGATTCCGCCGAGAAATACGCGCTGGGCAAATACGGCGGTATCGTGTCGATCACCTGGGAATCGATCGTCAACGACGACCTGTCCGCGTTCGACCGCATCCCGATGTCGCTGGCCGCCGAAGCGGCGGCGCTGGAAGGCGACATCGTGTACGGCATCCTGACCGCCAATGCAGCCATGTCCGACACCGTGGCCCTGTTCCACGCCGACCACGGCAACCTGCTGAGCGCGGCCGCGATCACCGACGTCACCCTCGGCCTGGGCCGCGCCGCCATGCGCAAGCAAACCGGCCTGAAAGGCCGCGTGCTGAACCTGACGCCGGCCTTCCTGCTCGTCGGCCCCGACAAAGAAAGCGAGGCGTACAAGTACACGTCCACCAACTTCGTGGCCGCGAAGTCGGTCGACATCAACCCGGCCTACAACACGTCGCTGGAAGTGGTGGTGGATCCGCGCCTGACCGGCAACCAGTGGTACCTGAGCGCTGCGCCCGGCATGGTTGATACGGTCGAGTTCTCTTACCTGGAAGGCGAACAGGGCCTGTACACCGAAACCCGCCAGGGCTTTGAAGTGGACGGCCTGCAGGTGAAAGCCCGCCACGTGTTCGCGGCCAAGGCCATCGACTGGCGCGGCATGCAGAAAAACCCCGGCGCCTGACCTGGCGCCGGCGACATAGAACGGGCCGTGCGTGGCGCGGCTCTTCCTCAACCGATATTTCATGACAGGAACAGAAATGGACAATTACATCCAAGCAGGGAAGGTGCTGAGCCTGATTGCGCCCTATGCGGTGTCCAGTGGCGGCGGCTTCCAGGTGGGCTCGATCTTCGCCGTGGCCACGTGCGACGCGGCGATCAGCGAGGCGGTGGAAGGCAACACCTTTGGCGTCTACACACTGCCCAAGACCAGCGCGCAGGCCTGGACGGTGGGCCAGAAGGTTTACTGGGACAACACGAACAAGCGCTGCGACACCGACGGCACCGTGGGCATGCTGATCGGCGTGGCCACGGCCGTGGCGGCCAATCCGTCCAGCACGGGCGATGTCCGCCTGAACAGCGCCGCTCCGTCGGGCGCCGAAGGCCCGCAGGCCGCCATTCCCGACGTGTCGACGGCCAATGCTTCCGACCTGGCGACGGCGATCGCGCTGGCCAATGCGCTGAAGGCAAGCCACAACACGCTGCTGGGCGAGCTGCGCGCGGCGGGCATTATCGCAACCTAACCTGGGGGGGCGGGGATTCCCGCCTGTGAATCATGGGATGGAATTCTGACGTGTTCTTTCCGGCGTTCAAGCGCGCCGGCATGCTGAGTGGCGCGGAGTATGTGCCGACGTCCGGCCCGGCCGTGCCGTTCGACGTGGACTTCCGGCGGCCGGACCAGGTGGTGCTGGACGGGATGGTGCACACCACCGACTACAGCATCGAATACCAGTCCGCCGACATCACGCTGCAACGCGACGACATCGTGCGGGTGGATGGCGTCACGTACAAAGTGCGCCAGACGCCGGCCGCGAAAGGTGATGGCACCTTCGTCATCGCGCTGCTGGAAGAGGTGTCGCCGTGACTCGCCGTGAGACCTACATCCAGGGGTTGATCGCGGCGCTGGCGGCGGCACCCGGGCTGTCCGCCAAGGTAGAGCGATCGGTGGTGGTGGCGTTCAACCGCTCCGAAAGCCCGGTGCTGGTGGTCCACCGCGGCAGCGAGGCGTTGGAGAATTCGCTGGGCGACGATGACACCTATCGCACCTGCGAAATCCTCATCAGTGTGGTGGCGCGCAGCGATGTGCCGGACCAGGTGGCCGATGAGGTGATGGAAGTGGCTCACCCCGTCATCATGGCATACATGGCCGCCGGGGTGATTCAAATGCAGGAAATGGGGACGGATGCGCCGGTGTTCGCCCAGGCCGACAGCAAGGCGTGCCTGATGACCACGCGGTACGTCATCCAGTACCTCACCAACCGGCTGAGCTTGTCAGCCTGACGGACCTTCGATCAATGCCGCCCTGCGCGGTTTTTTCTTTTGGAGCAATGACAACATGAGCGGCATTTCTGCCCAGGGCTCGACCCTGAAAATCGGTACCGGCGACGAGACGCCGGTCAGTATCACGGCGGTGGCAGTGGGGTACCCCACGATCATCACCGCAACCGGCCTGAACAACGGCGACGTCGTGGAGATCGCGGCGCTGACCGGCGCCGATGCCGGCCTGCTGAACGGCAAGGAATTCGTGGTGCAGTTCTCCACCGGCCTGAAGGCGTCGCTGGACGTCGACACGACCGGCAAAACGATCACGGCCGGCAGCGGCACGGCGACCCCGGCCGAATACACGAAGATTGGCGGCGTGCTGACCTTCACCGGCCTGGACGGCGCGGCGCCCGACCTGGACACGACGGACCTGGACAGCACGGCCATGGAATACATCAGTGGCCTGAAGGACGAAGGCAAATTCGGTTTCGAGATCAAAATCGACCGCACCGACCCAGGCCAGTTGGCCCTGGAAGCGGCCCGTGTCAGCGGCGAGGTCAAACCCTTCCGCCTGACCTTGCCCGACAACAGCGTGGCTTCCTTCAACATCCTGGTGAAGTCGACCCCGATCAACGGCGCCGTCAACGCCGTATTGAAGGGTTCGGTCGACACGAAAATCACGGGGCCTGTGACATGGGCATGATCCTCGGGCGCGATCAGATCCTGGGCGCAAACGATCTGAAATTTGAAGACGTGCCAGTGCCGCAGTGGGGCGGAAGCGTGCGCGTGCGCGTCATGTCCGGGCTGGAGCGGGATGCGTTCCGGGCCGCCGTGGCGGATAGCCCGCCAGGCGAGATCGGCCGGTTCTCGGCGACGCTGCTGTCGCATTGCATCGTGGACGAGGCCGGCGCCCGGCTGTTCTCCGTCGCGGATGTGGGGGCGCTGCAGGCCAAATGTGGCGCGGCGCTGGACCTGCCGACCAGTGTCGCCATGCGCCTGAATGGCCTGGGCGGTGGCGCGCAGGCCGAAGCGGAAAAAAACTCCGGGAGCGGCCAGAGCGACGATTCTGGTTCCGGCTTGCCCTCGCCCTCGGATGCAGCGTCCGGCGCGCCCAGCTAGAAGTCGATTCGGCTGAGTTCACCGAATGGATGGCGTATTACCAGCTTGAACCGTTCGGTGAACTGGTGGCGGACATGCGCCACGGCGAGGCCACCCGGGTGCTGGCCGAATGCAATCGAAACCCTGCGACACGATCGGAGCCATACCACGGCTCCGATTTCGTTTACTGGCGCCGGGACAGTGCGGCGCCACTGGAAGACGGGGATGCGTTGTTGTTGGAAGACCCTGTCGCGCAATCGAACCTGATTCGGTCTGCGATTTTTGGAAAACGGGCCAAGCCGTAGGTTGTGGCGAGCGTAGGAAAGGATCTCAACGATGAACCCAGTCGGCAATTTGGTGGTGCGGTTGAGCGCCGATATTGACACATTCGTGCGTGGTATGGCGCGCAGTGCCACCGTGACCGAAGAAAATGCCCGCCGGATTGAGGAAACCTTATCGAACATCAAGGACGCAATCCCGGCGATTGGCGCTGCCGCAGTGGCGGCCGGCGCTGCGCTTGCCTTGATGGTTCGCGATGCGATCGCTGGCGCGGCGAACCTTGATAGCCTTTCGCAAAAGACCGGTGTCGCCGTGGAAAAGCTGAATGGTCTGGCCTTCACCGCCCAGCTGGCAGGCAAGGATGTTGAAAGCCTTGCCGACGGACTGAAGGACCTGAACGAAAAAATTGCCGAAGCGGCTGGGGGCAATGAAGAATCGGGTCAAGCTTTTAAGGCCCTGGGAATTTCCGTGACGGACACGACCGGCAAGCTGAAGGCAGGCGATGTCGTTTTGGCCGAAATCGCTGACAAGTTCGAGCAATATGCCGACGGCCCGGAAAAAACCATCCTGGCAATTCGCATGATGGGTGATGCGGGCGCTGACATGATCGCCATGTTGAACAAAGGTGGCGATGCGTTAAGGGAAAACACCGAATACACCGAAAAGTATAGCGGCCAGACCAAGGACCTGACCGATAACGCGATCAAGTTCAACGCCACCATGGCCAAGCTTCAGGTACAGCAGCAGGGTTTCACCAATGAGTTAACGAAGGCCGTCCTGCCTATCCTGCGAAGGGTGGCGGACGAAACGCTCAATGCGGCCGAGCAATCGGATAGGTTTTCGCTGGCAACTAAAGCGATTCGCACAGTCCTGCAGACCTTTATCGTCGTGGGGTCAGAGGTCGCCTTCACCTTTAAAGGGGTCGGGACCGAGATCGGCGGGATCGCCGCGCAGTTGGGCCGGCTTGCTTCCGGGGACATCAAAGGGTTCAGGGCCATCAGCACCGCAATGAAGGAAGATGCGGAGCGGGCGCGCGTTGAGCACGACAAGTTCATTGCGGACATTCTGGCTGACTTGCCGGTGGCGCCGCTGCCGGAAAAAGGTGGGCTCAGCGACAAGCCAACCGATAAGAAACCGCCGCCGCCGAGATTGCCCAATGAGGGCGACGCGGCCGCCGCGAAAGCGATGTTCAGCCGCCGGCTGAAGGTGATCGATGATGCACTCGCCAGCGAGCGGGATGTGGCGGCGTTCCACGCCCAGTTCATAGAAGGGTTGCGCGCCCAGGATCTTGTCGACCTGGAGACTACGCAGGCTTATAAGGCCCGCATGATCGAGGAAGGACTTTCGTCGACGTTGCGGGCCTATGATGCCCAGATCGCGCTGCTGGAAAAACAGCGCGCTGCATCGAAGAAGGTTGACGAGCAGGCCGAGCTGTCAAACCAGATTGCCGAAAAACGCACAGCAAAGGACCGCGCCCGGCTCGATGCGATGCAGGCAAATGCGCTGCTGGAACTGGACATTGCCCGGATGCGCTACGAGGAAGAGAAGCGGCTGGAAGAAGAGCGTCTTGCGCAGGTGCAGCAGAATGAGGCGGAGGTTGCCAACATCGCACTGTCTTTGGAAAGTGTGCTGGAGGCGGAGACCAATTCATATAACCAGCGCCTCTCTGCGCTCATGGTCTTCCGTGACGAACGGCTGGAAAACGAAGAGCGCGCGAATGCGTTGATCGAGCAGGAAAACAGACGGCATGCCAAGGTCCTGAGTGACATACAGCAGTCCAACGATATGGAGGCCCTGGGGATGGCCGTCGATGTGGCGGACCAGATTTACCAGGTCATGAAAAACGCCGGCAAGGAAAAGACGGCGCTGGCCAAGGCGCTGTTCCTGGCCCAGAAAGCATTCGCCGTGGCTGAAATTATTGTCAATACCGAGAAGGGCGCGGCGGCCGCGCTGGGGATGGGGCCATTCGGCATTCCGATGTCATCGCTTATTCGCGGGCTGGGCTATGCCAGCGCAGGTATCGTGGCCGGTACCGCCATTGCCGAGATCTCGGCGGAGGGCGGATATGACATCCCCGCCGGGGTGAATCCAATCGTACAGACGCATGAGCAGGAAATGATCTTGCCGAAGGAGCACGCCAACGTGATCCGCGGCCTGGCCCGGAATGGTGGCGCCGGCGGGGGCATGAAGCTGACCGTGGTGAACACCGGTACGCCCCAGCGGGTGGTCCAGACACAGAAAGTGTCGGACGGCGAGTGGGCCGCGATCGTGGAAGACGCGGTTGAGGCCACTGCCGCCCAGCTCTCCGACCCGAACAGCCGCACCAGCCGCGCGCTGGGGCGCCATTACCAAATGCAACGGAGCCGCTGATGCCGATGATACCTGATGGTTTTGTACCGCTGGTGACCGGCTACACACACGGCGGCCCAGGCGGTGTGCTGCGCACGGAAGTGGCCGGTGGCCCCGCGCGCTATACCCAGGACTGGGACCGCGGCGTGCAGCGTTTCGATGTGCGGCTGCTGCTGGACAAAACCCAGTACGCCGTGTGGATCGCGTTCTGGCAGTACGGCATCGAGAAGGGGGCGCTGGCGTTCGATATGCGTCTGGACAGCGGTTTCGGCCCGGCGCTGCATAGCGTGTACATCGTGCCCGGCACCTATGCGTTGTCGCATACCGGTGGCAAGCACGTCACCGTTACCTTCACGGTGGAAGCGCTCAGCGGCGCCTATGCGCTGACCGATGAGGAGGTGGCAGCCTACGGGCTGGACGCGGACACGCTGCCATCAGGCATGGTGCCGCTGCTGTCCGGTTATGGCCACAACGGCCCGGGCGGCGTGGTGCGCGACGATGTCGATGGCGGCCTGGGCGCCTATGCGCTGGATTGGGAAGGCGGCGTCCAGGCGTTCCGCTGCACGCTGTTCCTGCAGCCGGCCCAGTACCGGCGCTGGGTGGTCTGGTACCACCGGCTGATCGGCAAAGGCGCGCAGTCGTTCAGCATGCCTCTGGACAGCGGGTTCGGCGTGGTTCCGCACCTGGTCAACATCATCCCGGGCAGCTACAGCGCTTCGCGCAGCGGGTTGAACATGGTGGTGTCCTTCGGCTGCGAGGCCGAGAGCACTGTGTATCAGCTGGGCGAAGATGGGGCTGAAGACTTGCTGGAGATTTACGACGTGTATGGCACCGGCATTCCGGCCTTGTTTGACCGGATCGCCCAATTCGCCAACGTCGACACCAACGTATTGGACTTCTGATGAGCCTCGACCTTGAAAGCCGCCTGCGCACGTTTCTGGCGTCCGCGCCACAGAACGTGCACCCGGTCCAGACGATCGAAATCAGCCATTCCGCCATGAGCACCACGTATTACCTGTGGCGCGAACCGTATGCTGGCAGCATCACGATCGAGGATGACGAAGTGGTCGAGGTGCTGGCGGCCAACATCGAAATCAAGCTGGCGGGCAGCCAGGGGCATCTGGACCAGCGCTTCGACATCAAGCTCGGCCTGGTGGATATCGAGGACCAGTTCCGGGCCGAGATGGACCGCATACCAGTCGGAACCACGGAGCGCATCCGCGTGGTGTATCGGGAATATCTGTCGGACGACCTGGCGGCAGTCCAGGCAACGGCCATCCTGCAGGCCGAAAGCATTTCGTACCAGATCGGCGCCGCCGTGATTTCCGCCGTGTCGCCGCGGCTCAACATGACGCGCACCGGTGAACTGTACACCCCGAAAGAAATACCCATGTTGCGAGGATTCCTGTGAATGTGAATGAATACCTGGGCCGGCAGTATCCGGCGCCGCCGTGCTGGGCGCTGGTGGTGGACGTGCTGCAGACCGAACGCGGCCAGGCAGTGAACGAATATAAGACCGTCAACAGTTCCATCCGCGCCGTTGCGGCCGCATTCCGTATCGCGCTCCACAAGAGCGCCCATGGCTTCGCCCAGGTTGCCGCGCCGGTCGACTTTTGCGTCGTGCTGATGGGGAAAACCCCGGCGCTGGGCATGCACCATTGCGGCGTGTATTACCAGGGCAAAGTGCTACACGCGCACGCGGAAGGCAACCTGTACCAAGACCTGGCCAGCCTGCGTGACGCCTACCAGGTGATTGAATTCTGGGCGAAGCCATGACCACGGTTACTCTTTACGAGCACCCGTTTGCGCCGGTCGCGCCGCGCGTCTTCGAGGTGGCCAGCGTGGGCGAGTGGTTGCTGGATCATTACGGCCAACGGCCAGTCGTGAATGTGCAGGTGTTTGCCGGCGAGCCGAGCGACGAGACGGACATCACGCGCGATGTGTCGGCGCTGGTGGCGAGCGACCAGCAGCATTATGTGGTGTTGCAAAGCCCAGGTGCGCCCGCCTTGTGGGTGTATGCCGCTATCGCGGCAGTCGTGGCCATCGGTACGGTTTTGCTGATGCCGAAACCCGAGCTGCCCTCAAACGTCAACCGCACGCAGGAAAGCCCGAACAATGCCCTGGGCGCGCGGGAAAACAAGGTGCGCATGCTGGAACGGGTGGAAGACATTTACGGTACGGTGCGCGCCATCCCCAGCCTGATGATGCCGACGTACAACAAGTACATCGACCATCAGAAATACGAATACGGCTATTACTGTGTCGGCCGCGGCTATTACCACATCAGCGACGTGCGCGACGGGGATACGCTTGTGGCCGATATTGCCGGCGCCGCGGCGGCCGTCTACGATCCGTTCACCAGTCCCAACAGCTATGACGACCCGGTGCTGCAGATCGGTGCAGATATCGTGGACCCGGTCCTGACGGTGGCGAGGTCGATCGAAGTGGACGGCATTACGCTGAAAGCGCCGAACCAGGTGCAAACGGATGCGGACAGCCAGTTGTATACATACACTCCGGATGCCGGCGGAGACATCATCACCCAAAGCGTCCGCGCGCCGAACTTCCTGGCCGTGCTGCAGCCCGGCGATACGATCACGGTGTCGATGAGCGCCTTCTATGAAACGACCAATGATGGCGTCGATTACGATGGCACGCCGGTGAATGAAACGGTGGTTTCCGGACCATACAATTACAGCGGCACCTATGAAGTTGAGTCGGTGAGTGATGGGCAGGTGGTCCTCACGACGTCGACATTTGTTGTGGAGAAGGAGGTCGACAGCACAGTGACCTTGGACGATGTCCCTGGCTGGACTGACTGGATCACGCTGCCGGCACTGGATCGTACCGAAGTCTGGATCAACGTGCTGGCCCAGCAGGGCATTTACAAGGATGATGGCGAGGGAAAGGTATCGGAGACCGTAGATTTCGAGATCGAGATCGAGCGGCTGGATGAGGATCTGCTGCCAACTGGCGAGGTAGAAACGGTAACGGGCTCCATGTCCGGCGCTGTAAGTGATGAGCGGGCCGAAACCGTCGAGCATGCGACGGCATGGGTAGGCCCGGCGCGTGTGCGCATGCGCAGGTCCAGCGACCATAATTTTGACTTCGAGGGCACTGTCATCGATGAGATCAAGTGGGTCGACCTTTACAGCGTGTCGCCGGTCGCTACTTTGGAATTTGGGAACAAGACCACAATCCATACGGTCACCCAGGCCACGCCGCGCGCTACGGCGGTGAAGTCCCGCCAGTTGAATTGCCTGGCCTCGCGGCTGCTGCCGACGTACAACGGCACTGCCTTCAGCGGCGCCTTCGATGCCGATGGCGCCCTGGCCAGCGGGACAATTCACGTGACCAGCAAGTTGGTGGACATCATTGCGGCCGTGGCGGTCGACCCGAAAATCGGTGCGCGCGACCTGGCGACCGATATCGATGTCGCCCAGATTTGGGGCGTGCAGCAGCAGCTGGATGCTTGGCATGGAGAGGTAGGGCAGTTCAACTACACCTTCGATTCGGATGGCATGTCTTTCGAGGAGACAGTCATTACGGTCGCCAACGCGGGTTTTTGTATTGCATACCGGCAAAGCGGAAAAATTCGTCTGGCGCTCGATCAGGCCCAGGCCAGCAGTACGGCACTGTTCACGCACCGAAACAAGCGGCCGAACAGCGAAACCATCACCCGGCGCTTTGCCAATGATGCCGATTACGACGGTGTGGAATTCGTCTACGTCGATCCGGACACCGAGCGCAGTGAAACGATCACGCTGCCGCTCGACGGCAGCTACACCAAGCTGAAGAAGTTCGAAATCGCGGGCATCCGGTCGTTTGCGCAGGCGTGGCTGCGCGCCAACAGGGAATATCAAAAGCTTCTGGGTCAGCGTATCACGATCGAGACAGAAGCCACCCTGGATGCGCGGGCTTTACTGCCGAACAGCAGGATCGACATCGTCGACAACACTCGTTTCAAGTCGTTTGACGGGGAGGTGATCGGACAATACGGGCTTGTATTGACACTGAGCCAGAAAGTGCAATTCACCCCGGGGCAACGTCACAGCATCGTTTTGATGCGCCGCGACGGCTCGGTGCAAAGCATCCGCTGCACAGCAGGCACTTCGGCGAATAAAGTGGTGCTGTCCACGTGGCCAAGCGAAGCGATTCAAACCAATTTTGGTGTAACAGGTATCCGAACCATCTTTAGTTTCGCCGCTGACAGTGCTCGCGGTGCGCAGGCGTATCTGGTGCAAGAGCTGGATATCAGCGACGGGCAATATGTGAAGATCCGCGCAATCAATTATTCAGCCGATTATTACGCGCAGGACCACGTCGCAGTGCCGCCCAAAACGTCCATTATTAATTAAATCATGGTAACCCCAACTTCTATTTGGCCGCGCAGTTCGGTTGCGCAGAAAGTGCCTCTTGCGAGCGAAGTGGGTATTGGTGGCTTGGCCATCAACCTGAAGGACCGCTCTCTTTATAGCAAGGGCTACGATGGAATTGTCTTTCGCTTAGAGGGCGACGGCGGCAACGGAACCGTGGCATCCGCATCGACCATCGATCTGGATTCATTGGTCGTCGGATTTGTGGATGTGACGGGTACCAGTTCGATTAGCGCAATCACATTGGCCGCTGGCAGGTCACGTTCGGTACGCTTCACAGGTGTGCTGTCGCTGGTCAACAGCGCGAATCTAGTACTGCCAGGTGGCGCGAATATCACAACTGCGGCTGGCGACTTCGCTACTTTCCGTGGCTACGCTGGAGGTGTGGTGCGATGTGTTTATTACGGCGCCGCCAGCGGTTCCAGCCTGCTCCAGCAAATCACAGACGATACAACGACAAATGCAACCATGTACCCGACATGGGTGAACACCTCATCAGGGCCGGCTGCAGCAAAGGTTTCTAGCACCAAGCTTACGTTCAATCCGTTGACCGGGCTTTTTAGTGCGCCATCGTTCGCCGGCGCCCTGAACGGGACGGTGGGAATTACGACCCCGGCCGCTGCGGCATTCACGTCGGTGAGCGCCTCGTTGCAGATCACTTCGACCCTTGCCAGCGGTACAGCGCCGTTGGTCGTGGCGTCGAATACCCAGGTGGCAAACCTGAATTCATCGCTTCTTATCGGGAAGACTTGGGCAGTGCCTGGTGATATAGGAACGACTACACCGGGAATTGTGGCGATGACCTCCGGCTCTACCACAAGTAATTTCGGGATTCGAACTTCCAGCCCTAGTTTTGCTTTGGACGTGAATTCAAATGTTATCGGGTTAGGTACGAAGACGGCGGCTTCGGGCCAAGGTGGGAATATTCGATTCCGGGATGACACCGGCAGTGCGCGCTGGTTGCTCGGTATGTTAGGAACGGCGGGAGCAACGGTATTCAATATTTATGACATTGTTGCTTCGGCTGTGCGAATAGGCGTCAATTCAACCGGTGAGGTCTGTATCGGTGCCGCCCCAAGTAGCGGGCATAAGCTCGAAGTGATAGGCACTGGAAAGATTTCTTCGAGCCTTCTAGTGGGGACCGGATTCGGGTGTAACGGGGCTAGCCCACAAACTGCATATTCTGTCGGTGCCGCTGCTACGGATGCAGCCACCACACAATCACTCGTCAATAATATTCGGGCCGCACTGATAGCGAACGGTATCGCTGCATAGCCGGGATTGGAAATAATAATCAAGTAAGCACCTTCGGGTGCTTTTTTATTTGTAGGAAAAATATGAAAACCAATCTTGAATTGCAAATCGAGGATGTTAATTTGATTTTGGCATGCCTCTCTGAGCAGCCTTATAAAATTGTTCATGAGTTAATTCACCGAATTCAACAACAAGTGATACAGCATTCCGAAAAAGTAGTATGTGTCGATGTGCCAGGCGAAGAGGGGAAAGGAAAATGAGCCTGAAAATATCTGACCTCGATAATGCAAAAACTGACCTGGACTATATTGCGGAAGTTGCGACATCCCCGGAGTATGAAGCCACGGATAGGTTTGGACAGACAAAGCCTACTCTATCTGGTGCCATTTATAAGATTTCTGGGGTTGTTAATCGTGGTGCCTGGGTTTCCGCCACGGCATATATCGTTAAGGATATCGTCGTAGTCTCGGGTACTTGGTATATGTGTGTTGTGCCACATACGTCGAGTGCCGCGTTTGCAACCGATGAAGCAAGTAAGTGGCGGATTTACCAGGGCGTTACGTCTGGCGATCTGGATACAGACACGGGTTCGGAACTGGTGGGGACATCCCAGGCCGCTCCTAGTGCGGTCAAACGCTCGGTTCGAAAGAAGCTAAATAATACCGGTTACGACTTGGAGGATTTCGACGATTCCTTCTCCAGTGGAGGCGACGCGACCAACGCCTTCATTAAGGCTTTTTTGGAACTGGGTGAAGGCGGCAGCTTCTTTGTTTCGCCGGGTGTAATCTACGTTGTGGAGGATCAGCAGGAAGTACTTTACGATTCATTCACTATTTCATCCCGCGCTGGATATGGAATTATTAAGGCTGCTGACGGTTCGCAGTTTGAGTCTATATTGCGGGTCGAAGGAAAATCCAATTTCAGTATTCAAGGTATTGTGCTTGACGCAAATCAATTAGGCAGATTTGCGTCGCAAACGACCCGGTACATGGGGGCGGCAATAATTGACTGCGTCTCGCCCGAACTACTTCGCGTTATCGCAAAAAATACTCTCGGATACGCATCAATCCCTGGTGTGGGCTTGGCGTTTGGTGGGAACACCATCAACGGGACAATGACGTTTTGCGCTGCTGAAAATTGCGGGACTCTCGCGTTACCGTCTGATGGATTTTATACATCCGGCACGAACAATCTGATTTCTCGTTGTCGCGCTAACCTTTGCACCGACACTGCTTTCGTGGTGGAGTCGTCAAATCAGTCGGGGATTGAAAACTGCATCGCTACTGACTCCAGTTGCATTGCTGCTATTACGAATGCAACTAATGCCGACGTCTACGATAATTACATACGTGGTCTTATTGGAAACGGCTGGAGTTCGGCAGTGACTGGAGGGCTCCAAATTGGAAATCCTCTCTCCACGTCGACTGGGAATCTGATTGATACGGTGCTCACCGGAATATCGCTACGGACTGAAACGGGAGTGGGTCCTGCTGTAAATGTCCGCCAGACCGGTGTGGCAAAAACGATCGGGCTGGATATCGTTGATGTGACCATTCGTGGAGCATCCACGCAGGGTATCGTTGCGACAGGCGAAAAAATACGGGTGATCAATCCTAAAATAAGCGGAACAAGTGATGCATGTATTCAGTTCGTAAATGGTTCTGATGAATGCAGCGTGACGGGAGGAAAGCTTGAGGGCGGGTCATTCGGTGTTATTTCAGACGGCGTTGATAATGTCAGGTGTTATCGCGTAAATCACGATGGTTTAGGGGTTTCTGCATATTCAATTTACTTCTTTGGGACTGCTGTCGGTTGTGATGCCATTGAAACCTACAGCGCTGGAGCAGTTTTCGGAGTGGTTGGTAGCGACGTTGGGACCACACCGCGAGTGCGTACGCCTTATTCTACAGGTGATTCCTATCGGAAGGACGCAGGGGTTAGGGTATATCCGAAAAGTAGCGGCGACATATTAATTATTGAGGGTCGCGTCGGTGGTACGGTGGGGCTTTGTTCTGGCAATGCAGTTACCGCTACTACATTTAACGGTCCGTATAAAGCGGCTCTTGTTTACGATTTGGATGGTAACCCGTTGGGGTATGCGCAGTTGGCCAACTCCATTACTTAGTAGTTAATTATATAGCCCGCGTTTGCGGGCTTTTTTAGTCCAAATGAAAGCGCCTATGGCTATTGATCCTCACACCTTGGAAAACTTGGCTGGTGTAAAAATTGCCACGCTGATCTTCTCTTTTATTGGTGCAGCTGCGTCTCTGAGTTATACCAAAGAGATGACACGTGGCCAAGCTGTGGCCGCAGTTTTTACCGGTACGGCCGTCGCGGTGGCCGCTGCCCCAATGGTTCTTCACTACCTGGGCTGGCCTGAGCCGTTGGAAAGGGGAATTGGCTTTTTTGCCGGTTTGGGCGCCATGCGTGCGGTACCCGCGTTGTTGGCTGTGGTCGACCGGTTCCGCAATGTCAAGTTGCCCAGCCTTCCGGATAAGGAGTAAATCATGGCGATCATCCCGACCATTATCCAGGCGCTTGCCGCGCTCTACGTGCTGGGCGTCGCGTTGCTGGCTTTGAATCGAATGGGGCCCTCCACCCGGCACCTGGTACGGCTTTCCTACCTTGCGTTGGCCGGCGGCGCCATGGCGGCCATTGCGTCGTCCTATGTCGCGCGCGACATCTTTGAATGCATTTTCGCCTTAGGCGTGGCTCTCTATATGGCGGTCGACCGCCGGAAAACCGAGGTTAAATCGTGATCCTTTCCCTACTAACCATGCTGGGTGGCGGGCTGATGCGTCTGCTGCCAGAACTTCTGTCATTCCTGAATAAGCGGACCGACAACGCCCACGAACTGGCCATGCTGGACCGGCAGTTCCAGCTCGAGCAAACCCGCGCTGCGGCGCGCATGGATGAAATCCGATATCAGGGCGATACGGCCCAGGTGCTGGCCTTGCTCGATGCGCAGAAAACTGCTTTGGCTGGGCAGTCTCAATTGACCGGCATCCGCTGGGTGGACGCGTTGAACATGCTGGTGCGACCCGCCACCACCTATTACGTCCTGGCGCTGTACGGGCTGGCCAAGGTGGCTCTGCTGGTGACGGCGTATCAGGCGGGCGGCGATATCTGGGCGGCCGTGCTGCGGGTCTATGACGCCGAAGACCGCGCCATCCTGACCGGGATCCTGTCGTTCTGGTTTGTCGGCCGCACGCTGGAGCGGAAGTAATGGACGCGGCGCTGCAGCTGGCGATCACGCTGATCGCCCGGTTCGAGGGCTGCCGCCTGCGCGCCTACCGCGATATCGTCGGCGTCTGGACCATCGGTTACGGCGAGACGCTGGGCGTGCACGAGGGACTGGTGTGGAACCGGCAGCAGGCCGACGAGCAGCTGCGCCGGCGGGTGGAGCAGTTCATGCTGGCCGTGCTGGCTCGGTGCCCGGCGCTGGCCACCATGCCGCCGGGGCGGCTGGCCGCCTGCACTTCGCTGGCCTACAACATCGGCGTGGGCGCATTCGGCGCCAGTTCCGTGTGCCGCAAAACGAAGGCGGGGGACGTCGCCGGAGCCGCCGACAGTTTCCTGCTGTGGGACAAGGCGGGTGGCCGCAGGGTGGCGGGATTGGCGCGCCGGCGTGCCGCGGAGCGCACGCAATATTTGTCCGGCTGATGTGTTTGCGGGGCGCTACTAACGGTCACAGCCGTTTAATATACAGCGCTAAGTCATTGTTTTATAGAGTGTCATACAGTGGTTCGTTGTGAGTGGTGAATATAAGCAATTTTCAATCTAAGTAATTGAAAATCAAAGAAAAATTGCCGCCAAGCAGCGATACCTTTATTATATGGCCCACGCGATTTTTAGACAGCTTCATGGTAAACAAGATTATTTCCCCGCTGATTTCCCCCCTGCTGGCGTCGGTCTCCCGCAATGTGCAGGATGGCGTCGGCGCCGTACGGTCGCTGACGTGGCGCGAAGTGCGCGACATGTTGCGCTTTGCCGGCCGCCGCTTGCGTGAAGAAAGCGTGCCCCAGGTGGCGGGTAGCCTGACGTTCACCACGGTGTTTGCCTTGGTGCCGCTGGTCACCATTGCGCTGGCGATTTTCACCACGTTCCCGATGTTTACCGTGCTGCGCAAGGCGCTGGAAGCGTATTTCGTGCAAAACGTGATGCCCAAGCAGATCGCCACGCCGATCCTCAACAACGTGACCATGTTCGCCAACAAGGCGACAAGGCTGTCGGCGGTCGGCGCGGTGGCGCTGGTGTTCACCTCGGTGGCCATGATGGGCACCATTGAAAAAGTGTTCAACCGCATCTGGCGCGTCAAGGCCGAGCGCAGCTGGACGCGCCGCATCCTCGTGTACTGGGCGCTGCTGACCCTGGGGCCGGTACTGGTGGGCGTGTCGCTGTCGATGTCGACCCAGGTTTACATGGCGACCAGTGACCTGGTCGGGGACGTGCCGGTGATCGGCGCCATCCTGTATACCTTGTTGTCGCTGTCGGCCACCACGGCCGGCTTCACGCTGATGTACACGGTGGTGCCGAACCGCCAGGTCGACTGGCGCGACGCGCTGTGGGGCGGCTTGCTGGCCGCGCTGTTCTTCGAACTGGCCAAGCGCGGCTTCGCCGTGTTCATCACGCAATTCCCCACGTATTCGCGCATCTATGGCGCGCTGGCGGCGCTGCCTCTGTTCCTGATCTGGATCTACCTGTCGTGGCTGATCACGCTGGTCGGCGCCCTGTTCGTGGCGGCGCTGCCGGTGGTGAAATATGAACGCTGGTGGCATGAAGCGCCGCCCGGCGGGGAGTTCGTCGATGCGATGGCGATCCTGAAAGTGCTGTATGCGGCGTCGCGCTATGGCGATACCGCGCTGGTCAGCGCGGCCGCGATCCGCACCTGCACCCGCATCGGCTTCGATGAAATGGACCGCCTGCTCGAACGCATGGCGGCGCAGGGCTGGGTCGGCAAGGTCAAGGCCGAGGCGCCGCCGCGCGTGCAGTGGGGCAAGCGGGTCAGCGAAGGCGCCGACAACTGGGTGTTGCTGGCCAACGTCGAACGCCTGACCCTGGCCGACGTGTACCGCGTGTTTGTCTTTGGCGGCATGGCGGTCAATGCCGGCGTGTCCGGGGTGGCGGGCACGGGGGGGCATGGCGACGACAGCCAGAACGAAGCCGACCGCATTGCCGCCGACGAGGCCGCGCGGCTGGCGCGCCATGTGGAAAACGCGGTCGAGCAGGGCTTGACCGTGACGCTGGCGCAGCATTTCGAGCAGGAAGCCTGAGCGCCCGGAGCGGGAGCGGCCGCTGGCAGCGGCCGGCCACACCGTCAGCGGAGGAACGCTATCTGCGCCGCCAGGCAAGGATGCCGCCAGCGCCGTCAGGCGCGGAACGATACCAGCGCCATCAGGCCAGGAACGTCGCCGGCGCCGTCAGGTCAGGAACGCCGCCAGCGCGTCCAGCACGGCGTCGGGCTGTTCCTGCATCATTGCGTGACCGGCGTCGACCGTCACCGTCGTGGCATGCGGCATTGCCGCGAGAAGACTCTTGGCCGACCTGGGCGGCGTCATGACGTCGCGGGCGCCAAAGATGAACAGGGCAGGGCAGGCCACCGAGCGCGCCGCCGTTTCTCCGTTCACGTAGGCATTGCACGCATGAAAATCCGTATAAAACAATTGTTCCGGGTTCAGTTGCGACATGCGCTGCATCAGCCG
The DNA here is from genome assembly GCA_966211685.1 of uncultured Pseudoduganella sp. Taxonomy (GTDB): domain Bacteria; phylum Pseudomonadota; class Gammaproteobacteria; order Burkholderiales; family Burkholderiaceae_D; genus Rugamonas. The sequence goes on from CBIHOX010000023.1 coordinate 49,686, forward strand.
GCGTGCGCCGCCCATGACGGAAAAGCCGGGCCCCGGGCACGACGGTTTTTGCGCGATCGATGAATGCGAGAACAGGTTCACCATGTCGATCGCCGCCGGTTCATTGTCGCGCGCCGTGCCCAGCAGCGCATCGGAGACTTTCATCGGGAACGTGGAGCCCAGCAGCGCCAGCTTCGCCACGCGGTCCGGCGCCCGGTGTGCGGTTTCCAGCGCGATCAGCGACCCCATGCTGTGGCCCACCAGCGCGGCGCGCGTCACGCCGGCCGCCGCCAGCAGCGCCAGCAGCCAGTTGGCCATGGCTTCCACCGAACGCAGTGCCGGGCCGCCGCTGCGGCCATGGCCCGGCAAGTCCACCGCCAGCACCGCGTGGCCGTGGTGCGCCAGGTAGCGGCTCTGCAAGCCCCACACCGAATGGTCGTTTTGCGCGCCGTGGATGAACACCACCGCCGGCAGCGCCGCATCGAAGGATTTGCCGCCGGTATAGGCATAGGCCGGCGCGCCATGCACGTCGATGATCATGTCAGGCTCCCTTCTGCGCGAGTTTCAGGCCGCGCGCCAGGTCTTCCAGCAAGTCGTCCGGGTCTTCCAGGCCGACCGACAGGCGCATGGTGCCTTCGGCGATGCCGGCCGCCGCCAGCTGGTCGGCCGGCACGCGGAAATGCGTGGTGGACGCCGGGTGGATCACCAGCGATTTCGCGTCGCCCACGTTGGCCAGGTGGGAAAACACTTTCAGCCCGTCGGCGAAGCGGCGGCCCGCCGCGCGGTCGCCCTTGAGCGTGAACGTGAAGACCGCGCCGCACCCTTTCGGCAGCAGCCGTTGCGCCAGGGCATGGTCGGGGTGCGACGGAAGTTCCGGATACGACACCGATTCCACCGCCGGGTGCGACAGCAGGAATTCCACCACCTTGCGCGTGTTGGCCACGTGGCGTTCCATGCGCAGGCCCAGCGTTTCGATGCCCTGCAGGATGGCGAACGCATTGTGCGGGCTCATGGCCGCGCCGAAGTCGCGCAAGCCTTCGCGCCGCGCGCGCAGCGCAAACGGCGCCACGGTGGATTCTTCCGCGAACACCATGCCGTGGAAGCCGTCGTACGGTTCGCACAGTTCGGCATAGCGCCCGGTCTTGTCGTACGCCGCCTGCCAGTCGAACGTGCCGCCGTCGACCAGCAGGCCGCCGATGGCCGTGCCGTGGCCGCACAGGAACTTGGTGGCGGAATGGAACAGCAGGTCGGCGCCCAGGTCGAACGGGCGCTGCAGGTACGGCGTGGTGAACGTGGCGTCCACCATCAGCGGCAGGTGGTGTTCGTGCGCCAGCGCGGCCACGGCGGGGATGTCGAGCACGTCCAGTCCCGGGTTGCCGAGGGTTTCCCCGAACAAGACCTTGGTTTCGGGACGGATCGCGGCGCGCCACGCGTCGAGGTCGCGCGGGTCGACGAACGTGGTGGCGATGCCGAAGCGCTTCAGCGTATAGCCGAGCAGGTTATGCGAACCGCCGTACAGCGCGCGCGAGGCCACGATGTGCGAACCGGCGCCGGCAATGGTGGCCAGTCCCAGGTGCATGGCGGCCTGGCCGCTGGCCGTGGCAATGCCGGCCACGCCACCTTCCAGCGCCGCGATGCGCTCTTCCAGCACGGCGTTGGTGGGATTGGATATGCGCGAATACACGTGGCCGGCGCGTTCCATGTTGAACAGCGCGGCCGCATGGTCGGAATCGCGGAAGGCAAACGAGGACGTGAAATGGATCGGGGTGGCGCGGGCGCCGGTGGCCGGATCAGGCGCGGCGCCGGCATGCAAGGCTAGCGTATCGAAACCAGGGTAACGGGGACCGCTCATGGCAGCTCTCTCGGTGGTGGAGGTGGCCGCATCGTACTCTGAAATGTATTATCAGAACAGCAGCATCACGACAATCCGGGACCGCGTTGCAACGAGTGAAGATTTCATTCAGTGCAATACTGGATTTTTTCTTATCCATACGTTACATTCGGACCTAGGCTAACAATAATTACAAAACCCTCAATTCACCGACAGGACGGCCAACATGAAAGTCTCCGAAATTCTGCAAGTCAAAGGCAATATCCTCTATACCATCACCCCGGACCAGCCGCTGGTGGAAGCCGCCAAGACCATGGCGGAAAAAGACATCGGGTCGCTGGTGGTAATGGAATTCGGCGACCTGGTCGGCATGCTGACCTTCCGCGAAGTCTTGAAGGCGCTGCATGAAAATGACGGCGCAGTGGGCGGCGGCACCGTGCGCAAGCACATGGAAGACCATCCGATCACGGTGACGCCGGATACCGAAGTCAATGAAGTGCGCCGCATCATGCTGGAAAAGCATGCGCGCTACCTGCCCGTCATGAATGCGAAAACCCTGTTGGGTGTGATTTCGTTCTATGACGTGGCGCGCGCCGTGCTGGAAGCGCAAAGCTTTGAAAACCGCATGCTCAAGGCGTATATCCGCGACTGGCCGGCCGAGGCGGAATCGCCGGCGGACTGACCCGTCTGCCAGCAAAACAAAAAGCGCTATCGTTGCCGGTAGCGCTTTTTTTTTATGGCGGGAATGGCATTGCCGCTGTCAGGCCACGCCTTCCAGCGCATCGTTGCTGAGCCAGCCGTTCAGCGCGTCGGCCGTCATCGGCCGCGCGAACAGGAAGCCCTGCGCCAGCGGGCAGCCGAGCGAGTGCAGGATTTGCGCCTGGCGCTCATCTTCCACGCCTTCGGCAATCACCGCCAGGCCCAGGTTGCGGCCCAGTTGGATCACCATTTCCGCGATCGAGCTGCCGCGCGCGGAACCGGTGATTTCCGTGACGAAGGCGCGGTCGATCTTGAGGCGGTCGATTTGCAGCCGCTGCAGGTACGACAGCGACGAGAAACCGGTGCCGAAGTCGTCGATGGCAATCGATACGCCGGTCTGCTTGATTTGCGCCAGCATCTTGATCAACAGGTCCGGCTCTTCCATGGCCATGGATTCCGTGATTTCCAGCTCGATGAATTCCGGCGGCGCGCCGGTGTCGGCCAGCGCGCGGCGCAGCATTTCCAGGAAATACGGGTGGCGGAACTGCACCTGCGATACGTTGATCGACATCGTGAAGTTGTCGTGGCCGGCCGCGCGCAGCGCCACCAGTTCGCGGCACGCGGTGCGCATCACCCATTCGCCCATGTCGATGATCAGCCCGGAATATTCGGCAATCGGGATGAATTTGTCGGGCGAGACGAACTTGCCGTCGGCGGTCTGCCAGCGCAGCAGCGCTTCGGCGCCGACCGGGCGGCGCGTGGCCAGGTCGATTTGCGGCTGGTACACCACGAACAGCTGGTTCTGGCCGAAGGCCGTGCGCAGCGCGTGCATCATGCGCACGCGTTCGCGGATTTCCACGCCCATGCTGCGCGAATAATAGAAGTGGCCGGCGCGCTGCATGGATTTGGCGCGCTTGAGCGCGATGTCGGCGTCTTTCAGCGCATCGGCGCCGGAACCTTCATGTTCGGCCAGGCGCACCAGGCCCAGCGTGGCGGACAATTGCACGTCCTGGCCTTCGATGCTGAACGGCACCTGGAACAGGGCAAGGATGGTGGTGGGGTTGACCTGGGCCGCGTCGCCCACCACGCAAAAGATGTCGCCGCTGATGCGCGCCACCGTCAAGTGCTGGCCCAGGCGCGATTGCAGCCGTTCGGCCACCGCCACCAGCAATTCGTCGCCGAACTGGTGACCGAGCGCATCGTTGGTTTCCGCGAAGTGGTCGAGGTCGACCAGCGACAGCGTGGTGTCGTCCTTGTGCGGGCCGGCCAGGGTGGCGTCGAGGATTTCCACCAGGCGGGTGCGGTTCGGCAACTTCGACAATGCGTCATAAAACGCCGCGTTATGCAGGTGCGACACCAGTTCCACGTTGTCCAGCCCCACCGCGACGTTGCTGCAAAAGACTTCGAGCAGGCGCTGTTCGATTTCCGTCAGCACGCGCGTGGTGTGCAGGAACGCCACGAAGGCGCGGCTGGCCTTGCCGGCAAAATACAGGGTGACGGTATCGTCGCCATAATGGTTGCGCCGCTGTTCCAGCGTGCGCTCCATGGCGGCCGTCACGCGCGGCTCCGTGTCGCAGGTCAGTTGGGTATTGTTGTGGCGCATATAGTCGCCGGCCGCGGCCATCACCACCAGTTCATGGCAGCGGTCTTCCGGGCATTCCTGCACGCACAGCACGCCGTTGGCATCCTGTCCCAGCAGGTGGGCAATCTGCGTCAGCACGCCGGCCGCGAAATTCTGCACGCCGTGCAGCGACATCAATTCCGTGCTGGCGTGCACGATGCGGTCCAGGCCGCGGCGGCTGTCGTTGATCTTGCGGATCTGCTCGTACGAACGGATTGCCGCCGTCACCGTGGTGAACAGCTTGATGCGCGTAAGTTCGGACTTGGTCTTGTAATCGTTGATGTCGTAATCGCGGATCGCGTCGATTTCCGGCGCATAGCCGGGCTGGCCCGTGCGCAGGTTGTTTCGCACGTCGGCCCGCGTGAGGGTTTGGCGGATGTAAAGCACCACGTGCAGGCCGGCGTCGTCCTGTTCCATCACCACGTCGAGCAGGATGACGGCGATTTCCTCTTCATGGCGCAGCATTTCGCGCGCCTGGCTGGCGGAGTAGGCATGCACGAATTCCAGCGGCCGGTGCTGCATGTCGAGGTTGCCCAGCGCGAAGGTCGTGGTCGAATGGACGTCCTCGTCATCGTCGATGATCATCACCCGCCACACTTCGCGCGGCGCGTGCGGGGCCGCCGCAACCGGATGCTCTTCCAAGAAAACCAGATCGTCTTGATCATCCTCGGGCGGGACGTGATTCTCAAGGGATGGTGGCATGTGTCGCTTCTCCGCGTGTCTCGGGTATTCTTGAATCAAGTATATAGCGAATTGTTAAAGAGAACGATCATTTCAACGTTTTCCCGTAGTCAATAAGTTGCACTTTGCAAGATTGAAGGGACAGCGCCGACATAATTTCCCCGCCCAGCCTGCCAAGTGTTAAATAATTGATGACAATTAGAAAGTTTGTTTGCAATTAGAAACTCTTTTTCCCAGCGTTTTCGTACTGATGGGAACTATTTTGGCACTGCGGCAACGGCCCGGGCCGATGACTGGTAAAATCGATGTTCCCCCAGTTTTTCACATCTCTACTGACATGTCCGGCAATTCATTTGGCAAGCTGTTTTCGGTATCTACTTTTGGTGAATCGCACGGTGTGGCGATTGGTTGCGTGATTGATGGCTGCCCACCCGGCATGCCGCTGTCGGAAGCCGATATCCAGCCGGAGCTGGACCGCCGCAAACCCGGCACGTCGCGCCATGTGACGCAGCGCCAGGAACCGGACCGGGTGGAAATCCTGTCGGGCGTGTACCAGGGCGTGACCACCGGCACCCCGATCGCGCTGCTGATCCGCAATGAAGACCAGCGCAGCAAGGATTACGGCAACATCGCGGAAAGCTTCCGTCCCGGCCATGCCGACTACACGTACTGGCACAAATACGGCGTGCGCGACCCGCGCGGCGGCGGCCGCTCGTCGGCGCGCCTGACCGCGCCCATCGTCGGTGCGGCGGCCATTGCCAAGAAATGGCTGCGGCAGCAATACGGCACCGTGTTCAAGGGGTGCATGAGCCAGCTGGGCGAGATCGGCATTCCGTTTGAATCGTTCGACCACGTGCCGCACAACCCGTTCTTTGCCGCCACCGCCGACGCCGCGCTGATCGCCCGCATGGAAAGCTACATGGATGACTTGCGCCGCGACGGCGATTCCATTGGCGCGCGCATCGACGTGGTGGCGCAAAACGTGCCGGTCGGGCTGGGCCAGCCGATTTACGACAAGCTCGACGCCGACATCGCGTACGCGATGATGGGCATCAACGCGGTGAAGGGCGTCGAGATCGGCGCCGGCTTCCAGTCGGTGGCGCAGCGCGGTTCCGAACATGGCGATGAATTGACGCCGCAAGGCTTCGTCGGCAACAACGCCGGCGGCGTGCTGGGCGGCATTTCCACCGGCCAGGACATCACGGTGTCGATCGCCATCAAGCCGACGTCCTCGATCCGCACGCCGCGCCGCTCGATCGACAAGGATGGCAACCCGGTGATGGTGGAAACCTTTGGCCGCCACGACCCGTGCGTCGGCATCCGCGCCACGCCGATCGCCGAAGCCATGCTGGCGCTGGTGCTGATGGACCA
>CBIHOX010000024.1:0-54993 GCA_966211685.1 uncultured Pseudoduganella sp.
CGTCTCGTTGCCCGGGAAGACCTTGATGAAGTGGGCGCGCGGCATGCCGCAGCGGTTCACGCACAGTTCCAGCACGGCGCGCTCGATCGAACGCACCTGTTCCATCTGGCCGCGCAGCGTGTCGCACAGCTTTTCCACGACTTTCGCGGTGAAGCGGATGCCCAGCAATTCATTGGAAATGGTTTCCTGCGCCTTCAGGTAAGCCGGCGAGCCATAGCCACCGGCGGCCTTGCGCATTTTCTCGAACTGTTGCTCGATCACTTCGAATTTTTCCAGCGCGCCTTTCTTCAGCTGCGCCAGCTGTTCGGCCGAGTAGCCGGCCGCGCCGCCGGCGGCGCCCTCGACTTCCTCTTCCTCCTCGACGTCTTCTTCCTCGTCTTCATCGTCCGACGCGGCGACCGGCGCCGGCGCACTGGCGGCTTCATCCAGGTCGACAAAGCCGTCGACCACGTCGTCGACCTTCATTTCATCGGATTCGATTTTCTTGGCCAGCGCGATGATTTCGGCGATCGTGGTCGGGCAGGCGGAAATCGCCTGGATCATGTCCTTCAAGCCTTCCTCGATGCGCTTGGCGATCTCGATTTCGCCTTCGCGCGTCAGCAGCGCCACCGCGCCCATTTCACGCATGTACATGCGGACCGGGTCGGTGGTGCGGCCAAAGTCGGAATCCACGGTCGACAGCGCGGTGGCGGCGGCCGCCTCGACTTCATCGTCGGACGCGGCGGTGACGACACCGTCCGTCAACAGCAGGCTTTCCTGGTCCGGCGCGCGCTCGTAGACCGCGATGCCCATGTCGTTCAAGGTCGCGATGATGCCTTCGATGGCTTCCGGATCGATGATGTTTTCCGGCAGATGGTCGTTGATCTCGGCGTACGTCAGGTAGCCGCGGTCCTTGCCCAGGTTGATCAGGTTCTTGAATTGCGTGCGGCGTTTTTCCAGCTCTTCCGCCGAGGCGCCGTCCGCGCCGAGCGCGTCCAGGCCCTTGGCCTTGCGCTCGCGCGCCTTCGACGCGGCCTTCAATTCGGCGCGTTCCACCGCGTTCAGCGCGGCCACTTCATCGTTTTCCGGCGTGAATTCGCTCGGCTTGCGGCCGCGGCGGCCCGGCACCTTCACGCCGGGCAGCTGGTAGCCGGAGGTATCGATGGTGGCCAGCACGGCCGCATCGGTGACCTGGCTGACGGCTGCCGCGGCGCCGGCCGGAATGATGGTCACGGGTGCGGGCTCGACCTTGGCGCGCGTCGCGCGCGGCTTCGGCGCGGCCTTGGCGGCGTCGCCGCCCGGGGCGGCCAGCGACACGGCGGTCGCCACGCCGGGCTTGCGCGCCACTTTCACGACAGGCGCCGCGTCGGCGTCCGGCGCCACGGCGACCGAGGTTTCCGCCACGGCCGATACGTTTTCCGCCATGGCTGGCGCGGCATCGGCGGCTTCCACCGGCACGCCCGCCTGCACGGCTTCGGCGGCCGCCACGGCGGCCAGGCGCGAGCGGGTTTTCTTTACGACGGTAACTTTGCCGGCTGCCTCTTGCGCATTGTCGATGACATAAGATAAAGTGGTCTTAGGTACAGCCAGTTGCGCCGTCGTGGAACGGGGGGCTTTGGCGGACAGCGTCAGGGTTTTCGGCGTTTTCGTCATTCAAAACTCTCTCAATGCGAGACCATGCCCGCGGGTCCGGTTCGGGACCGCCGGCTTACTACATCTCGTCGGAAATTGAAAAAAGCCCGTTGCGTGTGCGGGCTTGCGTTTATCTACTATGCAAGGCGGGAAGTATGCTGGTGCTGTAAGTCCTGCCGCTACAGCCAATTTTCTTTGGCGAGTCGATTATTATATCTGCTTTTCAACACGAGCGCACGCTGAAAATCTCATGGCCGAAACAACATGGTGGCCTAATTTGCAATGCATCCATGCTGACAGCATGATATGCTGGCGGCCTCTTGCTTAACCTGTGAAGTCGATGAACACTAGCCTTACCCCGGAACCGGCAGCGACCGAAGCGGCCATGGTAGCGCCAACCCCGGCGCCCGCAGCCACGACGGCAACCGCGCCGGCCGCCGCCCCCGTGCAAACCGCCCGCGGCCTGTTGAAGCAGCTGCAGCAACAATTTCCTCCTTTCCGCGATTGCCTGCCGCTGTCGATCGGCATCGACAAGCAGATCCTGGCGCAACTGCCGGGCATCGACAAAAAGCTGATGCGCGCCGCGCTGGGCATCCACACCGGCTCGCAGCGCTACCTGCGCGTGATGGAAAAAGCCACGGTGCGCTATGACCTCGACGGCAAGGCCGGCGCCGAAGTCACGGATGTGCACCGCAAGCATGCGAAGGAAGTGTTGAAGGAACGCCTGAAAAAGGAAGCCGACCGCAAGAAAGCCGAACGCGAAGCGGCGGCCGAAGCGGAAGCGGCCCGCCAGCGCCAGGAAAAACTCAACCTGCTGGCCGCCAAGTTCTCGAAAAAAGGCTGATGAGCGACGCCGCCTTGCCGACCGGGGATGCTGACGGGCTGGCGCCCGATTTGCCCCCGTATGTCGGCATTGCGCTGGCCGACGTGCGGCTGGTGCGCGGCGCCGCGGAACTCGAGGAAGCGCAGGCCGCCCTGCTGGCGGCCGACGCCATCGGTTTCGACACCGAGTCCAAGCCGACCTTCCTCAAGGGACAGGCGTCGGACGGCCCCCATTTGGTGCAATTGTCGACCGACTCGGTCTGCTACCTGTTCCAGATCGGCGCGCAACCGTCGCCGGCGCTGCCGCTGTTGAAGGCCGTGCTGGAATCGGACCGCATCCTCAAGGTCGGCTTCGGCCTGTCCGACGACGTGCGCCGTTTGCGCGACAAGCTCGGCATCGAGCCGCAGCGCGTGACCGACCTGTCGGTGGCGCTGCGCGGCGGGCAGCGCAACGACCTTGGCGCGAAAAGCGCAGTGGCGCGCTTCTTTGGCCGGAAACTGCAAAAGTCGAAAAAAGTCTCCACCACCAACTGGGCCGCGCCGCGCCTGTCGGAACGGCAGATCCTGTATGCAGCCGACGATGCGCAGGTCGCCCTGCGCATTTACCGCCACTGGATCGCGGCCGGCAACGTCCTGCCGCCGCAGCGCCCCGTGAAAAACAGGCGCAAGCCGCACCGGGCAAGCGCGGACGCCCCGGCGCAACCGCCGCGCGAAGCCTAGCGCCCTGCGCCGCACGCGGCCGCCAGCCTTCCCAGCAACGCCATGGCGTCTTCCAGTTGCGCATTCCACGGATGCCCGTAATTGAGGCGCAGGCAATGGCGGTATTCGCGCCGCGCGGAAAACATCGGGCCCGGCGCGATGCTGATACCGTGTTCGAGCGCGGCGCGGTGCAGCGCCAAGGTATCGGCGCCCGCCGGCAATTCCACCCACAGGAAGTAACCGCCTTCGGGCCGCGTGGCGCGCGTGCCGGGCGGGAAATGGCGCGCCACGGCCAGCAGCATGGCGTCGCGCTGCGCCTCGAGCGCGGCGCGCAGCTGGCGCAGGTGGCGGTCATAGCCTCCCTGCGCCAGGTAGGCGGCCAGCGCCAGCTGCGACGGCATGGCGCACGCCAGGCTGGTCGACAGTTTCAAGCGCTCCACCGCGCGCGCATGGCGCCCCGGCGCCGCCCAGCCGATGCGGAATCCCGGCGCCAGGCATTTGGAAAACGACCCGCAATGCATGACCAGCCCGTGCCGGTCATGGCGCTTGGCCAGCGCCGGGCGGCGCGCGCCGAAATACAGTTCGCCATACACGTCGTCCTCGATCAGCGGCACGCCATGGCCCGCCAGCAGCGCCACCAGCGCTTCCTTCTTCCCGGGCGGCATCAGGCTGCCCAGCGGGTTCTGGAAACTCGTCATCAGCCAGCACGCGGCGGGACGGTGGCATTCCAGCGCCTCGGCCAGCGCGTCCAGATCCATGCCGTCGCGCGGATCGGTCGCCACTTCCACCGCGTTCAATCCCAGCCGCTCGAGCGCCTGCAGCGCCGCATAGAACGCGGGCGACTCCACCAGCACGGTGTCGCCGGGCCGCGTCACTGCCTGCAGGCACAGGTTCAGCGCTTCCATCGCGCCATTGGTAATGACGATATCGTCCGGCGGCACCGGCGCGCCATCGAGCTGGTAGCGCAGCGCGATCTGGCGCCGCAAGTCGCCGTTACCGGGCGCCAGGTCGGCCACCGTGCTCCATGGATCGAGGCGGCGCATGGCCGACGCCGTTTCGCGGGCCAGCCGCTCCAGCGGGAACAGCAGCGGGCTGGGAAAGGCCGACCCGAACGGCACCGCCGAACGGTCGCGGGCCGCTTCCAGCACGCCGAACACCAGCGCGCTGACGTCCACCGCCGCCGCGCCGCTGGCCGGCTGCGATACCCGCGGTTCGGGCGGCTCGCCGGCCGGCGCGCGGCGGCGCGCCCCGTAATAGCCGGAACGCGGACGCGATTCCACCACGCCGCGCGCTTCGAGCAGGTAATACGCCTGGAACACCGTGGCCGGGCTGACGCCGCGGCGGGCCTGCTGCTGGCGCACCGAGGGCAGGCGGTCGCCCGGCCGCAATGCCTGTTGCGCCACCAGGTCTTCGATTTCCCGCGCCAGCGCTTCGTAGAGTTTCAAACTGATCCCCTGTTTTGTTATGGTTCTGATCCTGTCCATCCTTGCCGCACTGGCGTATTCTTCGTCCTGACCGCCACTATCTCAAAGAATGGGCATCCCATGAGGAAACCGATCCTGGCGGCCTGCCTGGCAGGCTGCCTTGCCGCCTGGTCGGCGCCGCACGCTGGCGCCGCCGACCGGCCCGCGGCGCTGAAAGAACTCCCCGACACCATGGCGCAGCGCGTCGCGGCCTGCACGGCGTGCCACACGGACGGCGCCGGCGCGCAGGCCGCGGCCGGGACCGCGCGCGGCGACGTGTATTTTCCCCGCATTGCCGGCAAGCCGGCCGGCTACCTGTACAACCAGCTGCGCAATTTCCGCGACGGCCGCCGCAAGTACGACATGATGACGTATATGACGGAACAATTGTCGGACGCTTACCTGAAGGAAATCGCCGACCATTTCGCGTCACAGCACCCGCCCTACCCGCCGCCCGGCAAGACCAGCGCCACCGCGCCGATGCTGGAACGCGGCCGCGTGCTGGCCCTGCAGGGCGATCCGCAAAAGAAAGTGCCGGCCTGCGTGGCTTGCCACGGCGAACGGCTCACCGGCGTGGCGCCCGCGATTCCCGGACTGGTCGGCTTGCCGCGCGACTATATCAATGCGCAATTCGGCGCCTGGCGCGACAAGGCGCGCCGCGCCCACGCGCCGGACTGCATGGCTGACATTGCCGCCCGGCTGTCGGACCAGGACATCGCCGCGGTCTCCGGCTGGCTGGCGCAACAACCGGCCGACGCCAGCATTCCCCCGGCCGCCTCGATTGCGCGCCCGCTGCCGATCGCGTGCGGCAGCGCGCCGGACGCGCCGCCTGCGCCGGCTGGCGGCCAGTCCGCGGGAGCCGGGGGGCCGCGTGCGGCCGGACCGGGCGTGCCCGCCCCCGTGACGGCGGCCGCGGGAGGCCGGCCATGAAGCGCACCATGACTATCGCATTGGCCGGGGTTGCCGCCGTGTTCGCGGTCCTGCTGGCGGGCGCCTGGCTGCTGGCGCCCGGCGACGACCCGCTGCCGCCGCCCGGCAAGGCCACGGCCGCCCTGTCGCCCGAACAGCGCGTCGCGCGCGGCGCCTACCTGGCGCGCGCCGGCGATTGCCAGGCGTGCCACACCGCGCGCGGCGGCCAGCCTTACGCCGGCGGGCGCGCGCTGGCCACGCCGTTCGGCAACGTGATCGCCCCCAACATCACGCCGGACCGCGAAACCGGCATCGGCGCCTGGAGCGCGGACGATTTTTGGCGCGCGCTGCACAACGGAAAATCGCGCGGTGGCCGCCTGCTGTACCCGGCCTTTCCGTACACCAGCTACACCAGCGTGACGCGCGACGACGCCGATGCGCTGTACGCGTACTTCCAGACCATTGCGCCGGTGCGGCAAGCCAACGCGCCGCACCAGCTGCGCTTCCCGTACAACCTGCAGGCCAGCCTGTGGGTGTGGCGGGCGCTGTATTTCCGCCCCGCCGTCTATCGCCAGGACACGGGCCAGAGCGTGCAGTGGAACCGCGGCGCCTACCTGGTGCAGGGCCTGGGCCACTGCAACGCATGCCACAGCGAACGCAATGCGCTGGGCGCGTCCAGCGGCGGCCTGTCGGGCGGCCTGATTTCCTCGCTGGGCTGGTATGCGCCATCGCTGACCTCCGATGGCGAAGCGGGACTGGGTGACTGGGATACCGGGCACCTGGCGCAATTGTTGAAAACCGGCGTGTCGCCGCGCGCCACCGTGTTCGGCCCGATGGCCGAAGTGGTGCGGGAAAGCCTGCAGTACCTGTCGGACGACGACGTGCAAGCCATGGCCGTGTACTTGAAAACCCTGCCGCACACCGGCGGCAAGGCGGCGCGCCATGAGCGCGACAAGTCGCCCGAGGCGCAGGCGTTCTTCAACCTCGGCAACGACATTTACGTGAAACATTGCGTGCAATGCCACGGCTACGCGGGCAAGGGCTTGCCGCCCGCTTATCCGCCGCTGGACGGTAACCGCGCGCTGCTGATGAACGAGGCGGCCAACCCGATCCGCATCGTGCTCAATGGCGGCTTCGCGCCCGCTACCGCCGGCAATCCGCGCCCCTACGGCATGCCGCCGTTCGCGCACACGCTGAACGATACCGAGGTGGCGGCCGTGGTGTCGTTCATCCGCGCCAACTGGAGCAACAATGCGCCGCCGGTCAATGGCGCCGATGTCGACAAGTACCGGCGGGTGCCGCTCGACTGATTCCGCGCCGGCGGCACGGGCAGGCGCCCGGCCGCCGCCCGCTTCCCTGTCGCACGATCCGGCCGCGTGCCGGGCGCTCAGGTCAGCGCTCAGGTCGGCGCTCAGGTGGCTGAGCAGAGGCAGCCGACCGCCAGCCTGGCCGTTACGTGCGTGCCGCCAGCCCTACCCGGTCGGTAGTGGCGTGGCGCGCATCGTCGAGCGCGATTTTCTTTTCGGCCAGCAGCACGCGCAGCGCCGCGTTCATCGTGTGGCATCCCTCGCGCTGCTGCGCTTCCATCCAGCCGCGGATGCCGGTGACGTTGCCCGCCTCGATCATGCGCGCCACGTCCGGGTGCACGGTCAGGCATTCGGTGGCCAGGTGGTAGCGGTCGCCGTCGACCGAGGGCAGCAAGGCCTGGCACAGCACGCCGCGCAGCGCATGGGCCAGCGCCTGCTGCTGCGGTTCGGAGTTGCCGAGCAGGCGTATCATTTTTTGCAAGCCCAGTTCCGTCGAGCGGGCATGCAGCGTGGCCAGCACCAATGGGCCCGATTCGGCCAGCGCCAGCGCTTCCTGCGCGGTCTGGGCGTCGCGGATTTCACCGATGACGATCACGTCGGGCCGCTCGCGCAGCGCATCGAGCGCGCCCAGGTAAAAGCTTTCCACGTCACCGTCGAAGCCCACTTCGCGCTGCGTGATCACGCACATGCGCTGCGGGATCAGGGTTTCCACCGGATCTTCAATGGTGATGATGTGGCCGGAGCGGTGCTTGTTGATTTCATCGAGCATCGAGGCGATCGTGGTGGACTTGCCCTGGCACGTGTCGCCAATGATCAGCACCAGGCCGCTGGTCAGTTGCGCGAACTTCTGTTCATGCGCACGCAATCCCAGGTTGGCGAGCGGCAGCGGTTCCTTCGGGAAGCGCCGGATCACGCAGCCGAGCCGCTTCTTGCCCTGGAACGTGAAACAGTTGGCGCGGATGCGCGCCGTGTGCAGGTCGATCGAACGGTCGAACGCGCGGTCCTGGATGCGCTCCTGCCAGTTCGGTTCCACCACTTCAAAGAATTCTTCCAGTTCCTCGCGCGTGATCGGGGAATCCGTCACGGCCACCAGGCCCTTGGGCTGGCGCAGCAGCAGGGGACTGTTCTGGTGGATCAGGATGTCGCTGAAGGTCAGCCGGGAATTCAGCAGGTGCAGGATCTGCTCGACCAGCGTGCCGAACACCGGGTGGTCTTCGTTTTCCTCATAGGTCAGCGTGCGTATCTGCGAAGACTGGTGGTATTCCATGACTTGATTCCCTACATAAATTAATAGTTCCGCAAGGATTATACGGTCCGCGCGCCGCACCGCCAGCGGTTTTCACGCCGCCGCCCGTGATTGTTGGCGCGCGCGCCACGCCGGTTGACAAGCCGGACTTCCGGGCCGCCAATTCCACGGCGTTTTTCCCTCCCGGGCGCCGCGATTCTGCATTCTGTCCCCTCCCCCCGGCAGTCTGTCGCACTGCGGCTGCCGCAACAATGTTGCTGCCGTACCATGATCTCCATCAACAAACATACGCTGCTTTTTCAAGGAGAACCAACATGGCAACATTCAACAAGATCGCCCGCTCCATCGTGCTGGCCGCCAGCAGCCTGGCCATCATCGTGCCGGCTGCCGGCGTGCAGGCCGGTCCGCTGAGCTGGTTGCGTGGCGGCGAATCGGTCCAGGGCAATGGCAAGATCGTCAAGCAGACGCGCGAGCCCGGCCACTTCACGGGCCTGGCCTTGGGCTTGCCCGGTGAAGTCGAGGTGCGCACCGGGAATACGGAAAACATCACCATCGAGACCGACGACAACCTGCAAGCCGTGATTGAAACCGTGGTGGAACACGGCACCCTGGTGGTGCGCCCGGTCAAGCGCGACTTGCGCATCGAGACGCGCAACCTGAAGGTCGTGGTCAACGCGAAGATGCTGGAAAAAATCGCGGTCGGCGGTTCCGGCTCGGTGGAAGCCGATACGCTGAAGGCGCCCAAGCTCACGTTCGACGTCGGCGGTTCCGGATCCATCCACGTGCGCAACATGGAAAGCGACGCCGTCGCCATTTCGCTGGGCGGGTCCGGCAGCCTGAAAGCCGCCGGCACGACCGGCCGCCTGCAGGTATCGATCGGCGGTTCCGGCAAGGTGATGACCGAGAAACTGGCCGCCAACGACGTCTCGGTATCGATCGGCGGTTCCGGCCAGGCCACGGTCTGGGCCAAACAGTCGCTGAACCTGTCGGTGGCCGGCTCCGGCGACATCGGCTATTACGGCGATCCGCAAGTCAGCAAGAACATCATGGGGTCCGGTTCCGTCAAGCGCCTGGGCGGCGCGCCGAACTGACCGGCGGCGCACGAAATCCCGCCGCACGCCGCCAGCCTCTTACAGGTCGAACTTCAGTTCCGCCACCACGGTACGCTGCGTGTAGGGATGGAACGCCCAGTACGTGCGGTTATTGACATTGTCGATCCCGAGCGCGGCGCTCCACTGCCGGTTGAACCGGTAGCGCAGCCGCGCATCGAACACCAGGTAGTCCGACACCCCCATGTAGGTCGCGCCGTTCGGATCGTTGTTCAACAGCGAACCGTACTGGCGGCCGCTGTAGCGCATGCCCAGTGTCGAAGTCCAGTGCTCCCCCACGTGGTACGACGCCAGCAGCGTGGCGCGCCAATCCGGCACGCGCGGCTGGCGCTTCCCCACGCTGGCCGGCAGCGCGGGATTGGCGGCAATGATGGAATCGGTCCAGGTGGCGCTGCCCGCCAGCGACAGGCCATGCAGCCACACGTGCTCCCGCTGGTATGACAGTTCCAGCCCGCGGGTGCGGATGCGCGCGATGTTTTGCACGGTGTTCACGGCCGGCATGGCCGGCAGCGGCTGCGAATGCAGCGCGTCGCGCGTGGTTTCGTGGAAGGCCGTCATGCGCAGGCTGCCATGGTCCAGCTGGCGTTCCGCGCTCCATTCGCCGGTCCACGAACGCTCGGCGCGCAAGGTGGGATCGGCATACACGATCGTGTTGTTGACGATGGAACCCTGGAACAATTCCTGCGCGGTCGGGTTGCGCACGGCGCGCCCCGCCGACGCCTTGAACGACCAGTCGTCACTGGCGCGCAGCGACACGGCCGCCTTGGGCGACCACGACGATTCGCGCCGGCCGGCGAACGGCAACAGCACGTCGGCGCTGTTGGCAATGCCGCCATCGAACGCCCGCCACTGTTCGCGGCGCACGCCGAACGTGGCCTTCCACGCGCCGGAGATGCGCCACGTATCCTGTAAGTAGATGCTTTCCAGGCGCGTGTCGCCGGTGAAGCGCGACACGGGCGTGCCGCCGGCGGCGTTGATCCAGTCGGCGCCGGCCGTTACCCTGGTGCGCAGGTGCGCGCTGTCGCGCTGCACGCCGAATTCCACCGCGTGGGCGGTATCGGGCGGGCGCCAGACCCCGCGCAGGGTCAGCGTGGTCCAGCCGCTGCCGCCCATGTCGGTCAGGTTGCCTGCGCCAGGGGAATCGGGCGTGGCCACCGGCACCGTGGGCGTGCGCACCTGGTCGCGCGCATAGGCGTAGCGGCTGGCCGCCGCTTCCCATTCGAACACGCCCTTGCCGCCCTGCTTCAGCGACAGGCCGTGCATCACATGCGCCAGCGCGCCGCGCGATGGCGCGAAGTCCGACGCCAGCAGCGCATAGCTGCGGCCATCGGCGTTGATGGTGCCGCCCACCACGGGCCGGCCCGCCGCGTCGCGCAGGTACGAAGTGGCGGTGCGCAGCGCCTCGTTGCGCCACCAGCCCAGCGTGTAGCTGGCGCGCAGCGCGGCCGCCAGGTCATAGGCCAGCTTGACCTTGGCGTGGTCCTGTACCGTATGCACCTGGTTGGTGGCGCCCAGGATCAGCCAATCGGCGCCGGTGGGGTTGCGGCCGGCAACGGCGCCGGTGACCGGCACGCCGTCCATCCCCGCCTTGCCGGAAGCGACCAGGCGGTTGGCGAACACCACCGGCTGGCCATTGCTGTCCAGGCGCGAGACATCGGCCCACCACGACCAGGCGCCGGCGCGGTTGCCGACCGATGCGCTGGCCTGGCCGCCGTCGTAGCGCGCATCGCCGCGGTACAAACGGAAACCCTGGGTGGAGCCGGTGAGTTTCACATGGGCTTCCAGCCGGTCCGGCATGCGGGTCTGGAAGTCCACCACGGCGCCCACGGAATTGCCCGGATAGGCGGCGGAAAACGGGCCATACAGCACGTCGACCCGTTCGATTTCCTCGGGCGACACCTGGCCCCAGCGCGGCGCATACGTGGCGCCATTGCCGAGCAAATTCGACAGCAAGATGCCGTCCGCATACACCAGCGAACGCGCGCTGTTGCCGGTTCCGGAGGCGCGGCTGGCCAGCACCGCGTGGTCGTAATCGCCGATGTAGCGCTTGCGCACGTTCAGGCTGGGCAGGTATTTCAGCGCATCTTCGCTGTCGCTGGCATTGATGCGGTCTTCCACCTGGTCTCCGGTGACGCCTTCCACGGTGGTGGGGATGTGCGCCGGCAGAGAAGTGGGACGGCCCGCCGTGATGCGGACCACGTGATCGGCCCAGGCAGGGCTAATCATGGACGCGAGCGCGCCCATGGCCGCCAGCACCGCTGCCGGCGGCTTGCAACGTAAATTGTTCATGGCAGGTCAGTGTGCGTGGGCGGGCCCGCTCGCGGGAACGACGGTCAGGCTGGGCGCGGGCGCCAACAGTTTGGCGCCGGGGTCGCCGGGGATCTCATCCCATGCGACGCTGCCCTTCACGCATTGCTGCACCACCTTGAAATACACCTTGCCCGGTTCCACGGGCAGCTTGGCCTGGACCACGAATTCATCGAAGTGTTCGTCAGCCAGCGGGCCGCCGCTCCACGTGACTTCGCGCACGGCCGTGGTGACGGCCTTGCCGTGCGATTCCTGGGGCACCGACAATTTGCCCTGCACGGTGGCAAGCTTCCAGCCGGCCTTCGGCATGGGTTTCGCTCCGGTGACCGATTCCGGCAACATCACCGTGATGGATTTGGTGGCGCTGCCGTCGCAGCCGTGGCCGACGCGGAACACCAGTTTATGGTACGTGTCGGCCTGGCCGGTCGGCTGGTCCAACGTCACGTGGGCGGAAGCAAACGGGGACAGCGCCGCGCACAGGGCGGCTGCGGCGATCGCAAAAGTCTGTTTCATGTTGTCCTCACTTCGATGCGTTGGCGGGCGCGTACGTCAAAGGCTTGACCAGCGCCTTGACTTCCACGGTTTCCAGCTTCTTGTCCTTCTTCTGCACCACCAGGGTCAGCGGCACGGTATCGCCTTCCTTCATCTGCTGCTTCAACTGCATCAGCATCACGTGGTAGCCGCCGGACGCCAGCGGCACCGGTTTGCCGGCCGGCAGGTCGATGCCGTCGACCGCGCTCATTTTCATCATGCCGTTATCCATCGACATTTGATGGATTTCCACCATGCCGGCGACCGGCGAACGCACTTCCACCAGCCGCGCATCCTGGGCGGACTGCAACAGCATGAAGGCGCCCGACGCCTTGGCGGCGGGCACGGTGGCGCGCACCCACGGGTCCTTGACGGTGACTTGCGCGTGGGCGGCGGCGGACAGCAGCAGGGCTGCGGCGGACAGGATGACGGCTTGCGATGCGTGTTGTACGGACTTCATGTTTTCTACCTCTGGATCGGATCACGGAATGCGCGGCAACTATTCATGTATTGCCGCGCGGCGTAAGGACATCAGAGGCCCGCGGGCGGGCCGCGCGGCTGC
Organism: uncultured Pseudoduganella sp.; assembly: GCA_966211685.1. Taxonomy (GTDB): domain Bacteria; phylum Pseudomonadota; class Gammaproteobacteria; order Burkholderiales; family Burkholderiaceae_D; genus Rugamonas. Next base: position 12,567 of record CBIHOX010000024.1, read on the forward strand.
GCCGTGGCCCAGACGGCCAACGGTTGCGGCGCATGGTAGAACAGGAAAGGCGCCATCGCCCCGTCCGCGACGGGCAGGCCGGACGACGCGACGGGCGGCAGGCCGAACGAACCGGCATGGGTCTGGCAATACGCGCAATCCTCGCCCATGGCCTTGGCTTTACCCAATGATGTGCCGCTGTCGTCCGGCGTGATCAGGCCCGACACGGCGACGCGCGAACCGTCGGCGCGGCAGATTTCCCATGTGGCCGGCACGCCGCGGCTGTACGCCAGCGCATGCGAGACCGATGGCGCAAGGGCGTTCAGCAGGATCGCAAAACACGCGATCCAGAGCCACAGCGTCCTGGTTGCCGAAGTCCGTTTCATAGCCGGCGATTATACCCCGAGACCTGGGCCGCGATGCGGCATGGCGTGCGGTATAGCTGCCATAAGGACAAGCCGATGCGGTGGCCTGGCGGCTCGCGCCTTCGTGCCCGCGGCACGCGGTGTCCGCAGCCCCGCGCCTTGGCGCGCCTCGTCGGGCAATACGGCGCCGGGCCCAAACTGCCAACGCCCGGCAGCGCGCCAATGCTGGTCGGCCAGGGGCAATACACGGCGGCAGGAACCCGGCAAGTGATGCTCAGCGCCCGGGGCCAGCAGCCATGGCCGCCTGGGCGGCGTCGCGGGCGGCGCGCCAGCGGCTGGCCGGGGATGGATGCGCAAACCCGGCGCTGCCGGGCGCGCTGGACGCCTGCACCAGCTTGCGGAAATAGCCGGCCAGCGCATGCGGCGGCCACCCTGCCCTGGCCGCCAGCAGCAGGCCGGCGCGGTCGGCCTCGAGTTCCTGCTGCTTGCCCAGCGGCGCCAGCTTCGCCATCAGCGCGCCATCGTGGTCGACCGCGTGTTCGAGTTCGGCGAACGGCCGCGCGGCCCACGCCGGCTCCAGCTTCAGCGCTTCCTCATATTCCTGCAGGTTGTGGCGCAGTACGGCGTGCGCGATTTCGTGGGCCAGCACCATGGCCAGTTCGGCGTCCGTTAATTGCAGCGCCATGGCGTGGGCGCCGCTGACCAGGAGCCTGCCGCCGGCAAAGGCATACGCGCGTTCGTCGGGATCGGTGGTGGTGTGCACTTCCCAGGGCCAGCCGGCGCACTCGGGATAATCGCGCGCGGCCTGCGCCAGAATCGGTTGCACGATGCGCTGCACGCGCGCGTGGAAGGCGGCATCGTTGTCGAGCAATTGCGCGGCGCGCAAGGCAGCCATGCGTTCGCCGTACAGCACGGCGGCGCCGGCCATGACTTGCTGCTGGTCCGGCGGCGCGGCGCGCGCCCCGCCGATGAACGCCATCGCCACGGCAGCCGCCAGGACTCCGGTCCAGATCGCAGCCCCGGCACACGGCAGGAGGCGCGGCAACGGCAGACGCGGCGTTCGCAGCCACCCCGGCAGCGACCGCAGTGGCAGTGGCGACTGCGGCTGCGGGGGCAGTCCCGGTCCCGGCGGCAATCGCCTTACCGCCGGCCGTCGGGCAAACGGCCGGGAGGCCCCGCCGCAAAGCCCCCACCCCCCCCCATCCCGCGCAAGCAGCCACGCGGCGCCCGGGAAGCGGGACGGGGCGATCATGGTTATGGCTTCAGCGTTTCGCGCTCGACCAGCACGGTCTCGGCGCCATCGGTCAGCCAGATCTGGCCGTCCTGGATCGTGCATTGCAGCTGCATGGTGCGCTGGGCCATTTTCTCCAGCGCCGCCGACGCGTCGGCCGGGATGTTCACCACGCTGACGTTCTTCGCGCGGTCGATCTTGCCGGCCAGCTGCTTCCACCACACGTGCGAGGTCGCGCTGTACGAATACACCATGACCTGTTCCGAACGGCCCGCCGCCTTCAGCAGGCGCTTGTCGTCCGGCTGGCCGACTTCGACCCACAGCTGGATCGCGCCGGTCAAATCCTTTTGCCACAGGTCCGGTTCCTCGGTATCGGACAAGCCTTTGGCGTTGACCAGGGCGTCATCGGCATGGATCGCAAACGCGAGGACGCGGATCATCAGGCGCTCGTCGGTCTCGGACGGGTGGCGCGCCAGGGTCAGCTGGTGGGTGTTGTAGTAATTGCGGTCCATGTCGGCAATCGACAGTTCCGCTTTATAAATCGTGGATTTCAGTGCCATGTAAGCAGTGCCAATTACTTGAAGACGACGGTCTTGCCGCCGTTTTGCAGGATGCGGTGTTCGACGAACCATTTCACGGCGCGCGCCAGCACCACGCACTCGACGTCGCGGCCAATGGCCGACAGGGTTTCCGCATCCATCGAGTGGTCGACGCGCTCGACGTCCTGCTCGATGATCGGGCCTTCATCGAGGTCGCTGGTGACGAAGTGCGCGGTGGCGCCGATCAGTTTCACGCCACGCTGGTGCGCCTGCGCATACGGCTTGGCGCCCTTGAAGCTCGGCAGGAACGAATGGTGGATGTTGATGGCCTTGCCCTTCAGGCGCGCGCACAGTTGCGGCGACAGGATCTGCATGTAGCGCGCCAGCACCACCAGGTCGATATTGTGCGACTCGACCAGTTCGATGATGCGCGCTTCCTGCGCCAGCTTGGCTTCTTCAGGGGCGCCCGCCGCCAGCGGCAAGTGGTGGAACGGGATGTTGTAGCTGGCTGCCAGCTGGTAGAAGTCCATGTGGTTCGACACGATGGCGGGAATTTCCATCGGCAGCAGGCCGCTCTTGTAGCGGAACAGCAAGTCGTTCAGGCAGTGGCCGATCTTCGACACCATCAACAGCACGCGCGGCTTGGCGTGCGCGTCGCGCAATTCCCAGTCCAGCTTCATGTCGTCGCCCAGCAGCGCGAAGTCCGCGCGCAGGCGCTCATCGGTCACGCCGGCGTCTTCTTTCGCGAAATGCACGCGCATGAAAAACAGCTGCGATTCGCTGTCGCCGAACTGGGCGGAATCGATGATGTTGCAGCCGTGGTCGGCCAGGAAGCCCGAAACGCGATGCACGATGCCGCGCTGGTCCAGGCAGGACAGGGTCAGGATGTATTCAGGGTGCGTCATGGACGGAATAAAAATCGGTTTGGCAACGGATAAACAAACGGTTGAACAAGCATTAACCTGCTATTGTCGCATGTCTTGGCGTCGCCACAGGTATTTTAAGAAATAGCACGGTCGTTCATTTTAAGTTATAGTAAGAAAACAATCCCAACAACCGGAGGCATGATGACCACCCTTGAAAACCTGCAATACCGCCTGGCTACCCGCCCGGTCGGCCTGCCACAGGACAGCAACTGGCAGCGCGTAACCGAACCCGTGCGCGAACTGGCCGATGGCGAAGTACTGGTGAAAACGCAATACCTGTCGCTCGACCCCGCCATGCGCGGCTGGATGAACGATGCGAAATCGTATATCCGCCCGGTCGCCATCGGCGAAGTCATGCGCGCGGGCGGCATTGGCGAAGTGGTCGCCTCGAAATCGCCGAAATTCGCCGTGGGTGATGTCGTCACCGGCGGCCTTGGCGTCCAGACGTACTGGATCGGTGCCGCCGACGACCGCAGCGCGGCGCTGGCGAAGATCGACACCCGGCTGGCGCCCGCCACCGTGTGGACCAATACCCTGGGCATGCCGGGCATGACCGCGTATTTCGGCCTGCTGGAAGTCGGCCAGCCCAAGGCCGGCGAGACCGTGGTGGTATCGGGCGCGGCGGGCGCCGTGGGCCAGACCGTGGGCCAGGTGGCCAAACAGCTGGGCTGCCGCGTGGTCGGCATTGCCGGCGGCAAGGATAAATGCGATTTCGTCGTCAACGAACTGGGCTTTGATGCCTGCATCGATTACAAGGCGGGCGACATCCGCGCCGGCCTGAAAGAGCATTGCCCGCAAGGCATCGACGTGTACTTCGATAACGTCGGCGGCGACATTCTTGACACGGTCCTGACCCGCATCAACATGAAAGCCCGGATTGTGATCTGTGGTGCGATTTCTCAATACAACAATACGACCCCGGTCAAAGGTCCGGCAAATTACCTGTCGCTGCTGGTCAACCGCGCCCGCATGGAAGGTATGGTGGTGTTCGATTATGCCGACCGCTACCACCTGGCTATTGCCCAATTGGCCGGTTGGCTGCGGGAAGGCAAGATCAAGAGCCGTGAAGATGTCGTGCAGGGCATCGATCAATTCCCGCAAGCATTACGTATGCTGTTCGAAGGCAAGAACTTCGGCAAGCTGGTATTGCAGGTCGCCTGACGCGCCGGCCGCCTGCGGAACTTATCCGCACGCTGCTCATCAAAGGATCAGGACTGCCATCCCGGCGGTCCCCATCTTCAAGGAGCAGCATCATGGACGACAAAACCAACCGCAACGACACTGCCACCCATCCACCCAAAGCCCCGGTGAAACGCGGCTTTGCCGCGATGGATGCGGCACAGCAGCGCGCCATCGCCAGCCGCGGCGGCCAGGCCGCGCACCAGAAAGGCACGGCGCATGAATTCAATTCCGAAGAAGCGCGCCGGGCCGGGCAGAAAGGCGGCGAAGCCGTCAGCCGCGACCGCGCGCACATGTCGGAAATCGGCCGCAAAGGCGGTGAAAGCCGGCAATCGGCCAACCGCCTGAACAAGCAGCAGGCGGCAGATCGGGGTAACAAGCAATAGTTGCGCGTCCAGTATCAACCATCGTTGCGGCATGAGTCACGGCATGCCGCCAACATCGCTTTTAAGCATCTTTTTTGAAGCTTTGATGCTTGGATGTGACATTTCTCAACTACTTTTAGTGACAAAGATCAACGCCGTCTATAATAAGCCTTGTCAAACCGACATTTCCAAGAGGATGGCCATGGCTACCGCGATACCGTTTGGCAAGTTGCAAACCGCGTTTGATTTTGTTTCCGGCGGCGCGCCGTATGAACGCAATGCGTATATCGCCAAGGCGACCGGCGAAGTGTTCCAGGCGTCGCCCGGCTATGACGCCTACAAGCGGATACCGCCCGACGTCGACGACGGCGAGCGCTATTGGTCGGTGCCGCACCGGCAAGACCTCGACCTGGCCGGCCACCTGGAATTGCAATTCGTCCGGGATCACATGCCCGCGCATGCCGCCGCGGCCGAGGATTTTTTCCATCGGCGCGGCGCCCACGCGAAATTCCATGAACTGGTGACCAGGGAAGGCAAGCAGGCGCAGTGGCGCCAGTACGAGCACGAGGCCACCGAGCGCGCGCTGCGCCGGTGGGCCGATGCCGAAGGCTTGGGCCTGGCGTGACCGCGTGGCCGTGTGGCCGTATGACTCTGTGCCTGTGCGCCTGCGTGACTAATTGACTGCGCCGGAGGGTGGCAAGTTTGCGGAAAATCACGCGGTGTCACCCCTGGGGTCAGGCACCAGGGGTGACAAATTTGAGGAAAGTCATCTGGTGCTGACTGTGCGCCTGCGTGACTGCGTGAGCCGGCTTGCCGGCGCGCCCTCAGCCCGGCACGCCGACGATCACGCTGGACGCCTTGAACAGCGCCGTCACTTCCATCCCCTCCCGCAGCCCCAGCGCCTCGCTGCCTTCCAGGCTCACGGTGGCGCCCAGCACGCCGCCGCCCGGCAGCGTGATGCTGGCGTCGGCATTGACGGCGCCCGCCACCAGGCGCGTGATGACGCCGCGCAGCTGGTTGCGCGCCGAGATCCGGGCGCCGTCGGCCTCGGTGGCGACAATGACCGACGACGCCTTGACCAGCGCAAACGCATCGCTGCCGACCTGCAATCCCAGGCTGTCGGTGCTGTCGCGCGTGATGGTGGCCACCAGATGCTGTCCGCCCACGATATCGAGCGTGACTTCATCATTGACGGCGCCGCGCTTGATGGACGACACCGTGCCGGCAAACTGGTTGCGCGCGCTGGTTTTCATTTTCATGGTCTGGATCAGCAGGAAATCATCGGCCAGCGCGTGGGACTGGCGGCTCAAATGTTCGATAAACATGCGGTGTTCGCGTTCGACCAGGCGGAAGTTTTCCACCAGTTGCGCGCCGCGCGCCGTCAGCCGCGTGCCGCCGCCGCCCTTGCCGCCGGTCAGGCGCTCCACCAGCGGTTCGCCGGCCAGGTTGTTCATGCCTTCGATGGCGTCCCACGCGCCCTTGTAACTCATCTTGACGGCTTTCGCGGCCTGCGTGATCGAGCCGTGTTCGGCGATCGCGGCCAGCAGCGCCACCCTGTCGGAGCCGCCCAGCTGCTGGCCGCCCACCGTCATCCATACCTTGCCGGCCAGCGCCAGCTCCCTGCCCTCATCGGCCATCGCGCGCCTCCACTGTCCGCTCGTCTGCCATCACACCATCGCCGATCACGCCACCGGCATTCAAGCCACCGGCATTCAATTCATCGGCATTCACGCGATCGGCCATCACGCCCTCCGTCATGGTCAGCACGTGGCCGCCGAATACGCGCGCATCTTCCGGGTCGTGGGTAATCATCAGCATCGGCACGCCCAGGCGACGCTGCAGGGTATCGAGTTCGGCGCGCATGCGCACGCGCAGCGCCGGGTCCAGCGCGGCAAACGGTTCGTCGAGCAGCAGCGCCCGCGGTTCGCCGGCCAGCGCGCGCGCCAGCGCCACGCGCTGGCGCTGGCCGCCCGACAATTGCGCCGGGGACTGGTGCGCCACCGGGCCCAGTTCGAACGCATCGAGCCAGTAATCGAGCTTGCCGCCGCTGACCCGGGACGGTGGGTTGAACCAGCCGGTTTTCAGGCCGAAGGCGATATTCTGGCGCACGTTCAAGTGCGGGAACAGCGCGTAATCCTGGAACAGGTACCCCACCTGGCGGCGCCGCACCGGCACGTCGATCCGGGCCGCGCGGTCGAACAGGCGGCGCCCGTCCAGCGCGATATGGCCGGCATCGGGCGTCACCAGCCCGGCAATGGCTTTGAGCAGCATGCTCTTGCCGGCGCCGGACGCGCCATAAATCACGATGCGTTCGCTGGCCGACGCCAGTTTCGCCTGCAGGCGGAAGGTGCGCTGGCCGGCGTGCAGGGTTTTCACGATGTCGACGTCGATCAGCATGTCAGCCTTTATGAGTCGGCGCGAGCCGGTTGGCCGCCACCAGCACCGCCACGCACGTGACGGACGTGATGATCACCAGCAGGTTGGCGGTATCGTCCTGCCCCGCCTGCACCGCCTCGTACACCGCGATCGACAGGGTTTGCGTCTTGCCGGGGATGCTGCCCGCCACCATCAGGGTGGCGCCGAATTCGCCCATCGAGCGCGCAAAGGCCAGCAAGGTGCCGGCCAGCACACCGCGCCAGGCCAGCGGCAAGGTCACGCGCAAGAATATCGCGGCCGGTGAAATGCCCAGCACGCGCGCGGCGTCTTCCAGCTGCGTATCGACGCTTTCGAACGCCGAGCGGGCCGCCTTCAACACCAGCGGAAACGCCACCACGGCGGCCGCCAGCACGGCGGCCTGCCACGTGAAAATCAGGTTGATGCCGAACCGTTCCTGCAGCCAGTGCCCCACCGGGCCATTGCGGCCGATGATCACCAGCAGGTAATACCCCAGCACGGTGGGAGGCATCACCATCGGCAGCGTCAGCACGGCGTCCAGCAAGTCGCGTCCCGCAAAGCGGCAGCGCGCCAGCACGTAGCCCAGCGCGACGCCGAACACGACGTCCAGCACGGTGGCCCATCCGGCCACCTTCAATGACAGCGCCAGCGCAACCGAGGCTGGCTGCCACAGTTCATCCATTACGGTTTGCCAAAGCCATGTTTGGCCAGGATGGCCTGGCCGGCGGGCGCCTGCACGTAGGCCAGGAATTGCCTGGCGCCCGCGGCGTTGGGCGCGGTGCGCACGGCGGCGATCGGATACGTCACCGGCGTGGCGGCAGGCAGCGGCAACACGGCCTTGACCTTGTCTTTTTGCGCACCGACGTCGGTCACGTAGACAACGCCCGCGTCGGCTTCGCCGCGCGCCACGTAATCGAGGCTCTGGCGCACCGAAGCGCCAAACACGAGCTTGGGCTCCACGGCCGCCCACAGCCCGGCTTTTTCCAGCGCTTCCTTCGCATAGCGGCCGACCGGCACGCCGGCCGGATTGCCGATGGCGATGCGCGCCACCGCCGGCAATTTCAAGTCCGCCAGGCTTTTCAGCGGCAGCTTGCTGGCGGCCGGCACCACCAGCACCAGGCTGTTGCCGGCGAAGTTACGGCGGCTGCCCTGCGCCAGCAAATGCTGCGCTTCAGCCTTGTCCATCGCATCCTGGTCGGCCGACGCGAGCACGTCGACCGGCGCGCCCTTGGCGATTTGCTGCACCAGCGCGTCCGACGCGGCAAAGTTCAACAACACCTTGTCACCCGGATGGGACGCTTCGAACGATTGCGCCAGTTCGCGGAAGGCATTGGTCAGGCTGGCGGCGGCCGACACCGTGATGTCGGCGGCGCGGGCGGCCGGGGTTGCAGCGGCGGCAAGGAGCAGTGCTGCCAAGGCGGCGCGGCGTAGTGGGTGCGGCATCGTGATTCCCTGATGATTGGTAACTGGCGCAATATACCGGATTATATAGCGCGAACCATGCCGCCATACCGGTCAGCGTTATTCATTACCGTATATAACGCAGCGCAGGCTATTGCGGCTCGACCACCAGGCCGCCGCCAAGCAGCGGCCGGCGCAGGATCTGGTAGACATCGATATCGAATTGCCCGCGCGGCAAGGCGCGGCGCCGGCCCTTGGGCTTGACGCCCAGGTAACACCAGCGGTCGACCAGCTGCACCTGGCGCAAGCCGTCCGACTCTTCCACGATGCCGATCGGGCCGGCATACGGCCAGCGCGCCACTTGCCACGCCTCCAGCGCCGCCAGCAGGCGGTCGCGGTGCGCAGCCGGCGTTTCCACGCCGGCGCAGGCGCCGCGGCAGCGGCCGATCTGGTGCGCGAAGCACGGGCGGTTGCGGGCGATTTTTTCCAGGCCCAGCAGCGCCGGGCACAGGCCGTTCGCCTGCGCCAGTTCGCGCAGCGCTTCCACCGCCGCCGCGCGGCTGCCGAACAGGCCGAACAAGCCGTCGGTGTCGGCGAAATCGCATTCGCGGCCAAACACCAGTTGCAGCGCCACCGACTCGGGCGGCAACAGGTAGCCGCACATTTCGCGCGTACGGCGCAATTTCTGGTTGAATACCGGCTGCAATTGCTTGATCAATTGCGCTTCACGCAACAGCGCGCCGATCTCGCCACCGGTGCGCTCGAAATCGATATGGGTGGTGCGGGCCAGCATCTGCATTTCTTCCGGCGTGCGCAGGTGGCTCAGCACGCGCGAACGGATGTTGACACTCTTGCCGACATACAGTGCGGCGCCGGCCGCGTCGCGGAACAGGTAGATGCCGGGTTGCTGCGGCAGCGCATCGAGGCTGGCGCGGTCGATATGGGAGGGGTAACTGAACGACAAGGCGGGATCGCTGCGCACGATCAGCCCCACTGAATTGACATGGGTACGCATCGCGCCATCATATGGTACATTTCCGCTCTTGTCCCGCAGAAATTCCCATCATGCAACCGCTGAAATACCTGAGCGCGTATTCTGACCAAACCCAGCAACAAGTCCGGCTCTTGATGGATCAGGGCCGGCTGGGCGAAGTGTTATCGAAGCGCTATCCCGCCGCGCACGACGTCCGCAACGACAAGGCGCTGTACCAGTACGTGCAAGGCTTGCGCGATGAATTCCTGCGCAATGCGGCGCCGATCGACAAGGTCATGTACGACAGCAAGATCCACGTGATCAACCATGCGCTGGGCTTGCACACGGCGATTTCACGGGTCCAGGGCGGCAAGTTGAAAGCCAAGCATGAGATCCGCATCGGCGCCATGTTCCGCGACGCGCCGCCGGAATTCCTGCGCATGATTGCCGTGCACGAACTGGCGCACGTGAAGGAAAAGCAGCACGACAAGGCGTTTTATAAATTGTGCACCTACATGGAGCCCAATTACCACCAGTATGAATTCGACGTGCGGCTGTACCTGACGGCGCTGGAAACCGAAGGCGCCAAACTGTGGTGACGGACTGGCCGGTTGGCGACGGGCGGCCAGCGGGCCGGCGCGTCAACCGTCCCGGCTGCCAGGTGCCAAGCTTCAGCCGGCCAGCGGCGTCCGGCGCAGCAGCCGGTGCACCAGCGCCGGCGGTGCGCTTTCCACCATCATCAATTCCGCATGCTGCGGCTTGATGAATCCCTGCTCCTTTGCGTGGCCGATGAACGCCACCAGGTGGTCATAAAAACCGTCGACGTTGAGCAGGCCGATCGGCTTGGCGTGGATGCCCAGCTGCGACCAGGTCAGCATTTCAAACAATTCTTCCATGGTGCCCATGCCGCCGGGCATGGCAATGAAACCGTCCGACAGTTGCGCCATCATGGCCTTGCGCTCATGCATGTCCTTGACGATGAACTGGCGCGTCAGTCCGGTATGCCCGACTTCGCGCTCCACCAGCGCGGTGGGGATCACGCCGGTGACTTCGCCGCCCAGGCGCAATACTTCATCGGCAATCACGCCCATCAAGCCCACGTTGCCGCCGCCGTATACCAGCGACAGGTTGGCGTCCACCAGCGCCCGCGCCAGCGCGCGGGCCTGCTCCGCATAACGGGGCGACACGCCGGCGTTGGCGCCGCAATACACACAGATCGATTTCACAGCCTGCACTTACTCGTCCTCTAACTCGGATTTGGCCAGTTCCACGTCCAGCCGTTCATTGGCGTCGGCTGCGTCATGGGCGGCCGCCTTTTCATACAGGGCCACAGCTTCGTCCATTTTCTTCTTTCCGTCTAGCATCACCAGCGCATTCGCATATTCGATGTGCGTGATAGCGCTGTGGGGATTGAGCTCGGCAGCCTTCTTGAACAGCTTGTAGCCTTCCTCTTTTTTCGCGCCATAGGTCAGGCCGGCAATCATGGAACCGACCTTGTCGACGATTTCCGCATGGTAGCTGCCAAGCGCGATGTGCGCGTCGGCATGCTTGGGCGCGAGCTTGATGGCCATGTCGAGGCTGTTCTTGACCTTGGCGCCGATACCTTGCGACAGGGCCTTCACCACGGAAATGCCCTGCGCATAGCGGCCCAGGGCGTAGGCATGCCAGTAAAAGCCGGCCGCGTTCTTCGGCTGCTCTTCCTGCTGCTGTTCGCAGCGCTCCGCTACTTCCAGGTACAGCGCGAGTTTTTTCTTGTCGCTCTTTTCCAGGTAGTTGGCATAGATGCAGGTGGCGCGGTTGGCCACCGCATAGCCATCGACGCCCTGCGCCAGGCCGAGTTCGGCGGCTTTTTCAAATTCGCCGGCATGGTAGGCAATCCAGGCCTGCACCAGTTCCGGACTCGACGGGAAGCTTTCCGCATCGTTGGCGTGCAGGCGCGCCCAGGCTTTCTTCAGGCTGGCGGGCGTGTAGACGTAGGCGTCATCCGCGTACGGGAATTTGGTCCATGCCATGGTGCTTCTCCTATGTGAGTTTTTTTAAGTATTCTTCCGACAGTTTATGGAACAGCAATTGCGTCTCACCGCGCAGGTACGGACCGATTTGCGACAACACCTGATAGCAACCGCGGGCCAGCGCATCGGCCATCGACTGCTGTTCCGTATATTTACGGGGATTGCGTACGTATTCGTAAGACAGCCAGTACGTCGCCACCACCACCATATTGGTCGCCATCGCCTCGATTTGCGCATCGGACGCTTCCAGCGACTGTTCACTGCGCAAGTCTTCGCATAATTGCTTGGCGACCTTGATCTTGTGCGCAAGGATTTGTTTGAAATGCAATTCCAGCTTGCGGTTACGCGACAATAAATCATTCAAGTCGCGGTAAAAAAAACGGTAGCGCCAGATCAATTCAAACATCAAATGCAAATACAGCCACACGTCTTCAATATTGGAGCGGCGGCCATCGGGCACCTGCAATATGCGTTCGATTTCCCCTTCGAATTGCGTGAAAATCGAATTGACGATATCGTCCTTATTGCGGAAATGATAATACAGGTTACCCGGCGAAATATTCATTTCTTCCGCAATCACGGTGGTCGTGATATTCGGCTCGCCAAATTCATTAAACAGGCGCAGGGATAATTCCAGAATACGTTCGCGTGTGCGTCGTGGTGCTTTTTGTTGCATGGTGGTCGTTATCGGTTTTTCTTCATGCAAGGATAACACCGAAGCATGGCTTTCCGTAACGCTATTACCGGTCTGGCTACCGGCTTTACTTGCCTGCTTCGACGCCATGCACCACCCTCAGGTAACGTTCCAGGTCGGCCAGCGCAGCGTCCAGTTCCAACAGCGACTTGCGTGGCGGGACGTCGCTGACCAGCCGCAGGCTTTTATCCTGCAACACAGATTCGCGCAAACGCATGCCATGGCGGGCCAATTTCGGACCCAGAATGTGGCGCTGTTGCCACAATGCCTGGCGTGTGTGCTGGTACGCCTGTTCGCACGTGTGGCGCCGGTTGTTGTAGCTGAACATCGCCGTGAAGAACAGTTCGGCGTCGGCTTCGCTGGGCTGGAACAGCAGGATGTCGACGTTGGGATGGCTGACCTGGTAGCTGGCCAGCCCGGTTTCCAGGCGTGAATGCAGGATGGAGCGGATGGTTTGCGACAGCACGTCGATCAGGCCGCCATTGACCAGCTTGCCGGCGCCAGCCTTGAAGCGCGCGTTGTACGGCACGATGGGGTTGACCAGCAGCAACAATTCCACGCCCTCTTCCAGGGCAATCGAGGAATGCATGGTCTTGCGCAAGGCGCCATCGACAAAATGATGGCCATTGATTTCCACCGGCGGGAACAGGCCCGGCACGGCGGCGCTGGCTTGCACGGCGGTCGAGATCGGCGTGCTGTCCCAACCGGCTTCGCCGAAGCGCACGGCCTTGCCGGTGTCGAGGTCGGTGGCGACAATCACGAGTTTGCGGCCCAGCTTGCGGAAATCATTGGTGCGGCCGGCCTGGCTATAGACCGATTCCAGGTAGCGGCCCAGCGAATCGGCCGAGAGGAAGCCGGCCGGCAACGCTTCCTTCATGCGTTCGAACGAGCCGGCCAGGCTCTTGCGGTTGCGCGCATAGTGCAGCAGGCTGCCGGCCAGCAGACGCGGCGCCTTGCGCGCGCGCTTGGCCAATTCCCGCAGCGCGGGGCGCAACAGGGTTTCCGGGCGAAATAGCAGCGCCCCTTCCGCGGCTTCCACGTCGCTTTCCACGAACAGCCGGCACATCTGGTGCGGCGTCACGCCGTTAGCCAGCGCCGACGTGATGACGGCGCCCGCGCTGACGCCGACGTAAATGTCGGCCTGGTTCAAATCCAGGCCTTCGATGGCTTCCGCAATCGCGGCCAGCGCACCGATTTCATACACCACCGCCAGCGGGCCGCCGCCCGCCAGCGCCAGCCCGATCTTCACGGGCGGCCTGGTCTCTTTATTCTTATCTGCGGGCATGTAAATCCATTAAAAGGTTGCTTCAACATGACCGCGGCCGGCGCAGCGGGCATGTTGAAACCGCCTCAAGCCGGAAAAGCAAAAGGCCCGCGCATGGCAGGCCAGTATCGTTTCCCTCGGACCCGGCCCGCAAGGGGCCGGGGGAGGAGGACCGAGGGAACTTTAATGGCCTGCTCAGGCTGCGGCGTCTTCGTTCTTGGCTGCGCTCACGGAAGCGGCAGTGGGGAACGGAATCGCGGCGGCCTTGGGCGCGGCAGCTTTGGGCGCTGCAGCTTTCTTGGCGGCAGGCTTGCGGGTGGCGGTTTTCTTCGGGGCGGCTTCAGCAGCCTCGGCTTTCGTTGCGGCTTTCTTGGCAGCAGGCTTCGCGGCCGGCTTGGCTGCTGCTTTTTTGGCAGCAGCCGGCTTGGCAGCCTTGGTGGCCGGCTTGGCGGCGGCCACGACGATTTTCTTGCCGGTCAATTCTTCCACGGCCCTGGTCAGCGCTTCCACGCGCTTGTTCAATTCCTGCACGTCTTTCTGGGTCGGCACGCCGATCGAACCAAGGGCGCGCGACACGCGCTCTTCGAACACCTGCTCCAGCTTGTCCCACGAACCGGCGGCCTGCTTGCCGACGCCGCTGACGGTATCGCGGACTTCCGACACTTTATCTTCGGCCAGATCACGGGTACGCTTTTGCAATGCGGTACCTTCCTTGACCAGCTTGGCGAACACGCGGCCGCCTTCTTCCTGAGCTTTAGCGAAAGCGCCCAGGCCGGCCTGCCAGATTTGCTGTGCCGAATTGCGCACCGCGCTGGCCAGTTGCTTGTCGTCTTCTTTTGCTGCCAGGGATTTGAGTTTCTTTGCCATAGTAAGCTCCTAAAGAGTCTTTCGTTTAATCGGATCGTTCCTTGCGATGAAAACATTTTAGGGAGCATTTCTAGAAGTGGGCTTCTAATGGGGTAGAGTAGCCGTTCTAACGAAGATCGCGACAGCGCTTGCCAATTGTTGCCTGTCCTGTAATGATTGCCGGGGTGTCGATACTTAAGAATAAAGGAGAGACTTAATGCAATACTTTGTTACCGGAGCGACTGGTTTTATCGGCAAACGCCTGGTCAGGAAACTGCTGGAAAAGAAAGGCAGCGTGGTCTATTTCCTGATGCGTGAAAGCAGCAGCGACAAGCTGCCGGCGCTCTACGAATACTGGGGCGTCAGCAAATCACGCGCGATTCCTGTATTCGGCGATTTGCGCAGCCCGAAATTAGGCGTCTCCAAGGACGACATCAAGCAACTGTCGAAAAACATCGACCATTTCTATCACCTGGCCGCGATTTATGACATGCTGGCCGACGCCGATGAGCAAATGGCGGTCAACGTCGAAGGCACGCGCAATACCGTGGAATTCGCCAATGCGATCCAGGCCGGTATCCTGCATCACGTGAGTTCCATTGCCGCGGCCGGCATGTTTGAAGGTATTTTCCGCGAAGACATGTTTGAAGAAGCGGAAAACCTCGACCATCCGTATTTCGCCACCAAGCACGAATCCGAAAAAATCGTCCGCCAGGAAACCAGGGGCGCGTGGCGCGTATACCGCCCCGGCATGGTGGTGGGCGATTCGAAAACCGGCGAAATGGATAAAATCGACGGTCCGTATTATTTCTTCAAGCTGATCCAGCGTATCCGCCAATTGCTGCCGCCATGGATGCCGACCATCGGCATCGAAGGCGGCCGCATCAACATCGTGCCGGTCGATTACGTGGTCAACGCCATGCACCACATTTCGCACCAGCCCGACCTCGATGGCCGCGCCTTCCACCTGACCGACCCGGAACCGCTGCGCGTGGGCGAAGTGCTGAACATCTTCTGCCGCGCCGCGCACGCCCCGACCATGAGTATCCGCATCAACGCGGCGCTGTTCGGCTTCATCCCGAAATCCATCAAGAAGGGCGTGATGGCCTTGACACCGGTGCGCCGCGTGCGCGACGCCGTCATGAAAGACCTGGGCTTGCCGCCGGACCTGATGGGCTTCATCAACTACCCTACCCGCTTCGACAACCGCGACACCGCCAAGGCGCTCAAGGGCACCGGCATCATGTGCCCGCCGCTGGACAGCTATGCCGCGCCAGTGTGGGATTACTGGGAGCGCAACCTCGACCCGGACCTGTTCATCGACCACACGCTGCGCGGCCAGGTGGCCGGCAAGGTGGTGCTGGTGACGGGCGGTTCGTCCGGCATCGGCCTGGCGGCGGCGCACAAACTGGCCGAAGCCGGCGCCATCACCATCATCTGCGGGCGCGACGAAGCCAAGCTGGCCGAAGCGAAGAAAGAAGTGGAAGAGCGCGGCTTCCAGCTGATCACCTACCCGGCCGACCTGTCCGACATGGCCGACATCGACCGCTTCGCCAAGGTGCTGCTGGAAAACCATGGCGGCGTCGACGTGCTGGTCAACAATGCCGGCCGTTCGATCCGGCGCGCCATCGAATCGTCGTATGACCGCTTCCACGACTTCGAACGCACGATGCAGTTGAATTACTTTGGCGCGCTGCGCCTGACGATGGCCCTGATGCCATCGATGACGGCGAAGAAACGCGGCCACGTGATCAACATCTCGTCGATCGGCGTGCTGACCAACGCGCCGCGCTTCTCGGCCTACGTGGCCTCGAAAGCCGCGCTCGACGCGTGGACGCGCTGCGCCTCGTCGGAATTGCAGGATCTCGGCATCAAGTTCACCACCATCAACATGCCACTGGTGCGCACGCCGATGATCGCGCCGACCAAGATCTACCAGAACGTGCCGACCCTGTCGCCCGAAGAAGCCGGCGACCTGATCGCCGAAGCCATCGTCTGGAAACCAGTGCGCATCGCCACCCGCGTCGGCATCTTCGGCCAGGTCTTGCACGCCTTGATGCCGCGTGTGGCGCAAATTGTGCTCAACACGACGTTCCGCATGTTCCCCGATTCCGAAGCCGCCAAGGGCGCCGACGGCAAGAAGGGCCCGCAAATGTCGTCCGAGCAGATCGCCATGCAGCAATTGCTGCGCGGGGTGCATTTCTAAGCCCCGCACACGGCGCGCCACCCGCGTGGCGCGCCGCGCGGCGGCGGCATGCTGCGCTCAACGCACGGCAGACGCCCCGCCATACAGCTGCGCATGCAGCCGGAACCCTTCCTTGATGTTTTCCCGCAGCACAGCCCCCTTCCACGGCTTGGTATAGAAGCGGTCGATGGCGCCGTGGTTGATGGCGGCCATGATCGGCGTCAGGTCGGCATAGGCCGACAGCATGATGCGGAACGTGTCGGGCGCCAGGTTTTTCACGCGTTCCATGAATTCGGTGCCGCTCATCATCGGCATGCACTGGTCGCACAGGATCACTTGCACGCGGTTGCGCGCCAGCAGATCAAAGCCTTCGGCGGCGGTCTGCGCGGTCAGGATGCGGTAGCCATCCTGCGCCAGGAAGTCCGACAGCACTTCCAGCATGAAGTGGTCGTCGTCGACGATCAGCAAGGTCTGCTGCTCGACCTGGTGTTCCTCGACCGGCGCCTGCAGGCATTTGCCGTCGCGCAGCATGAGTTCGAAATCCTGTTCCGGCAGCGGGCGGCTGAAGTAATAGCCCTGCATTTCATCGCAGCCGTGGCGCCGCAGGTAAGCCAGTTGCGCATCCTTTTCCACGCCTTCGGCGATCACGTGCAATTTCAGGCTGTGCGCCATGTTGATGATGGCCAGCACGATGGCGGCGTCGTCCGGATTGCTGGTGACTTCGCGCACGAAGGCAATGTCGATTTTCAGCTTGTCGATCGGGAAGCGCTTCAGGTAGGCCAGCGATGAATAACCGGTGCCGAAGTCGTCGATGGATATCTGGATGCCCAGCGCTTTCAGGTTTTGCAGCACCGTAATGGTATCTTCCGCGTTCGACATCAGCGACGATTCGGTCAATTCCAGCTCCAGCAATTCCGGCGCGATATCGTGTTGGCGGATCGCTTTCAACACTTCCTCTTCCAGCCCGCCGACAAAGAACTGGATGCCCGACACGTTGACCGACAATTTCACGTTGCCCACGCGCGAGCGGCTCCACTCGGCGATCTTGCGGCACGCTTCATGGATCACCCAGGTGCCGACCTTGACGATCAGGCCGGTTTCCTCCAGCAGCGGCACGAACAGCGCCGGCGACACCATGCCGTGGCCGGGGCGGCTCCAGCGGATCAGCGCTTCGGCGCCGCTGATGCGGCCGGTGGTGATGTCGACCTTGGGCTGGTAATAGAGCACGAATTCGCCATTGTCGATGGCGCGCCGCAGCGCGTTTTCCATGTCCAGCCGCGCCAGCGATTGCGCGTTCATTTCCGCCGTGAAGAAACGGAAAGCGTCGCGCCCGGCTTCCTTGGCGCGGTACATGGCGGTGTCGGCATACTGGATCAGGGTATCGGCATCCTGGCCATCGTCCGGGAACACGGATATGCCGATGCTGGCCGTGACCGTGACTTCGTGGCCCCTGAGGTCGAACGGTCGGCGCATCGCATCGCGGATCTTGTCGACCACGGCAATGGCGTTTTGCGCCCCTTCCGGCAACATCAGGATGGCCGCGAATTCATCGCCGCCAAAGCGGCCGATGGTGTCGCGCACGCGCAGGCAATCGACCAGCCGGCTGGAGAACTGGCGCAGCAATTCGTCGCCGATGGTGTGGCCCAGCGTATCGTTGATGTTCTTGAAGCGGTCCATGTCGAGGAACAGCACGGCCAGCGCCCATTTGTGCTCGGCCGCCTGGTGCAGCGAATGGCTCAGCGAGTCGTAGAACTGGCTGCGGTTCGGCAAGCCCGTCAGCGTATCGAAATGCGCCAGCTTCAAGAGGCGCTGTTCGGCTTCCTTGCGTTCGGTGATGTCGCGCGCCACCGCCACCAGGATCCAGTTCTGCCCGGAACGCAGGGTGCGGCGCTGCACTTCCACCGACAGGGGCGAGCCATCCTTGCGCTGCACCAGCATTTCCGCCATCGCGCCGCTCTGGTCGCCGGCCAGCAGCTTGTCGTACAGGTCTTCCAGGCGCGCCAGGTCCGGATCGTGCGAACGCTCGGGGCCGACCTTGAGGAAATCGTCGCGCAGGTAGCCCAGCATGCGGCACGCGGTGGCGTTGACGTCGACAAAGGTGTTGGACGCGCGGTCGACCAGGAAAATCGCATCGGCCGTGGCGTCCATGGCCAGGCGGAAGCGGCGCAAGTCCTCGTCCAGGCGGATGCGCGCATTCATGTCCTGCTGCAGTTGCGCATGGTGGCGCTTGATCTGGTCATACAGCTGCAGGTTTTCATACGCCACCGCCACCTGCGCGGCCACCGTCACGGCAACCCGCTCGTCGACTTCGGAAAAACTGTCGGCGCCGAGCTTGTCGGCCAGGTACAGCCAGCCATGCACGTGTTCACTGGAGGCCAGCGGCACGCCGAGGAACGAGTGCACTTCCGGATGCGTTTCCGGCAAGCCGATCGCGTCGGGCTTGCCCGGCAACGCATCGATGCGGATCGGCTGGCGCTGCAGCAGCAGGTTTTGCAGCACGCCGGCGCGCGGCGCCGTGGCGATCAGGCGCGCCTGGCTGCCGACGCCGCAGCAGGCGAAATAACTGAGCGCATCGGCGCCGGGCTCGAGTACGCCGATGCACGCATAGCGCGACACGCAAATGTTTTGCGCCACGCGGCAACCGATTTCGATCAGCGCCTGCGGGTCGCGCTCGGCGCCCAGTTCGATGCCCAGTTCGATCAGCGCGGTCAGGCGCAGGCTGACCGCCTGCAGGCTCGACAGCGAATGCGACAGCCGCGCCGTCATCTGGTTCAAGTGTTCGGTTTCCGGTTCCGGCGATTCGCCGGCCAGCCGCGTGATCAGCTGGCTCGACGATTCGACTTCGCCCAGGTATTCGGCCACCTGGTGGTCCAGGTTCATGAAACGCCCGTTCGACGGCGGTTCCGGCGCGAACGCCGGCACCGCGTCGGCGTCGCTTTGCGCCACGCCCAGCGCCTCATGCACGGTTTTCAGGATCACGTCCGGATCCGACGGCTTCGGCAACACCCAGCGCACGCCGCACGCGTCGGCCACCGCCATGGCTTCGCGCTCGCGGTAGGTGGCGGTATAGAAGATCACCGGCACGTTGGCGGTTTCCGGATCGCGGTGCATGCGCGTGACGAATTCATAGCCATCCATGTTGGGCATCAGGATGTCGGAAATCACCAGGTCCGGCTTTTCCTGCTTCACCATGCGCAAGCCTTCGACGCCGTTGGCGGCTTCCAGCAGGCGGTGGCCGCCATAACCCAGCAGGGTCATCAGGAATTCGCGGTTCAGCACGTGGTCATCGACGATCAGGATGGTCGAGATGTCGTTTTTAGCCTGGGGCGACATCTCCCCCGGCAAGAAAGACTCGATTTGCGTGACGAACGTATCGGGCTCGATGGGTTTGCCGATGTAGCCGTCGAAGCCGGCCGCCAGCAAGCGTTCGCGGTCGCCCACCATGGCCAGCGCCGTCACGGCCAGGGTCGGGATCGGCCGCAGCACAGGGTCTTTCTTCAGTTGCGCCACGACGCCATAGCCATCGAGCTTGGGCAGGTGCACGTCGCAGATGATCAGGTCCGGCAATTCCTGCCGCGCCATGGCGACACCCTGTTCCCCGTCATGCGCCATCAGGGCCGTATAGCCGAAAGCGTTGAGCAGGTACGTCATCAACTCCATGTTGGTCGGGTTGTCTTCGATTATGAGAATACGCGCGGACACGTTACCACTCCCGTTTTTTGCAGCCTGGCCAGGCGGGCCCAGGCTATGTCATCTGATGCAGCGGCACCGCCAGCGTGAACACGCTGCCTTCGCCGTAGCGGCTTTCAAACTGTATTTCCCCACCCAGCAACTGGGCCAGCTTCTGGCACAGGTGCAGCCCCAATCCCGTGCCCTCGTTTTGCCATCGCTCCGGCCCGCCGGGCGGCCCGAACGCCTCGAACAGGCGCCCCTGCCGGTCGGCCGGAATGCCGGCGCCGGTATCGCTGACGCTGATCGTGGCGCACGGGCGGCCGCCGATATCGCTGCGCGCCAGTATTATTTGCACAGTACCATGTTCAGTGAATTTGATGGCATTGCCCACCAGGTGGCCCAGGATTTGCAGCAGCGCGCGGCGGTCGCTGCGCACGGTAATGTCGCGGTCCGGGGCCATGTAATCGAGCGCCAGTCCCTTGCACTGCGCGTGCGGCCGGAATTCCGCCAGCACATCCGAAAGCAGCGCATGGCACCCCAGTGGCTGCAGTTGCAACTCTACCTTACCCGACGCGATCTTGGTCAGGTCCAGCAAATCGTTAATCAGCGCCAGCAACTGGCGCGCGCTGGACTGGATGGTGCGCAGCTGCCGCTCTTGCTCGTCGTTGATCTGCCCCGGCAGGCGCATCAGCAAGGTGCCGGTAAAGCCGAGGATGGCGTTGAGCGGCGTGCGCAATTCATGCGACATGCTGGCCAGGAAGCGGTCCTTGGCCTGGTTCGCTTGCGCGAGTTCGAGATTCTTTTCATGCAGCGCCTGTTCGAAATGCTTGCGCTCCGTGATGTCGCGGATGGCGCTCATGATCAGGGTGCCTTCATCGGTGGCTATTGGACTGAGGCTGATCTCGACCGGGAATTCCTCGCCATTCTTGCGCAGGCCAAACAAGTGCCTGCCGGCGCCCATGGGCCGCGGCTGCGGCTGGTGGACATATTGGTCGCGTTGGCGGACGTGGGCCTGGCGGAACCGCAGCGGCATCAGGTTTTCCAGCGGCTGCCCGCGCAACTGGCCGGCTTCGTAGCCGAACATCGCGTGTGCGCGGCTGGTGGCCAGCACCACCCTGCCCGCCGCATTGGCCATGACGATGGCGTCTGGCGCCGACTCCAGCACGTTGCCGAAGCGCGCTTCGACCAGCCGGGCGTCGCGCATGACTTTCAGGTGCGTGACGTCTTTCTTGTTCCACAGAATGTATTCCACGATGCCGCGCGCATTGCGCACGGCCTTGGCCGAACTGTCGATATACACCAGCGCGCCGTCGCGCGCGCGCCGCAGCGATTCATAGTTCGCGCTGCCGTGCGCCAGCGTCTGGCGCAGGATGCCGCGTTCGGCTTCCTGCATGCCGGGCGGCACAATCAGGCTGGCCAGCGGCCGGCCCAGCGCTTCCTCCCCGGTATAGCCGAACACCGATTGCGCGCCGCGGGTCCAGCAAACAACTTCGCCTTCCGGCGTCGTCACGATGACGGCGTCCGGCGTCTCATCCAGGATCAGCTTCGCGAAGTCTGTCGCCATCGGTTCGCCCCGGTAGCATTAAAAGTACGGCACACAGAATAACCATACAGCAACACGGCGCGCAGAGTCTCACCAATTCTCACTGTGGCAAGAGAAATTCCTTTTCGCTATGTATTGCCAGCTTTTAATACAGTCTACCTAACGATTAACAGGCTGTCTATTTTACTGCGCGCAATCGAATTCCGTGGAAACAGACGCTATCTCATCCATAACGGTGCGCAAAATACGCGCATCGGCGCCCAGCGCGACATGGCCGACGCCACTGAACGCGAGGTTGCGGGCGCCCGGCAAAAATGAAGAATCCTGCGGCGCCACGATATTGTCGTGATGCGACCACACCGAAACAAACAAGGCGCGGATGGCCGGGGTTTCGCTGGCTGCCAGGGCCGCCAGCCATGGCGAGCCCAGGCGCATTTCGCGGGCATTGGTCCCGGGCCCGAAACTGGCCAGCGCGGTGCCGTGGTGCGGCGTGCCCAGCGTGATCACGCGCGCCACCCGGCCCGGCCCATGGCGGCGCAGGTAGGCGCGGCTGGCCAGGCCGCCCATGCTGTGCGCCACGATGACCGCGCGCCGCGCGCCGGTGGCTTGGCACAGCCGCTGCAGCGCCGCCTCGATACGGTCGGCATACCGGTCGATGCTGCCGCCGATCGGTTCCAGGTCCAGCGCCATGTGGCTGATGCCGGCGCGCCGCAGACGGGCCGCCAGGTGTACCCAATAGCCGCTGTTGCAGCCATAGCCGTGCAGCAGCAGCACGGGCACGCCGCCCGCGTGGTGCAGGCGGCGGTTGGGGCGCAGCATGTGCCACGAGCTGGCCAGCATGGAGGCGCGGAATTCCGCACAGAACAGGCGCAGCGCGGCGCGCCAGCCCAACCGGTGTTCCGCCGGCGTGGCGCTGGCCGCGCGCGCGGCCATGATGAAGTTGTTCAGGTTGATGGCCAGCCGCACCGCCACCACGCAGGCCAGCGCGGCCAGCCCGGCGCCCCACCAGCCGGCCTCCGGCCACCAGCCCAGCAAGCCGCGGCCGATCGCCAGCGCCGCCGCCAGCTGCACCAGCAGGATGGCGGCCAGCAACAGGCGTGTCATGGGTCAGGCCGCCTTCAGCACGGGCGCCTGCTTGCCCAGGTGTTCCGCCAGCCGGCTGGCCAGCCGCGCGGTGATGCCGTAGATCGACAATTGCGGGTTGGCGCCGATCGAGGTGGGGAACAGCGAACCGTCGTGCACCGACAGGTTCGATACACCGTAATAGCGGCCATTGCCATCGGTGACACCGTGGGCCGGATCGGCCGCCATGCCGCAGCCGCCCATCACGTGCGCCGACACCACGCGCATCACGTGGTCGCGCATCGGCAGGGCGGCAATCGCTTCCCTGGCCTGCGCCCAGCTGGTATACGACTGCGCCTGCTCGTGCACCGGCAGCACGCTTTTCGCGCCCGCGGCAAACTGGATTTCCGCCATGGTCAGCAGTGCGCGCCGCACGCCATCCCACACCGCCGGCGTGATCGGGTAATCCAGCACCGGCAAGCCATAATCGTTCAGCGCCACGCTGCCGCCGCTGGAATCGGCATGAAAGCCGTCGCGCAGCAGCGCCAGCGCCGTATGCACGTGCGGGAACTGGCGCATCAGGTCGGCGTGGGCCTGGCCGAAGCCCTGCAGCGTGGTCGACATCAGCACCGGGTGCTGCGGCGGCACTTCAAGCTTGTAGCCGAGCGGACCGTCGACCGGGTCGCGGTGCAGGAAATGGTCGGAATACACCGATTGCGGCGCGCCCGCAAACCCGTCCACGCGCTGTTCGAACAGCGCCGCCGACGCCACGGTCGGATGCAGGAAGGTGCGGCGCCCCACCAGCCCGTGCGGATCGGGTGCTTTCGAGCGCAGCAGCAAGCCCGGGTTGTTGATGGCGCCGCCGGCCAGCACGTAATGCCGCGCACGCACGGTAATGGTCTTGCCGGTCGGCGCCATGCCGTCGGCCGCCATGGCCTGTATCGTCAGGTGGCGGACCTGGTTGCCGTCGAACGCCAGTTGCCAGGCGCGCGCATGGTGCAGCAGGCGCGCGCCATGGTCGAGCGCGGACGGGATGGTCGTCACCAGCATCGACTGCTTGGCGTTGGTCGGGCAGCCCATGCCGCAATAGCCGAGGTTCCAGCAACCGTTGACGTTGCGGCGGATGGCGGCGGTCGGCACGCCGAGCTTTTCCGCGCCCCGGGCCAGCAGGCTGTTGTTTTCATTGGGCGGCACTTCCCACTGCGCCACGTGCAGGCGCTGTTCCATCATGCCGAACCAGGGCGCCAGCGCGGCGGGCGAATAATCGGCCAGGCCGAAGCGGGCTTGCCAGAACGCCAGCGTATCGTCCGGCGTGCGGAAGCTCGACGTCCAGTTGACGGTGGTGGAACCGCCCACCGCGCGCCCCTGCAGGATATTGATGGTCTTGTCGCGCGTCTTGCGCGCCGCGCCTTCCTGGTACAGCGTGGGATAGGCTTGCGCTTCGCGCATTTTGAAGTCGCTCGACGATTTCAGCGGGCCTTCTTCGACGATCAGCACCTTCAGGCCTGCCAGCGTGAGGATTTCCGCCGTGACGCCGCCGCCGGCGCCGCTGCCGACAATGACCACGTCGGCTTCCATGGCCTGGTCTTGCTGCAGGGCCGAACAATCGGTGACGTTCCAGCCGCGCGCGAGGCCGGCCTTGATCGGGTCCGGGATCGCCGGCGCGCCGGCCGCGGAAGCGCCGGCCGGGATTACAGGGATGTCTGCCATGGCGTCCTCAGCTCAATTCCTTGATCGGGCCCGGATAGCCGATGGCGGCCCAGGCGTCCGGTTGCGCATACCAGGCGCCCAGCACCAGGTCATGCAGGGCCGCATAGGCGCCGCGCAGCAGCGCGAAGCGGTGCAGCCGCCACTCCTGCAGGAAGGCGGCGACCTGCTCCGGCGTGGCGTCTTCCCATGCGGGCACCCCGGCCAGCAGGCGGCGCGCCGGCGCCAGCCACAGCAGGCCGAACAAGTCCTGGATTTCCTTTTGCGTGGCCAGCGGCAAGGTCGCCACGGCCGCCTGCACCCCATCCACCGTGCGCGCAATGGCGGCGCCGCGTTCCGGCGCGCCGGCCGGCAGCACCGGGGCCAGGATGGCGGGGACGATGGCGGCCAGCACCGTGCGCGCCGCGCCGTCGAAACGGTACGGCGCCAGCGGCGGCGGGCCCTGTACCTTGCGATACAGGGCGCCGCCCGCCGCCAGGACCAGGGCGCCCAGCACCCCGGCCTTCAGGAAGGTTCTGCGGTTGGTCATGCGGTCTCCAGATTTCTTGTATTTTTAGTGTACGACAGGTCGCCGCTGACCTTGGAAGCCAAAAATAGAGCGCTTCCTCCACCTGCCCCCGGTGCTTTTTCTGGTAAAAAACTATCTCATGAAGAACAAGCATACGCCCAGCCCCCTGGAATGCCAGTTGCGCGAAGCGCGGCTCGAGCGCCAGGCCGCCGGCGCCGATCCAGCCCTGCATGCGGCGCGCCTGGCGCTGAAAACCTTCCAGAGCCGGCGCCTGGCCGCCACCCATGCCGACCTGATGTGCGGCGACACACACGACGCCGTCATGTTTTTCCTGGAAGAACTCTACGGGACCCATGACTTGAGCCAGCGCGACGGCGACCTGGAACGCATTGCCCCCACCATGCAGCGGGTGTTGCCGGCCGATGCGCTGCACGCGATGACCGACGCCATGCGCCTCGATGCGCTGGCCGAACGGCTCGATACCGCCATGGCCAAGCTGCTGGGGCCGCAATTTACTGAACAACAATATATAGCGGCGTACCGCCAGGCCATGACGCGGGCCGACCGCGAACGGCAACTGGACCTGGTGCAAGACCTGGGCGAATCGCTCAGCGAACTGGTGCGCATCCCCATGCTGTACGGCACCCTGGTATTGATGCGGGGGCCGGCCAAGGTGGCGGGACTGGGCACGCTGCAGCGCTTCCTGGAACGGGGCTTCAACGCCTTCCGCAAGATGAAAAAGCCGCAAGCTTTCGTGCAGACCATCGTCGGCCGCGAACGCGAGATCCTGGAACGCTGCTACCGCGGCGATGCGGCGCCGTTCGCGCTCAGGTAAGAAAGCGCCATCACGCGGGAACGCCGTCGTTGCAGCGGCCGGCGGCACGCACCCTGTCAGGGCTTGCAGCGC
The DNA here is from genome assembly GCA_966211685.1 of uncultured Pseudoduganella sp. GTDB lineage: Bacteria > Pseudomonadota > Gammaproteobacteria > Burkholderiales > Burkholderiaceae_D > Rugamonas. The sequence goes on from CBIHOX010000024.1 coordinate 38,319, forward strand.
GCAATGATCTGGCGCGCAATGCCGCGCAGGATATTGACTTCCTCGGTTTCCAGCTGGGTGCGCGCAAACAGGCGCTTCAGGCGCGGCATCAGCTTGCGCGGGTTGCCGGCGTCGAGGAAGCCGACCGCCACCAGCGCCTGCTCCAGGTGCGCATACATGCCGTCGATCTGCGCCAGCGACGCGGCTTCGCCCTGGAAGCCGATCACGCCGCCGTTGCCGGGCGCGCGCGCTTCCGGCGCCTGCAGCCCGGCCAGGCCGGCCATCCGGCATTCATAGACCAGCACTTGCGCGGCCTGCGCCAGGTTCAGCGACGAATACTCGGGGTTGGCGGGAATATTGATCAGCACATTGGCCTGCTCCACGATTTCATTGGGCAAGCCAAAGCGCTCATTGCCGAAGATCAGCGCGGCGCGCAAGTCCGGCTGCGCCGCCACCAGTTCCGCCACCGCGCGCGGCGCCAGCACAGGCGGCGAATATTCGCGCAGGCGGGCCGACACGGCCGCCGCGAAGTTCACGCCGTCGAGCGCCTCGGCCATCGAGCCGACGATGCGGGCCGACGCCAGCAAATCCTGCGCCCCGCTGGCAAACGCGATGGCTTCCTCATGTTGCAGCGCGCCGTCGAAGCGCGGATTGACCAGCACCAGGTCGGAAAAACCCATGGTCTTCATGGCGCGCGCCACCGAACCAATGTTGCCAGGACGGCTAGTTTCTACGAGAACAACGCGCAGGCGGCCAAAGATTGATGCGATCGATGCTGTGTTTTGAGGCAGGTTCATTTAAAATAGCGCAATTACGCGTAGGCGAAGCCGGCATTGTAGCCAATTTGGCGCCCGGTTTCGATTCCGCCCCGCTCTTTCTCATCCTTGTTCACACGCGCTCCTGCCAGGCCACGCCGCCGGGCGGGCCATGCGTATTTTTACGGAAGCCCACATGCACCCAATGATCAATACGGCGGTCAAAGCCGCCCGCCGCGCCGCCGCCGTCATCAACCGCGCCACTTTCGACCTCGAGCGCGTGATTGTCACGGAAAAAAATCACCAGGATTTCGTCACCGACGTCGACCGCGCCGCTGAAGAAGCCATCATCGACGTGCTGTCGAAAGCCTATCCCGACCACGGCTTCCTGTGCGAAGAATCCGGCGCTTCCGCCAATGTGAACGACGACACCGAGAATGTGTGGATCATCGATCCACTGGACGGCACCACCAATTTCATGCACGGCTTCCCGCAGTACGCGATTTCCATCGCGCTGCAGACCCGCGGCGTCATCACGCAAGCCGTGATCTACGACCCGTCGCGCAACGACCTGTTCACCGCCACCAAGGGCGCCGGCGCTTATTTGAATGAAAAACGCATCCGTGTGGGCAAGCTGGACCGTATCGCCAATGCGCTGATCGCCACCGGTTACAAGACCGGCAACCCGGCCGCGCTGAATGAATACCTGAAGATGTACGGCATCATGGCCGAACGTTGCCAGGGCGTGCGCCGCGCCGGCGCCGCCGCGCTGGACCTAGCCTACGTGGCATGCGGCCGCCTGGACGGCTTCTACGAGAAAAACCTGAACCCGTGGGATATCGCGGCGGGCAGCCTGCTGGTGTCCGAAGCCGGCGGCATCGTGGCCGAATTCAATGGCGAATCGAATTACCTGCACAAAGGCCACATCATTGCCGGCAGCCCGAAAGTGTTCGGCCAGATGATCGGCTTGCTGGCGGAATTCGCTTAAAACCGGTCAACCGTACTATTCAAGCAACATTCTGTAATTCTGTTACAAAATAAAAGGGGCTTTGCCCCTTTTATTGTTGCCACACCGCAAGAAACTTTCAAAACAGCTGTTATACTCGCCGGCGGCACTACCCAGCCTTATGCCTGGCTGAATTCCCTAGCAAACCGATAGCTTGGCGCCCATCCGGCGCCCGCTTGACCTTAACCAAAAGTTAATATGTCTTTTACTACACTTGGTCTGTCTGAATCCATCGTCCGCGCGGTGACTGAAACCGGTTACACCACGCCGACCCCGATCCAGACGCAAGCGATTCCCGCCGTCCTGAACGGTGGTGATCTGCTCGCCGGCGCACAAACCGGCACTGGCAAGACGGCCGGCTTTACGCTGCCCCTCCTGCACCGCCTGTCGACTGACGCAAACGGCGCCAAGCTGAACAATACGACGTCGACGCGCCCGATCCGCGCGCTGATCCTGACCCCGACCCGCGAACTGGCGGCCCAGGTCGAGGAAAGCGTACGCGTCTATGGCAAATACACGAAGCTGAATTCCGCCGTGATTTTTGGCGGCGTCAGCATCAACCCGCAAATCAAGCAGCTGCGCCACGGCGTCGATATCCTGGTGGCCACCCCGGGCCGCCTGCTGGACCACATGGCGCAAAACACGATCGACCTGTCGAAGATTGAAATCCTGGTGCTGGACGAGGCCGACCGCATGCTGGACATGGGCTTCATCCGCGATATCCGCAAGGTGCTGGCCGCCCTGCCGGCCAAACGCCAGAACCTGCTGTTCTCGGCCACGTTCTCCGACGAGATCAAGGCGCTGGCCGACGGCTTGCTGGACAATCCGGCCACCATCGAAGTGGCGCGCCGCAATTCGACCGTGGAAATCATTTCGCAGAAAATCCATCCGGTCGACCGCGACAAGAAACACCAGATGCTGTCGCACCTGATCCGCACCCACAAATGGACCCAGGTGCTGGTCTTCACGCGCACCAAGCACGGCGCCAACAAGCTGGTGGAACAGCTGGGCGGCGACGGCATCAACGCCATGGCCATTCACGGCAACAAGAGCCAGTCGGCGCGCACCCGCGCGCTGGCCGAGTTCAAGGACGGCACACTGCAGGTGCTGGTGGCCACCGACATCGCCGCGCGCGGCATCGACATCGACCAGTTGCCGCACGTGGTCAACTATGACTTGCCGAACGTGCCGGAAGATTATGTGCACCGCATCGGCCGCACCGGCCGCGCCGGCGCCACCGGCGAAGCCGTGTCGCTGGTGTGCGTGGACGAGCATGTGATGTTGAAAGACATTGAAAAGCTCATCAAACAAACCCTGCCGCGCGAAGTCATTCCAGGCTTCGAGCCGGACCCGACCGCCAAGCCGCAACCCATCCAGCTGCGCAGCGGCAATGGCCACCACCGCAATCCGCGTCCGGGCGGCGGCCGCAATGCGGGCGGCAATGGCAACCGCGCCAATGGCGCCAGCGCCGGTAATGGCAACGGCGGCAATGGCGGCAATGCCGGCCACGGCAACGGCCAGGGCCGTGCGCCGGCTGCCGCCGGCGCCAACCGCAATGGTTCACCGCGCGCACCGGCGCCGGCCAACGGCAACCGCGGCGCGGGCGGCCAGGGCCGCAACGCCGCGCCGAACGGCAACCGCAACGGCGCCCCGGGCGGCCGCAGCCAGGGTGCATCGAACGGCCCGCGCCAGGCGCCGCGCGGCGGCCAGCAACAACGCACCGGCAGCGGCAACCGCTGATGTCCGCGCACGTCCCGGCAGCGGCCAGGACGTGCCCCCTCCTCCGGCGGCATGCCCGCCAGCGCCATGCGCGGCAACACCGCCATGGCGTGCGCCTGACCATGCATCGCTGATCGCCAAGGCGCGGTTCGAGCTCACCCGTCCGTTAATTGCATACAAGCTGGACGATGCCTGCCTGGTCCGCGTGTCCCGCGCATGCCTGTCCTCCCTCATCGGCCCCACTTCACCTGGAATGCCTGGCTTGCCTGCCCGACCAGCGCCTGACGCGCGGGCAGCGTGCGGCGCTTCACGAACGGCGCGGCGGATTTGGATTACGATAACGCCCTGTCAAAAAAACCAGCAGAACGATCCATGCCTAAATTTGCCGCCAACCTGTCGATGCTGTTCACGGAACTGCCTTTCCTCGACCGCTTTGCCGCCGCGCGCGAAGCCGGCTTCGACGCCGTGGAATTCCTGTTCCCGTATGCCTTCGACCCCGACCAGATCGCGCAGCGCCTGCAGCGCCACCAGTTGCAGCTGGTATTGTTCAACATGCCTTGCGGCGACTGGAATGCAGGCGACCGCGGCATGGCGTGCGACCCGCGCCGCAGCGATGAATTCCGCGAAGGCGTGGCGCTGGCGGTCGACTTCGCCACCGAACTCGACGTGACGCGCCTGCACTGCATGGCCGGCAAGGTGCCGCACGGGCTGGACATCGAACGGGCCCGCGAAACGTATATCCAGAACCTGCAATACGCGGCCGACCAGTGCCAGCCGCACGGCATCGACGTCATGATCGAGCCGATCAACACGTACGACATGCCCGGCTATTTCCTCAACCGCAGCAGCCAGGCCATCGATATCCTGGACCAATGCGGCCGCCCCAACCTGTTCCTGCAGTACGACATCTACCACATGCAGCGCATGGAAGGCGAATTGGCCAACACCATCCGCGCACACCTGCCGCGTATCGGCCATATGCAGTTGGCCGATACGCCGGGCCGGCATGAACCGGGCACCGGCGAAATCCATTATCCGTTCCTGTTCCGGCTGCTCGATGAACTCGGTTATGAGGGCTGGATCGGCTGCGAATACAACCCGCGCAACGGGACGGTCGAGGGCCTGGACTGGCGCAACCGCCTGTGAGGATGTGATCGCAGGAAACTTGTGACATCGCAATAAGCAGGTAGTTTACGAAGAGCAAGATCAAGTTTCATTCCTGACCGGGAGGAAACATGATTGTCTTGCCCACGCCATGCCGCACCGCGTGCGCCCTGCTGCTGGCAGCGCTGGCCGGCTGCGCCGCCAATCCGCGCCTGCAGGAAACACGCGACTTTGCCGCCGATGCCGCCAGGCTGGGCGGCTATGTCGACCTCAGCGAGCGGTTCCGCGAAACCTATGCGCGCGAGCGGCCTTACCTGACCGTGGCGGCCGACACGCGCGAGCGCGCCGCCGATGCCGAGCGGCGCGCCGTATTCGACGACGTCATGGCGATCCACGATGCGGTGGCGCTGTACATGCGCACCTTGGGTCAACTGGCCGGCGCCGGCGCCTTCACGCTCGATGCGCAGGTCAAGGCGCTCGGCAGCGGCATCCGGGCCTGGCCTGCCGCCGGCCTGGACGACAGCCACGTCAGCGCCTATACCGGCCTGGCGCGCGTGATGGCACGCGCCGCCACCGGGCGGCAACAGGAAAACGCCGTGCTGCTGGCCGTGCGCGAGGCCGAACCGCACTTGCAGGCGCTGCTGGACGCCATGCAGCGCCTGCTGCGCTATTACGACAAGAGCAGCGACAATGAACGGGCCATCGTGCTGGGCATGCTGGACGTGGAAATCCCGTTTGCCGACACGCCGCGCGACCGCCTGCTGTCCGCGCTGGCCAAAGCCCACCGCCAGGCCCGCGCCCAGGAATACCGGCTGGCGGGATTGCGCCACACGCTGGCCATGAAACACGTGGCCGCCATCGCGGCCGCGCACACGGCCCTGCTGTACCGGCTGGAGCAACCCGGCGATCCCGCCGCCACCGCCGCGCTGCAACAGGCCGCCGGCACGCTGCGCACCAGCACTGGCGCGGTGGCGCAGCCAGCCGCACTGCTACGGGCGACGCAGCTGGAGCAGCCTTGAGCACGCCGGCGCACCGCAGCACGCCTGCCAGCCGTCGCGCCCGGCCGATAGCGCCACCCTGCCCTCACCATTGGAGAACACCTTGAAATCCACCAAGACGCCCCCTCCCCCCACCACGCCGGCCCCGGCAGCACCAGCCAACGCGGCGGCCCCGTCCGGTACTGCCGGTGTTGGCGGCACGGCGCCGCCAGGCGGCATCGAAGCACTGGCCGACAGCCTGTCCGCCTGCGCCGACGCGCTGCACGAGCGCACCATGCGGGCGATCCGCCAGCGTGCGCATGGCCATGGCGCTTCCGCCAGTGGGCACGAACCGGCACACGAACCGGCGCACGACCTGGCGCACGGCATCACGCAGGACGCCGCGCAAGCCTTGCTCGACGATGAGGTGCGGTTGCGCCAGTACGCCAACCGGCTCTACGTGCAGGCCGCCGTGCTGGCCACGGAAGGACTCGACAGCGTGTGCCAGGAATTGATGGACGTGACCGCCATGGCGCGCGAGCGCTTGCGCCGCGTCGCCAAAGTGCAGGCGCTGGCGGCGCTGGCCGCCGACCTGGTCGCGCTGGGCGCCGCCGTCGCCACCGGCAAGCCCGCGCAGTGGCCCGCCGCATTGAAACAGGTGCGCGACGGTTTCGCGGCTGTGCATGACGAAGGGAAAGGTTGACGCCCCGACGTCCCTATTGTGCGCGCCGTCCCGCCTGCCCCCTCTACTATAGAAACCAAGGAGATACGAGGCATGAACGGATTGACCAAGGAACAGCTGAACGCGCTGCGCACGGCGCTGGAAGAGCGCCAGCACATGTTGCTGGACCAGGTGGCGCTGGCCACCGCCGGTCCGGCCGTGGAAGAAGTGGAAACCTCGCCGGCCGACAGCGCCAGCAACCGCACCATGAACCAGCTGCAGCAGGAAACCGCCGGCCACCAGCTCACGCAATTGCGCGCCACCAAGCACGCGCTGGCCAAGTTCGACGATGGCAGTTACGGCAGCTGTGAAAACTGCGGCAATGACATCGGCTATTCGCGGCTGCAGGCGCGTCCCGAAGCCACACTGTGCATTGCCTGCCAGACCCAAAGCGAGCGCCGCCAGCGCTGACGCCGGGCTTGCCGGCTGTGGCCGTGCGGCCGCACCGCGCCACCGGCGCGCCCTCGGGTGTGTCTTCGGTGTGTCCAATCAGTGGAAGGCCGGCCTATAATCAAGCCATGTCCCTGCGGGAGATCAACATGGCCTACCGATCGATCCTGGTGCATGTGGATGAAACGCCCCGCGTGGCGGAACGGATCCGCTATGCCGTCGAACTGGCGCTGCAAGATGACGGCCATTTGCTGGGCGTCGCGCTGACGGGCATTTCACGCGTGCTGTACCAGAACGCCATTCTCGATGAGCAAGACCCGAACCTGGCGCTGCACCTGAACTTCCTGCGCGAACGCGCCAACCGGGCACTGGAACAATTCGCACCGCTGGTGCAGCGGTTGGGCTTGCAGTCGTTTGAACAGCGCGTGGTCGATGACGATCCCGGCGCAGGCCTGAGCCTGCTGGCGCGCCATGCCGACCTGGTGGTGATTGGCCAGGCCGATCCGGAACATGTTGCGACCGCGGCCGGCACGGAATTTCCCGCGCAAGTGTTGACGCATTCCGGCCGTCCGGTACTGGTGGTGCCGTATGCCGGGCTGACGCGTCCGGCCGGCGCGGCCCACGCGCCGGCACGGCGCATCCTGGTGGCGTGGAACGGCAGCAAGGAAGCCGCGCGCGCCGTGCGTGAAGCGCTGCCGCTGCTCAAGCGCGCCGACCAGGTCTACATTGCCGTATTCGACCCTGACCACCAGAAAGCGCTGCAAGGCGAATCGCCGGGCGGCGACTTGCTGAAATTCCTGATGCGGCACGGAATCGACGCCGATATCCTCGTGCGCCAGACCGGGCGCGGCGGCGTGCTGAAGCGCACTTCCGGCACCGGCGAAGCCTTGCTGTCGCTGGCGGCCGACCAGCAGTGCGATTTGCTGGTGCTGGGCGCCTACGGGCATTCGCGCTTCCGCGAAACCCTGCTGGGCGGCGTCACGCGTACCGTGCTTGAATCGATGACCTTGCCGGTATTGATGGCGCACTGACGTGCGCTGCGCCGGGCCCTGTGCCCTGTGCTCCGGCAGGCGCCGGCCCAGCGGCGCGCATCCGTTACCGCGGCGGCAGTGGCGGCGGGTCCAACGGGACAAGACAAAGCGCGGCAAGGCCAGCTACGGCAAGGCAAGACAAGACAGGCCGGCCCGTCAATCACCCGACTGCCAGGCCTGGCTGCGGATTTTCGCGACCTGGCGTTGCGCCAGCCACATCCATAACTGCATGGCGGCTTCCTGCGCGGCGCCCGCCATCCTGCGCGGCGTGGCCAGCGCGATTTCACAATCGCGGTCCGACCACTCGGCATAGCAGATGGCGCCGCCCGGCGCCACTTCGACTTCATACATCAAGCCATCGTCATAACCGAACCGCAGCACCGCCGCGCCAGGCCCGCCGTCGGGCGCCTGCGTGGCCCCTCCGTAGACTTCCGCCAACGCCGCGGCCATCTGCGCCTCGGTGGGCGAGGCGACACTGCGGCCGTCGGGACGGGTCAGTTCCACCCATGCGTGTGTCATCGCATCTCCCCTTGCTGGTTACTGAGGATCGCAGCCTTTCTTTTTGATTGTAGCAAGGTAAGCCGCGAAGCAAGCATTTCTTCGGGAAATGTGTGCTTCGCTGCAACAAGGATGCAGGCGGCTCCGGCGCATATTCAGCGGGTTCAGCGGGTGATCAGCACCGGCAGCGACAAGGGATTGAAATCACGCCAGTCGCCGTTGACGATTTCGCCCTCGGCTTCTTCGATGTGGTGCGCCCCCAGCCCGCGCAACACATCGATGGCGCGCTGTTCTTCGGCCAGCATGTCGCCGGCGTCGCCGATGGCGACCGCCACCAGCATGCCGCTGGGCCGGTGTTCGACCTGGTTGGCGATACTGCCCTGTTCCTTCTCGCCGGCTTCCTTCATGTCGGAAAAGCTGTACAGCGACCCGACGTGGCCGCCCACCAGCGCCCCCACCACGGCGCCCAGCGGCCCGGTGACCGGGGCGGTGGCGGCGCCTATCACGGCGCCCACCGCGCCGCCGGTGGCCACGCCCTTGGCCACCGTGGTATCGGTTTCCTTGGCGCCCGGCGACTTGTCGCGGTCGCCGCCGATGTCCAGCATGTTGTGCTGGCCTGGCGGATTAACGAAAAACGAGCTGATGCGCTGTTCAGGAAAACCCGCCGCGACCAACGCTTCGCGTGCGCGGTCTATGTCTTGCTGCAACTGGAAATGGCCTGCAATGATCGTGCTCATGGTGCGCTCCTGTAAAAGGTCTTGGCGCACCAGCTTGCCCTTATTTGCAGCCGCGCTCCGTGCGCTCACGCACGCGCTACGGCACTTGCCAAGTCAGCGCTTACCCATACGCTTACCAGTTGGCAATCGCAAACGAACGGCCGTTGACCGTGGGCGCGCTGAACACGGGCTCCGGCTGCCATGCCGGCGGCGGCGCTTCGGTCCAGTCGCGCGGATCGACGCGGTAATATTTTTGCAGTTCGTCATACAGCGCCGGATGGCGCTCGCGCATCTGCCATGGTTTGCCGTAAAACGTTTCCGTGGCCACGGCGAAGAATTCCGCCGGGCTGGTGGCGCCGTAATGGTCCATTACGCTGTCGGTGCGGCCGTAATACGCGTCATATTGCAGGTTGGCGAAATCGCGCGACAATACCGCGGACCAGCTGCGATAACTGTCCGCGCTGCCGAGGTAAGGGGCGCCGTTGGTGTGGCCCGATTCGCTGTCGAGCTGGTGTGCGAATTCATGCAAGACCACATTGTGGTGCCCACCCCAGTCGTGCGCCGCGTGCTGCACGTCGTCCCACGACAGCACCACCCGGCCGTCTTCCCACGATTCCCCCAGCAGGGTCTGCCGGGTGTCGGTCACCACGCCGCCGGCCCCCACTTCGCGGCGCGGCGCCAGGAATGCGCCCGGATAGACCAGGATGGTGTGCAGCGCCCGGTACACCTTGCTGGGCCGGTTCAACAGCAGCAGGCAAGCCTGGCCGGCAATGGTGTAGCGCATCTCGTCGGTGAGTTCCAGGCCTTCGCAGCCGACGAACTTTTTTGCATGCAGGAAGTGCTTCACCAATTGCTGCAATTGCGCCCGCGTGGCCGCGTCCATGCGGCGGTAGGGCGCGACGTTGCGCTCGATAATGGCCAGCGCATGCGGCGGCAGCGGCAGCGCCAGCGCGCGCCGCAAGCGCCAGCGCGGCACCAGCAGGAGAATGGCGCACGCCAGCGCCAGCAGGGGGATCCACCACAAAGATTCCATCATGCCGCCCGTATCCAAGGAACAGCCATCAACATGGGGTTCCTCAGCATTAATTCAACGTCAATGATTCAACGTCAATGATTCAACGTCAATGATTCAACGTCAATGAGTCAACGTCAATGAGTCAACGTCAATGCAAACAGCCGGAACAATGTCCGGCTGTTTTCACTGTAGCACTGAAGCGGCGGCGCGGGGATTACGACTGGGCTTTTTGCATCGATGGCGCGGCGCCGAACAGGGCGGCCACCAGCGGATCGCGCGTGACGGGGCCGCGATTCACGCGGATGGCATAGTGAGTGTCATCGGCCAGGATATGGAAGTGACGGCCGGCGCCGGCCATGGCTTGTTCGCGCAGGCTGGGGCGCTCCTTGCGCGGTGGCGCGCCTTCCCGTTTAGGCTGGGAAATTGCGGCGAGGAATTGCTTGACCCGTTCGGCATCCGGCGTCAACTGATACACAGCCTTGCCAAGGTAAGTCGCGGTACCTTCGATATAACGCGCCAGTTCGATCACGCCGGCATCGCGCAAGTCGCGGATATATTTGCGGGCGCCGGACGGCGAAAATTTCAGGAACCAGGCGATTTCATCGGCCAGCATCTCATGCTGTTGCAATTCAGCAATCAGTTTTTGCATGTTTTCGATGCGGCGCAACGTGGCGGACGTCGAGCGGACCCGCTCGATCGAGGCCAGGGACAAAGGCTTGCGCTCAGGGACGGGGCCGGGACGCTCCACCAGTGCCAGCCTCGGCTTTTCCATGGTTTTAGCCTGATCCTGCTGGGCTGCAAGGCTGGACTCTTGGTTTTCTCTGAATGCATGCATGTGAATACTCCTTATCGATAGCCAGAGGCGCGATCGCGTCGATCGCGGCACGCGCCAGGGAATTCGGGGGGGCGTGCGTCGTCTACATCTGGGAATCAGGATGCCAAGACGTCAAAAATTGGTCTGTGCGGCAACGAACATAAGTGAGCAATAATGGAAATACGTAGTTAAAAAGCTATCGAATGCTTGGGTGCGTTCGCGAACAGAAGCCCCATGGCGCGGGATTTATGCTGGCGTCACCTTATCCATGTGAAGGACGACATCATGAAATTACCTGTGCTGATGGCTGCCGTGGCGGCCGCCCTTACCCTGACCGCATGTGAACGCACCACCGTCAACAACCCGCCTGTCGTGGAAACCCCGGCCCCGGCCGCCGTGCCGGTGCCTGTGCCGGTCCCAGGGCCTCCAGGCCCGCAAGGCCCGCAAGGCGCCCCGGGCCCGCAAGGCGAGCCGGGCAAGCCTGGCGACACCACCATCGTGGTGCCGGACCGCCCAGCCGAACCAGCCCCGGCGCCGGCCCGCTGACCGCCATGGCCGCCATGGCGGCCCGCCCGGGCCGTCTGGTGCAATAAAATTTCTTTGATACAATACTTTCCGCGCTGCACCATTCGGTGTGGCGCGGTTTGTTTTGGGGGAGCGCCACCGTGGCGGCATCCCCCGGCCTGCGCTGTACCAATTTCGCAACGATGTCATCATGCATGTGCGGTAGCGCACAGTGGCGTTGTACGAATGTCCATACAGTGCAGTCCAACAGCTACGTGCTGGAAATATTGTGGTGCAAAGGCGCCACCCCTTAATCATCGGGAGTAACTTGTGAATAACATTAAGAAAATCGCAATCGCCACGGCTTTGCTGTGCTCGACCGCCGCCCTGGCGCAAGACGCAGTCATCAATCCCAACTGGTACATCCAGCCTTCCATCAATGCCATGAAACCGGATTCGGACTTTGGCGTGGACAAGACCGGCTATGGCGCCGGCTTGAAATTCGGCAAGGCTGTGACGGAAAACTGGGACGTGCAAATGGGCTACACCTATGGCCGCTCGAAAGAAGCAGGCCAGCGCTACCAGCAGGAAACGCTGGGCGTGGATGGCTTGTACCTGTTTTCCCGTAAATCGTTCCGTCCATTCGTGCTGATCGGCGCCGGCGCCGAACGCGACAAGACCAACCTGAAAATCAATGGCCAGACGCAAAAGAGCTCGCCGTATATCAGCGCCGGCCTGGGCTTCCAGGCCGACATGACGGACCGCCTGTCGTTCCAGGCGGACCTGCGCAACGTGCACGGTTTCCTGCGCGGCTCGGCCTTCCCTGCCGCCGGCGACAAGGCCAACAACACCTACCTGACCGTGGGCCTGAACTATGCGCTGGGCGCCAAGCCGATGCCGCCGGCGCCGGCGCCGAAAGCGGCGCCCGCACCGGAACCGGCGCCAGTGCCGCCCGCACCCGTGTCGCCGCCGCCACCGCCGCCAGCGCCGAAGTTTGAAAAGATCACCATGTCGGCCACCGAACTGTTCGCCTTCGACAGCGCCAAGCTGAACCCGAACCAGCCGAAACTCGATGAGCTGGCCACCTTGCTGGCCAACAACCCATCGGTGGGCAACGTGAACATCGTCGGCTATACCGACCGCCTGGGCTCGGAAAAGTACAACCAGAAGCTGTCGGAACAGCGCGCCAACTCCGTCAAGCAATACCTGGTGGGCAAAGGCGTCGCGGCCGACCGCCTGAACGCGATCGGCAAAGGTGAATCGAACCCGCTCGTCGCTTGCGACGGCAAGAAGCAAAAACGGGCAGACTTGATCAAGTGCCTCGAGCCGAACCGCCGCGTGGAAGTCGAGCAAGTCACGATCGAACGCCGCGTGAACTAAGGTTCAATGCAGCAATAACCAAAGGGGCCGCGAGGCCCCTTTTTTTTCAGGAGCGTACTGATGAGATTATTGCGCCACCGCGGCCGTACCCTGCGCGCCGTCGCCGTCTGCACCGTTACGGAATGGTTCGAGCACCGCGACAGCAGCAAGGGCGCGGCCCTCGCGTTTTACACCACGTTTTCGATCGCGCCCATCCTGGTGCTGGTGATTGCCATTGCCGGCCTGTTTTACGGCCAGCAGGCGGCCCAGGGGGAATTGTTCGGGCAATTGCGCGGCCTCATCGGCCCCCAGGGCGCCGAAGCGCTGCAAGCCATCCTGGCCGGCGCGCGCAACCACGAAGACGGCAAGCTGGCCACCATCATTGCCGGCGTGCTGCTGCTGTTCGGCGCCACCACCGTGTTCGCCGAATTGAAAACCAGCCTCGATGAAATCTGGCAGCTGCCGCCGTTAAAACAGGGCACCCTGTGGGATACCATCCGCACCCGGCTGCTGTCGTTCGGCATGGTGCTGGTGCTGGGCTTCCTGCTGCTGGTGTCGCTGGTGGTGAGCGCCGCGCTGACCGTGCTGGAAAAACTGTGGCAAGGCTACTGGAGCGATACCACCATGCTGCTGACCGCGCTGAACTGGATCATCTCCTTCCTGGTGATTGCCGCCATGTTCGGCGTGATCTACAAGATGCTGCCCCGTATCAAGCTGTCATGGCGCGACGTGGTGATCGGCGCGCTCGGCACGGCGGCGCTGTTCACGCTGGGAAAATATGCGATAGGCGCCTATATCGGCAACAGCGGCGTGGCCAGCAGCTTTGGCGCCGCCGGTTCGCTGATCGCGCTGCTGCTGTGGGTATATTACTCGGCGCAGATCTTCTTCCTGGGGGCGGAATTCGCGCGCCAGTATGCGCTGCAGATCGGCAGCCTCAAGCACCATCCGCGCGATGAGCATGGGGAATTGAAAATCGGTTGAGGACGCCTTATTCGCCGAGCAATTCAGCAACGATTTCCATGCCTTCGATGCGCTCGGCAACCACCTTGACGATGACGATCACCGGCACCCCCAGCAGCAGCCCCCAGACACCCCACAGCCAGCCCCAGAACAGCAGGCCGACAAATACGGCGGCCGGGTTCATGCGGGCGATCTTGCCGGTCATCCAGGTGGTGACGAATGTGCCGACCAGGGTGGCGATGCCGAGCGAGGCGCCCGCCACCAGCAACACCATTTGCAGCGATTCGAATTGCAGGAACGCCACGAGGCCGGTGGCGCTGGTGATCAGCAGCGGCCCGAAATACGGCATGATGTGCAACAGCCCGGCCACGATGGCCCAGGCGCCCGCGTTCTCCAGCCCGATCGCCTGCAAGGCCAGCCAGGTCAGCAGCGCCAGCAAGGCATTGGTCACCAGCAGCATGAACATGTAACTCTGGATCGAACTGTTGATGTCTTCCAGGATGTGCACGGTGATCTTCTTTTGCGTCAGCGACGGTCCGGTCAGCTTGACCAGCTTGCGCTTGAACGTATCGCCCGCCAGCAGCAGGAAAAACACCAGGAAGATCACCATCGTGGCCTGGCTGACGAAGCCGGCCAGCCCCATGGAACCGGCCCAGACCCAGTCAATGATCTTGATGCCGCCGGTGTCGGACGCCTTGCGCGCCGCCGCGGGCTTGCGCGCGGCGCTGCCGGAGGCGGCCTGTTCGATTTCATTGGCGACGGCCTGGATGCGCTCGAGCGTGCTGGGGCCGTTGCCGAGCTTGGCGCGCATCAAGGTCGAGACCTTGTGCGTCACGGTCGGCAATTCTTCCAGGATGTTCTGGAATTCGCCATGCAGGCGCTCGGCGCCGACGGCCAGGCCGCACAGGATGGCGGCCGTCAGCAAGGTGGCACCGATCGGACGCGCAATGCGCAGCCGCTCCATCCAGCACACGACCGGATTGAGCGTATAGGTAATCAATATGCCCAGCAGCAGCGGCACCAGGAACGCGCGCGACCATTGCAACGCATACAGGAACGCCACGGTGGCAATCACGCCCAGCGCCAGGCCGCGGGCATGGACGTGCACGGGGATGCGTTCAGCGGCGCGTTCGGGATCGGATGGCGCGGTGGGATGGTCGGCTTGGCCGGAGTGACTGGAATGGCTGGGATCGCCGGTATGGCCGGCTTTGCTGGCCGCGCCAGCAGTGGTGGCGGAAGGTGGATGGGATGGGCCAGCGGGGATCATGGCAAACAAGCGGGACCGCAGCGGTCCCGCCCTACGGTGATTACTTCACGCGGATGTCGTTCTTGACTTCCTTCACGCCCTTGACGCCGCGGGCGATTTCGCCGGCACGGGTAATGTCGGCAGGCTGCGCCACGAAGCCGCTCAGCTGCACGGTGCCCTTGAAGGTTTCGACATTGATTTCCGTGGACTTCAGGGTGGGCTCATTGAAAATGCTGGCCTTGACCTTGGTGGTCAGCACCGAATCGTCGACGAACTCGCCGGCGCTTTCCTTGGTCGGCGTGGACGAGCAGCCCACCACGGCAAAGGCGGTGGCGGCGGTGAAGACGGCGGCAGCAAATTTATTAGCGAATTTCATGATTAAGACTCCTTGGTTAGTGCTCGTTCGAGCATTCCTCCGGCATGGATGCGATGCCGGAACATAGGGGCCAGCAGCAGGCCGTTGAGCAGCAGTTTCTGACAGTTGCGCGCGTTCATCTGTACGCTATCGAACACAGAACGGGCCTCCGGGGACAGCGTGCGTCACCGCACAGACCCTTGTCGGGTTGCTGACTAATCTGGCTGCATCCTCACCGGACAAACAGGAGAACAACATGAAGACAACGCAGACCCTGGCGGCAGTCATGATTGCCGCATCCGCCCTGATCACCGGCTGCTCGAGTACGCCGGTGCAATCGACCAACTACTCGTCCATGGGCAACGCCGCCACCTATGGCACGATTGAATCGATCCAGACCGTGCGCATCGACCCCGCCACCAGCGGCGTCGGCGCCGTAACGGGCGGCCTGGTCGGCGCACTGGTCGGCAACCAGGTCGGCTCCGGCAGCGGCCGCGCAGCGGCCACCGCAGCCGGCGCCATCGGCGGCGCCGTGGTGGGCAACAGCGTGGAACGCAACCGCAACCAGCCATACGACGCCTACCAGATCACGGTGCGCATGGACAACGGCGACTACCGCACCATCAACCAGGACAGCGTCTATGACTTGCGCATCGGTAACCGCGTGCGTGTGGTCGATGGCCGCGTCTACCGCTACTAAGCGCACCTGAGCCGCCATCAAAGGAGACGCCATGGGCACCATACTACTGATCCTGCTGGTACTGGTTTTACTGGGCGCATTGCCGGCCTGGCCCTACAGCCGCAACTGGGGCTATGCCCCGAGCGGCATTGCCGGCATCATCGTGCTGGTCTTGCTGGTCATGCTGCTGACCGGACGGTTATAGGAGGATGACATCATGAACAAACTCTTTGCCGCGGCCCTGCTGGCCGCCTGCTGCGCCGCGCAGGCGCAAACCCCGCCCGAAGTGGCGGCCCACCAGCGCCAGGAACTCAAGCGGGGCGATCCGGCGCGCTGGTACAAGGCCGACCGCAACACCGCCGCGCAACTGCGTACGCTGCGCAAGGAAATCAATGCGGCGTATGCGGAAGCGAAAATCGGCTGCAGGAAAATGGCGGCCGATGAACGCAGCGACTGCATGAAGGAAGCACGCGACACCTACACTGCCGACCTCGGCAACCTGCGCGAATTGCATTACGCGGCCAACCACACGGACACCACCGTGTACGACACCACCGGCCGCTGATTTCCTTCCTGGTTTCCCAAAGGCGCCAGGGACTTTTCCGCCGCGAGGCTGGAAATCCCTGGCGCTTTTTTGCGCTTCGAAAAAAGGCAAAAAAGGTGCCTGGCCCTTTGCCGCCGGACGTCTTGGGCTGGCACTGTATTCCGGGCGCACATCGCATCGATCGCGCCGAAAGCATGCTGGAACGCAGCTATTGGGTGCTTCCACGGTATGCGCTGGTTCAGCCAAGAAAAAAGGCTATGTCACCGCAAACCGTGGAAAGCATCCAATCGCTGCTTTAAGCAT
>CBIHOX010000025.1:0-54626 GCA_966211685.1 uncultured Pseudoduganella sp.
GGTGCCGCCGCGCGGCCGGATGCGGCGCGCCGCGGCATGGCGGCCGGGGCGGTGTCGGGGCCGGAATAGCGTTTGAACAGGTCCATCAGGTGCGCCAGGTTGTCGGCCTGCGCACTCATTTCCTCGCTGGTGGCGGCCAGCTCTTCCGAGCTTGCCGCGTTGAGCTGGGTGGTCTGGCTCAACTGGCCGACCGCGCCATTGATCTGGCGTACGCCGGACGACTGTTCTTCCGATGCGGCGGCGATTTCCTGCACCAGGTCCGAGGTCTTGCGGATGTTCGGCACCATCGATTCCAGCAGGGCGCCGGCCTGGTCGGCCAGTTCCACGCTGTTGGTGGCGACTTCCGCGATTTCCTGCGCGGCCACCTGGCTGCGTTCTGCCAGCTTGCGCACTTCGGCCGCCACCACGGCAAAGCCCTTGCCGTGTTCATGGGCGCGCGCCGCCTCGATGGCCGCGTTTAGCGCCAGCAAATTGGTCTGGTACGCGATGTCGTCGATGATCGAGACCTTTTTCGCGATCTGGCGCATGGCCGCCGCCGTCGCCTTCACGACTTCGCCGCCCTTGGCGGCTTCGTCGGCGGCCCTGGTGGCAATCGCGTCCGTGACCCGCGCGTTTTCCGCATTGGCCGTGATGGACGCCGTCATCTGCTCGATCGAGGCGCTGGTTTCCTCCACGCTGGCGGCTTGTTCGCTGGACGCCTGCGACAGCGATCCGGCCGTGGCCGACACCTCGCTTGATGCGCTGGCCAGGGTTTGCACCACGCGCTGTACGTCCTGCACCACCGTGCTGATGGAGCGGGAAATCCACACGGCCAGCCCGCACCCGAGCACGGCAATGACGACGGCAAAGCCGAGGATGACTTGCTTGGCGGTTTCCGTGATGGAGCGCATCGCATCGGATTCCGCCTTGGTTTCCTTGGCATTGAGCACCAGCAGTTTTTTCGTGGCAGCCGTGATGGCGGCATCGGCGCCCTTGGCTGCCTTGTCCAGCTCGGCGGTGGTGGCGCCCTTGTCGCGCAGGCTTTCCAGGTGCGCCAGCTGGGCCGCATAGTCACGCGTGGCGCTGGTGATATCGTTGAGCAGCGCCTGTTCTTCGCGGTCGATGTCGCCGGTGGCGGCGTAGGCCGCGGCGCCTTTTTCTATGTCCGACAGGTCGGTGCGCACCTGGGCGGCGTAATCGCCGCCGCGCAGCACGTAATTCTTGAAATGGTGCACCGCGTTGCCGTTGCCGGTCACGATGGCCACCACGGCATCCTTGCGCAGCATGGTGCCCGCTTCGAACGTGGTCCAGTGCGACAGCAGCGACGCCAGGTTGGTGAACGCGGTCAATCCCAGCAGGATGACCAAAGCGACAATGCCGCCCAAACCCACGTGCAGCCTGGTTTCCATTCGCATGCTCTTGAACATGACCCGCTCTCCCTATAGATGTCTATGCAGGTTCATTCTGACGCATTCGTGCAGGGCAATTCTCTCCAATTCTCACACTTTGAGGACAGGCGCGGCAATCACACCAGCTGTGTCTCCATTTCGTAACAGTTGCGCCCCTTGCGCTTGGCCGCATACAGGGCGCGGTCGGCGCGCGCGATGAGTTCCTGCTGGGTTTCCTTGCCACCTGAATAACAGGCAATCCCGAGGCTGGTGGTGATGCGCATGTCGCCGCCCGGCAGTGACAGCGCTTCGCGCACCGCGCCCACCACCTTGGCCGCCAGCGCGGCAGCCTCGGCCGGGTGGCTGATGTTTTCAAACACGACCACGAATTCGTCGCCGGCCAGCCGCGCCACGGTGTCGATCGCGCGCACGGTGCGCTGCAGGCGCGCCGCGAACGCCTTGAGCACTTCATCGCCGGCGCCATGGCCCAGCGTGTCGTTGATGGCCTTGAAGTTGTCGATGTCCAGGTAAGCCAGCGCCATGGTGTTGCGCTGGCGGCGGCAGCGTTCCATGGCTTGCCACAGCACTTCATCGAACTTGCGGCGGTTGGCGATGCCGGTCAGGGTATCGATGCGGGCCAGTTCGATCAGTTGTTCTTCCACGGCTTTCATGCGCGTCATGTCGTGGCTCAGCGCATACACGCCGGCGACCGAACCGTCGGGCTGCAGGTCCGGCAGGAACGTGGTGTCGAGCGTGCGCACTTCGCCGTGCAGCAGCGTGCGCAGCTCGAACGACACCACTTCGCCGCGGTAGGCGCGCGCCAGGTACGGTTGGCACTTGGAATACTGGTGGGCGCCGATGATGTCGGCCAGCGTGTGGCCCAGCACGGCGTTGGGATCGATGTTCATCCAGCGCTGGTATGTGGCGTTGCCGAAGCGCAGTTTCTGTTCGTGGTCCAGGTAGGATATCAGCACCGGCAGGTTGTCGGTCACCAGGCGCAGGCGCTTTTCGCTGGCGGCCTGCGTCAACTCGGCTTCCTTGCGCTGCGTGATGTCCATCGCCATCAGGTAAAAGCCGGCCACGGCGCCGTCCTCGCCGATGTCCGGCACCAGGTCGACCATCATGTGCATGGACTGGCCCAGTTCCGGGCTGAGGCGTTCGACGTGGACGCGCTCGCCGCGCAGCGTCCTGCGGATCGGCTCTTCCCACAGGCGGAACAGGTCGGCGCCAAACACTTCCTGGATGGTCTTGCCCAGCATGCTGCGCGGGTCGAGGCCGAGCAGGTACTGGTAATGCTCGTTGGTGAAGCGGTAGCGCAAGTCGCGGTCGATGTACGCCACCAGCGCCGGCATGCTGTCGGCGATCATGCGCGCGCGCCGTTCGCCGGCGGCGATTTTCTCCTCGAACGCGACCCGTTCGGAAATATCGTGCAGGAAGGCGGTGGCCATGTGGTCGTCGCCGTGGCGCAGCGCGCCGATCGACAGTTCGACCGGCACTTCGCTGCCGTCGCGCCGCAGCGCATGCACCCGCACGCGGGTATTGATGATGGGCCCGGAGCCGGTCCGGGCGAAGTGTTCCATGCCGGCCGCATGGGCGTTGCGCATGGCGGGCGGCACGATGAGCTCGGCGATGCTGCGGCCCACGGCTTCGTCGCGGCGCCAGCCGAACGTGCGTTCGGCCTGGGCGTTCCATTCGACGATGCGGCCCTGCTTGTCGCTGCTGATGAACGCGTCCGGCGCATGCTGCAGGATGTTGCGCACCAGGGTTTCATTGTCGCGTGCATGGGCCAGGGCCTGTTCCCGCTCCGCCGTCAACGTATAGACGGCGTGGGCCAGGTCGCCGATCTCGTCGCGCCGCTTGATGCGCAGGAGCGCGATGTCGGCGTCGTCCTGGTGGACGCGCGCCAGGCCGCTGCGCAGGCGCTGCAGCGGCGCCAGCAGGCGGCTGATGGCCAGCCACGACAGCAGGCCGGCCACGGCGGCGAAGCCGCTGGCGGCAAGAATGGCGCTGCGGCGCAGCGCCGCCAGCGGCTCGAACGCTTCCGCGGTGGGGTAGCGCGCCCCCACGATCCAGTTGGTGCCGCGCACGCGCTTGTACGCATAGATGCCTTCGGCGCCATCCTTGTTTTTCGCCTCGGTCCAGCCTTCGAAACCGGTGAGCGCCATTTCCGTGGCGCGGTTGTAGCCGGGGCGGGCATTGATGTGCTGCAGCAGGCGGCTCTGGGTCGGGTGGTGGATCAGGATGCCGCCCGCCGTCATGATGAACATGAAGCCGGTCTTGCCGGGCTTGAGCGCGTTGATCGGGCCAAAGAAGTCGGACTTTTGCAGGTCGATGCTGCCGACGATGACATAGGCCACGTCACCTGCCTTGTCCAGGACCGGCTGCGTCAGCACCACTACCGGGCGACCGGACAGGCGCGACAGGAACGGTTCGGACACCAGCCCCTTGCGGGTCTTGATGGTGTTTTCAAAATACGGCTGGGTATTGGCGGTGATGCGCGTTTCATTGAAATCCGGGCGCAGCGTGGCCACCAGCCGGCCGCCGCGGTCGAAAATCACGATATTGAAAAATTCGCCGCGGGCGATGGGGCGCGACTCCAGCAGCTTTTGCATGGAATCGGGCGCCGCGTGCATGCCGGGCGCCAGGCCTTCCGGCAGCGTGGCCAGGATGGCGCGCTTGTTCTCGATCTGTTCGTCGACATAGGCGGCGGCGGTCGACAGGACCGCGAATTGCTGGGAGCCGATCACGCTTTTCATGTCGCGCTCGGCCAGCACCAGGGCGCCGGTGGTGACGAGGGTGGTGGCGCCCAGCACCAGCAGGATGACGACAGTGGCCATCCGGGCCTTCAATGTGGCGGGCAAAACGCGGGCAGCAAGGCGGGAAAAAAAGCCTTCGACGGGCATGCTTGTTAGTTGGCGATGTTCGGGTGCGTGGAGTATTGCATACCCGGGCGCTGGTGGGGAGCTTTCTTATAGGCAAATTCATCGGGTTGGTCACGATGACACGTCCGGCGCCGTGCCGCAATGGCCTACAATGGCGGTTTTTTCCGGAGCAATCATATGGCGCTGGCGGGCGTGTTATGGGACAACGATGGTGTGCTGGTCGATACCGAACGCCTGTTTTACCAGGCCAACCGTGAATTGTTCGAGGGCCTGGGCGTGGCGCTGACGGAACGCCAGTTTTTCGACTGGTACCTCGCGGACAATTGCGGCGCCTGGCATTTGGTCACTTGTATGCAATTAACGAACGAGCGTATCGCGGCGCTGCGGGAGGCGCGCAACGTGCGTTACGCGCAATTGCTGGCAGCGGCCGGGGTGGGGCCGGTGCCCGGTGTGGAAGATGTGCTGGCGGCGTGGTCGGGCCGGCTGCCGATGGGCGTGGTGACCAGTTCCAATGGCGACCATTTCCACCAGATCCATGCGCGGCTCGGCTTGCTGCGCCATTTCCGCTTTGCGCTGACGTCGGAAGACTATGTAAACAGCAAGCCGTCGCCGGAACCCTACCTGATGGGGCTGGAACGGCTGGGCGTACCGGCCGCGCAGTGCGTGGTGGTGGAAGATTCGCCGCGCGGCCTGCAGGCGGCGCGGGCGGCCGGCCTGCGCTGCATCGTGCTGCGCCACCCGCTGACGCGCCATTATGCGTTTCCCGGCGCATGGCAAGTGGTCGACGGCATGGCGCAGCTGCATGCCGCCTTGTCGGCACTGGAGCACTGAACCATGGTCCGTATGCATGCTTGCGGTTGTCCTGGCGCATGGCGCATGGCCGGGCGCATCGCGCGGCGGCATGCGGCCGTGCCGGCGTGGGAGGGCTGAGCCATGGCGCGCGTTCACCTGTGCTGGGAACTGGGCGGCGGCCTTGGCCATGCCGGCCGGCTCAAGCTGTTGGCGCAGCAATGCCTGGCGGCCGGGCACGAGGTCACGCTGAGCCTGCGCGACCTGGCCCAGACGCACGGTTTGCTGGCCGGTGTGGCCCCCGCGCTGCAAGCCCCGGTCTGGGGGCACCGCGCGGTGGGTTTGCCGGAAAACCGGGGCAGCCTGGCGGAAATCATCCTGGAATACGGCTACCTGGAGCCGGACGGGCTGGCCGGCCAGGTGCAGGGCTGGCGCACGCTGTTTGAACTGGTGCAAGCCGACGTCGTGGTCGGCGATTACGCCCCGACCGCCATGCTGGCCGCGCGCAGCATGGGACTGCGCTTCGCCATGGTGGGGATCGGTTTCACGCTGCCGCCGCCGGGCAGGGCGCTGCCTGGCTTGCGCGACTGGGAGAATATCGCGCCGCAGCGGCTGGCGCAGGCCGAAGCGCGCGTACTGGAGGTGGCCAACGCCGTGCTGGCGCGCCATGGCGCCGCGCCACTGGAGTGGGCGGCGCAACTGTTTCTCGGCGATACGGCCCTGATGACGGCATGGCCGGAAATGGACCACTACGACCGCGCCCAGGCCGATACCGAGTGGCTGGGGCCGGTGTTCCCCGATGACGGCGGTATCGCGCCGAGATGGCCGGACGGCTCCGGGCCACGGGTCTTTGCTTATTTGAAGACGGCCCATGGCGAACATGCCCGGCTGCTGGAAGCGCTGGCCCGGGCTGGCTGCCGCGTACTGTGCTATGTGCCGGAAGTGGCCAGCGGCAAGCCGCCGCCGGTGCCGTCGCCGCATATCCTGTATGCGCGCAGGCCGGTGGACTTGCGTGCCGCGCTGGCCGGGGCCGACTGGTGCGTGTGCCACGGCGGCGAAGCCACCGTGGCGCAGGCCTTGCTGGCGGGGGTGCCGATGCTGCTGTTGCCGATGCAGGTAGAGCAATTTTTGATGGCGCGCCGCATGGCGGCGGCCGGCATTGCGGTCAGTGTCGCGGCGCCGCCGCCGGACTGGCTGGCGCTGCTGCACACGATGCTGGCCGATGCCGGCCACGCCGCCGCGGCGCGTGCGTTTGCCGACCGCCACCGCGGCTTTTCGCCGGCGGACGCGGCGCGCCGCGCGGTCGCCCGCCTGTAAGCGGCGGCGCCACTGCAGGCGGCCGTGGGCGTTGCCGTGCCGCCAGCCCGCATACGCATCTGCGCGCCCGGTGCCTGCCGGCGCCACGTAATGGCGGCGCGTGCCCCGGGCGGCGCGTGCCCCGGGCGGCGCGGCGCGGCGGCCAGCCGGGGCGGCGGGACCGTGCAGCGTTACGGCCACATTTGGCCAGGTTGGCCGGGCAAGCCCGGCCGGCACGCCGTTTACTTCGGCCGCGGCCGCGCCAGGCCTTCGTCGCCCTGGTGCAGCTGGCCGGCGCGCAGGCGTCGTACCGTCGCGGCCACGGCGCGCGCCACGTTGCGCACTTCGTCGTGGAACGCGGCCTCCCGGTCCAGCACATCGTGGCTGTCCGCATAGGATTCGTAGTAGCCGAGGAACCGGTCCAGTTGCGCCTGCCCGCCGGACGGCACCAGGCCCATCCATCCCAGCCAGTCCGACAGGTTGCGCCGCAGGTTTTCCACGCCGGCCACGTCGCCGTGCACCACCAGGCCGTAGGCGCGTCCCGCCAGGTGCTTGGGATAAGACCAGCCTGCCAGTTCCAGCGCCTTGGCTTCGGCGGCGCGTTTGCCATGGGTGGTGGTGGGATCGGGGTTGCCGCCGTCGGCGCACACCAGCCGGTCGATCATGAGTTTCAGCGGCGCCGGCGCCTGGTACCAGTAGACCGGGGTGACGATGATGATGCCGTGCGCCGCCACCCACTGCTCATAGATCTCGGCCATCCAGTCGTTGGTCTGGCGCGCCGCATGGTTGGGGTAGCAGCTGCATGGCCAATGGCACAGCGGCATGGCGGTCGACACGCACCCCTTGCATGGGTGGATGTGCAAGTCATAGTCGGAAGTCAGCCGGCTGAGGTCCAGGGTGCGCACGTCGATGCCTTCGGCGTGCAGGACGCCGCGCATCCATTGCACCATGCGCCACGATTTCGCCATCTCGCCGGGGCAGGTGCCGTCGTTGCGCGCGGAGCCATTGATGAGCAGGATGCGCGACCGGGTGGCGGGATCCTTTTGCAGGCGCTCGGCCTGTTGCAGGCGTTCGCTGGTGGCGCGCCATTCGTCGGACAACTCGTACGACGGGTCCGCGTAGCCGGGGCCGGCGGGACTGGTGCGCGGGGCCTTGCGGTGCGCCTGGTAGTTGTTCCATGCCACCTGCTCGACCTGGGCCAGCGCCGCGCTGACCTGTTCAAATGCGGGGTCGGCAAACGACTTGTGGAATTGCACGCGGAACGTGTCGCGGTTGAGCGGTGCGGGCGCCTGGCCCTTGCGGATGGTTGTCATGGCGGACTCCGGTGGTTGGCTCCGCCACTGTGCACCGGATGGCGCAGCGGTTCCGTACGCTGCCGTACGGTCGAGGCCGCGCCAGCCCTGCCATGCGCCAACCACGGGCCGGTGCGGCCCAGGTCGGGGACTGCCTGGGTCAGGTGCCGGTGGCGCGGCGGTCGTCCGCCAGGTCCGCGACCAGTTGCGCGGCCTGGTCGGCCGCCTGGCGTGCGGTCTGGCGGGCAGGAGGCGGCGCGCCGATGCCCGCCGTCTTGGCGCGCAGGGCCAGGCTGGTGACGGTGGCGCCCCGCGCGACGCGGGAGGCCGGGCTGGAAGCCGGCCTGGCGGCGGAGCCTGCCATGGAACCAGCGATCGAAGCAGGAATGGAAGCGGCCACGGAACCATCCACGGAACCTGCAATGGAAGCGGCCGAGGAGGCGACCAGTGAACCGGCCAGTGAGGCGGCCAATGGACCGGCCAATGGACCGGACAATGTACCGGACAACGGACCGGACAATGAACCGGCTGAGGAACCGGCCGAGGAACCGGTCAGGGCTGCGGTTGCGTCCAGGTCGGCAAATGCCGCCGCGTCGAGGCGGAATACGCCAACGGTCGCCGACAGCGCCAACGCCTGTTCGCGCATGGCGCCGGCCGCGGCAGCGGCCTGTTCCACCAGGGCGGCATTGCGCTGGGTGCTGTCATCCATGGCGGCCAGCGCGGCGTTGACCTGTTCGATGCCGGCCAACTGTTGCCCGCTGGCGCTGGCGATGCCGGCAATGATGTCGGCCACGCCGGCCACGCTGGCCACGATCTGTTCCATGGTGCGGCCGGCTTCGTCGGCAAGTTGCGCGCCGGCGTCGATGCGCAGCACGGATTCATCGATCAGCGCGCGGATTTCGTGCGCCGCCGCCTTGGAGCGGGCTGCCAGCCCGCGCACTTCGCTGGCCACCATGGCAAAGCCCCGGCCCTGTTCTCCGGCCCGGGCCGCTTCGACGGCGGCGTTCAGCGCCAGGATATTGGTCTGGAATGCAATCGAATCGATGAGGCCGGTGATGTCGGCAATGCGGCGCGACGACGTATTGATCGCGGCCATGGTCCCGACCACCTGCGCCACCACGGCGCCGCCCTGGCCGGCGATGCCCGACGCGGATTGCGCCAAGGCATTGGCCTGCTGTGCGCTGGCGGTGTTTTGCTGGACCGTGGCGGTCAGTTGCGCCATGGCCGACGCGGTTTCCTCCAGCGCGCCGGCCTGCTGTTCCGTGCGCGCCGACAAATCCGCATTGCCGGCCGCGATTTCCGACGAGGCGTGGCGGATCGCATCGGTGCCGGCGCGGACGTCCGACACGATGCGCACCAGGCTGCCGTTCATGTCGTTCAGGGCGGCCGACAGCGCGCCTACCTCATCGGCGGAACGCACCTCGATCACGGAACCGAGGTCGCCGTCGGCCACCGTGCGCGCCACCTGCACTGCGCGCCCGATCGGCCCGACGATGCCGCGCGTGATGTACCAGGCGGTCAGCAGGCTCAAGATGCCGCCCGCCACGCCCAGCGCCACCATGGCCATGCCGGCGGTGCGGGCGGTGGCGCGCGCCGCGTCGCCGGAGGCGTGCATCTGGCGCACCTGGAAGGCAATCAATTGTTCGATCGCGTCGAACTGGGCTTGCTGCAATGTCTTGACTTGCGCGGTCATCCAGGCCGTGGCGCCGGCATGGTCGCCGGCTTGCAGTTTTTGCACCAATGGCTGCAGCGCGGCGGCGTAGGCGGTGCGGGCGTCGGCGATCCGCTGCAGCAGGGACGCGGCGTCGCCGGCCATGGCGGTGGCCTGCAGCCGCGCCAGGTGGGCGTCGCCTTCGCTGCCGGTATCGGTGATGCCGCGTATTTCGGCAGGATCGGCGCCCGGCTGCATCAACGCGTTGCGTACGTCGCGCGCCTGGCGGTTGGACGCGTCCTTCAAATCGTTGAGGAGGCTGATCTTGGCGTAACGGTCGTTGATGGTGACGTCGATTTCGTCGCTGACCGCTTGCAGGCGCGTGGCGCCGACCGCTACCACCGTGGCCAGCAGCACGATGGTCAGGGAAAAGGCGGCCGTCAAGCGGCGGCCGATGGGGAGGTTAGTAATTCGCATAATAGATGTTTCCTAATGGAATCATCAGTCTACCAATCTATCAGCAGTGGCGTTTCCAGGAAAGCAATACCGACTATGTGCGCGCGCTTAGCCAGGCAGTGTAGTAAAAGTGTAAAACGTACCATGGCGAAATGTTGCATAGAACGCTACTCGTCTATACACTTCCGTGACTTGCAGTTGCAACGGCTGCTGGCGCTAACCTGGAGTGTCTGGACGTGTACCTGCAAACGCAAATCGATCCCGTAGTCAGTTTCGTCAATGCGCAAGGCCATGGCGCGCGCGGCACCATCGTGAACTTGCGGCGGCGCGAACTGGTGATGGAAGTCTACAATCCGCATTCCATCGTCCAGGTCAGCGAAGTGTTGCATGACGTGACGATACGCGTCGGGGCGGCCGACGCCTATGGCGGCAAGGCGGTCGTTACCAGCCTGGTCAATACGGGCCTCACCGCGATTGTGTCGCTGCGGCTGATCGACGACTGGCGCGACCTGGTGGCGGATGGGCCGGCGGTGGGAGCCATGGGGGCGGTACGGCCGGCGGGCAGTGCCGGTGCGCCAGGCAGGGCGGCGGCGGAATTCGTGCGTGACTGGGATGAACGGTTCCGCGTCGGGCACGCTTATCAGATCGCAATTAACGAATCGAGGGCGTTCCTGGCCGACGCGGCGCGCTGGATGGAACAGGCCGATTTGTCCGAGACGCTGCCCAGGGATGACGAGGGGCGCCTGCGCGATGACGTGTTTGACGAACTGGCCGCGCCGTTCGCGGCGCGCATCGGACGCAGCCTGGATGCAATCGACCGCGAAGCGGCGCGCACCGGCGAAGCCGACGCGGCGGCGCACCGCGCGTTTGCCCAGGGGGCACTGCATCCGCTGATCTTGCGTGCACCCTTTGTATTCCGCGCGTTTACCAAGCCGTTGGGCTATGCGGGCGACTACCAGATGGTACGGCAATTGCTCGATGCGCCGCGCCAGGGGCCGAACACGTACTCCCAGGTGATCAATACCGCGTTTCTCGCCACGCCGCTGGCGCAGGCACACCGCGCCCGTATCGGCATGCTGGCGGCTTTCCTGCGCAGCCAGGCCGACGCGGCGCGCGCCGCCGGGCGGCCGTTCAGGGTGCTCTGCCTTGGCTGCGGCCCGGCGCTGGAAGTGCAGCGCTTCCTGCAGGACGATCCGGAACCGCACTGGCTGCAATTCGAACTGGTCGATTTCAGCGACGCCTCGCTGGAGTGGACGCGCGGGCAACTGGCGGGGCTGAACGCGGCGCTGCCGCGGCCGGCCATCATTGCCTGCGTCAACGATACCGTGCACCGGCTCCTGAAGCGCCCGGTCGACGAGGGCGCCAGCACCTGTGAATTCGATGTGGCGTACTGCGCCTCGCTGTTCGACTACCTGCCCGACAAGGTGTGCGCGCGGCTGCTGGCGTATTGCGCATCGCGCCTGCGGCGGCGCGGCCGCATGCTGGCCGCCAACGTGCACGCCGGTGTGGCCGGGCGCCACGCGATGGAGCATTTGCTGGAATGGTACCTGGTCTACCGCGACGAGGCCGGGCTGCGCCGCCTGCTGCCCCCGGCGGTGCGGGTCGACGTGGCGGCGGACGCGGGCGGCGGTTACGTGGCGGCGCAAGCGGTCCTGCCTTGAAGACAGCGAGCATGGTGAGCGGCGCCTCCGGTGGCGCCGGTGGCGCCGGCGCTGAACAGGCCGGCGACGAATTCAGCGACAGCTACGCGGCGGTGCTGCACACCTACCGGCTGCGTTTTTCGCGCGGCGCGGCCTATACCTGCATCGTCCTGGTGATGCTGGGCGTGGGGCTGGACGCGGCGCTGTATCCGGACCACCAGATGCACTTCGTGGCGCTGCGCTCGGCCGTGTCGGTGCTGTTGCTGGCGGTGACGGCGCTGTTGCGCACCGCATGGGCGCAGCGCCACGTGCAGGGGGTCACGTTTGGCTGGCTGCTGCTGCCGCAGGTGATGATTTGCTGGATGATCCACGTCACCGAAGGCCCGGTCTCCATATATTATGAGGGCTTGAACCTGGCGGTGTTCGCGTCCGGTATTGCGCTGCAATTTTCCGTTCTGCAATGCCTGGCCTTGGGCGCCATCACGTACCTGATGTATTTCATCGCCTGCTACACCCATCCGGCCGGCGCGGCCTGGCAGGGAGCCTACGCCGTCAATTCGCTGCTGCTGTTGTTTACCGCGATCGCCAGCGCGGTGTGCGCGTTCTATAACGAACAGGCGCGCGCGCTGATGCTGCAGATGAAAAAGGAGCTGGCGGAAAAAAACCGGCAACTGCGGCAGAGCAACCGCGACCTGGCCGACATCAAGGGCCAGATGCTGCAGCAGGAAAAGATGGCGGCCACCGGCACCCTGGCGGCCGGCCTGCTGCATGAAGTCAGCAATCCCGTGAATTACTGCCTGATGGCGATCGACCTGGCCCATGAAGACCCGGCGGCCCGCGCCAGCCCGGCGCTGGCCGAATGCCTCGCCGACGCGCGCGAAGGCATGCGCCGCGTGCAATACATCGTGTCGGATTTGAAGACCTTCGCGCACCGGCGCCCCGACCACGGCGCCGACCTGGCGCCGTTCCAGTTCGCGCGGGCGCTGGAATCGGCGATCCGCCTGGTCGGCCATGAATTGCGCGACGTGAAGGTCGAACGCGACTTGCGCGGCGATACCATGGTGGTGGGCGACGAAGCCGACATCATCGGCGTGCTGATCAACCTGTTCAGCAACGCGGCGCTGGCGATGCGCAAGCTGCACGGACGCAAGCCGCAACTGTACATCGGCGCGGTGGCCGACCACGCCCGCCTGCGCGTGACCGTGCGCGACAACGGCCCCGGCATCGCACGCGAACACCTGGGCCGCGTATTCGAACCGTTCTTCACCACGCGCGAAGTGGGGCAGGGGCTGGGCCTGGGCCTGTCCATCAGCTATGGCGTGATCGAACGCCACGGCGGCGCGCTGGTGGCCGACTCCGCGGCCGGCGAATGGACGCGGTTCAGTTTCGACCTGCCCCGCGCCGCGGCGGCATCCAACCTGTAAGGGCAATTCATGAGCGACACCGGCCAGCCGGCCATCCTCTACGTGGACGACGAAGCGACGTCCCTGAAATACTTCCAGCGTGCGCTCGAATCGGTGGCGCCGGTCTTCACGGCGGCCTCGGTGGAGGAGGGCAAGGCGCTGCTCGACGCCCACGCAGGACGGATCGCGGTGCTGGTGTCGGACCAGCGCATGCCGGGCGCCTACGGCAATGCGTTGCTGGCGTATGCGCGCGACCGGTATCCGCACATCGTGCGCATCCTCACCACGGCGTATTGCGAACTGGAACACACGGTGGAAGCGGTCAACCAGGGGCAAATCCACCGCTATATCCAGAAGCCGTGGGACCTTGGGGCATTGCGCATGGAGCTGCGCCAGGCGCTGGCGCTGGCGCGCCTGCAAGGCGAACACGCCCAATTGTTGCGTGAAAAACTCGTGGTGCGGCAGCAGCAGGTCGCCGCGTCGCGGGTCGGCATGGTCTATACGCTGTGTGCCGGCCTGGCGGGGCTGGTGTCGTACCTGCCGGTGGAATCGTATTTGGCGGCGGCGCGGCTGGCGGGCGCATCGGCGCCGGAACCGGACTGGCTGCTGATCGACCACGCCGACCTGACCAGCGCCGAAGCGTTCCGCAACGCGGCCTTTGCGCTGGCCGCGCGCGATCACCTCGACGAGATCGACGGCCGCTATCCGCAGGCCCATCCCGGGCGTGTATTGGCCATGCTGGAGGAAAACTTCGGCGATGCGTGCAGCGTGCTGGGCGACAGCGGCGTGCTGTTCCAGCGTGGCGCCGACCTGGCTGAATTCCTCGTCACGCCGAGTTCGGACGTGATTTCATCGCAGCACGCGTTCTGGATGGCCGCGTTGCTGTGGCTGGGTCGCCATGGCTGGACCTTGCAGGTGGAGCCGGGTGAAGGCGGCGGTGTGCTGGCCCGCCTGGCGCGTTGCGACACCATGCTCACGCCGGCGCAGCTGGCCGCGTGGATCGAGCAGTTTTAAGCGGCTGCGCGGTGGCGCGGGCAGCGTCCGCGCCACCACCGGAGGCGTGGAGTCCATGCGGCACGGCGCGGCGCAGGTGGCGGCGATGGCGCCGCAAGGAACCTGTGTTGCGGGCGTGCGCCGGGTAAATGTGCGTGCGCGTATGATCGGGGCACCGCAACCACGAGGAGAACTGTCATGCCCAGAGGAGCCAGCCCAAAGCGGGAACGCGAGTACAAGGAACTGAAACAGGAGTTCCAGAAGGAAGGCCGCTACAGCGGCCGTGAAGATGAAGTCGCCGCCCGCATCGTCAACAAACAGCGCCGCGAACACGGCGAAACCGAGGCGCAAGGCGCCGCATCCGGCAAGGCGGCCAGCCGCGCCAGCGCCAGCAAGGGCGGCGCACGCGCCTCGGCCGATAAGCCGGCCAGGTCCACCGGTAAGTCGGCTGCCCGTCCGGCACGCAAGACCGCCGGCAAATCCACCGCCGCCAAGGCCGATAACGGCCAACCGCGCTCCACTTCGGAATCGCAATCGGGCAAGGCCGGCAGCAAGGCGGCCGGAACGCCGGCACGCAAGACGGCCAGGAAGCCGGCCGCCAAATCCTCCACCAGCGCTGCAAGCAAGCCGGCCGCCAAATCCGCTGGTGCCGGCAGCATAGCCACCGGCAATAGCGGCAAACAGGGTTCCACGGCCGGCAAATCCGATGCCAAGGCCACCCGCAAGCCTGGCGCGACATCGGCGGCCAGGTCATCCTCCAAGGGGAGGACCGGCGCCGCCGGCAAATCAGCCAGCCAATCAGCCGGCAAATCTGCAGGCAAGACAGGCAGCGACACGGCCGGCAAATCGGCTGGCAAGTCGGCCAGCAAGCCGGCCAGCAAAGCGGCCAGCAAGCCGGCCAGCAAAGCGGCCACCAACGCCGGCAAATCGTCGACGGCCAGTAAGGCGGCCGGTAAGCGCGGGACCGGCACTGACAGCGCATCGCCTGCCCGGACGGCGGGCGGCGCAGCGGGCAAATCGACGAGCAAAGCCGGTGGCGTCACTGCCAGGAAGGCAACTGGAAAGACAGGGACCGGCGCTGGCGCCAAAGCAGCCGGCAAGTCCGGCGCCCAGGCCGCGGGCAAAACCCCTGGCAAGTCTGGCGGCAGAACCGCGGGCCAGGCGGCCGGCAAGGCTGGCATGAAAGCGGCGGATAAAGCCGGCGGCAAATCCGCCAGCAATTCGGCGCGCAAACCGGCTGCCAAAGCTGCCGCCAAGCCTGCGGCTGGATCCGCCGGCAAGGCGGCGGGAAGTGCGGCCGCCAAAACCGCCGGCAAAACCGCGAGCAAACCCGCGAGCAAATCCGCGAGCAAATCCGCAAGCAAAACCGCCGGCAAACCAGCCTCGAAATCCACCTTGCACCGGATGGATGGCAAGGGCCGCGACGGCATGCACAACATGATGAACGACGGCTTGCCGATCAAGGATTACCAGAAATTGACGGTAACCCAGATCCGCAGCCACTTGCACGAACTGACGGCGGCGCAGCGCAGCAAGGTACGCGCCTATGAAGCTTCGCACAAGAACCGCAAGGGCATCATGGAAGCGTTGTCGGGACGGATGCACTGATTTAGACTGCACGCTTCATTCATCCTTCGGAGGTGTGTCATGCTGTACCAGGGCAGCTGCCATTGCGGCAATGTGAAGTTCGAGGTCGAAGGCGAAATCGCCGGGGCGGTATCGTGCAATTGCTCGATTTGCCGCCGCAAGGGCACGGCGCTGGCCTTCTTTCCCCGCACCAGCATGAAACTGTTGACGCCGGACGACGCCCTGGCGACCTACACCTTCAACAAGCACGTGATCAGGCACCGTTTCTGCAAGACGTGCGGCATCCACCCCTTCGGCGAAGGGGTGGACCCGAATGGCAATGCCATGGTGGCCGTCAGCCTGAATTGCCTCGACGATTTTGACCCGGCGTCGGTGCCGGTGCAGCATTACGACGGACGTTCGCTGTAACCGGTGGCCTAGCGGACGGTATGGCCGCCAACCACGATACTGATGTCGGCTGCCCGCATGGCGGCCGACACGCCCTGCCATGCCTGCGCCGCGCTGGCGCAGGCGGTGGCGATCAACAGCACGCCCATGGCTTTGGCCGTGAGCGCGGAGGCGCGCGGGTGGCGCCCGAACCAGCCTGTCGCATGGCCTGACGCCAGCGCCAGTGTTCCATAGACGCCCGCCTGGGTGGCTGCGGTAATGGCTCCCAGCACACCGGATTGCAGCCACAGCGGCCCTTCATCGGCATGCAGGAATTGCGGGAAGATCGCCAGCATGAACAGGTAAGCCTTGGGATTGAGCAGGCTGGTCATCATGGCGCGCCGGAACACCACGGCGGGCGCCAGCACTTCTCCACGGTGAGCCGGCAACAGCATGCTGTCGCTGCGCAGCAGGGCCATGCCTATCCACGCAATGTACGCGGCGCCGGCCAGCAGCACGGTATTGAACAGGCCGGGCCACAACTGCAGCAGCATGGCGATGCCCAGCGTCGTCATCGCCAGGTGGCAAAAGCCGCCGGCCACGATGCCGCCAACGGCGGCCATGCCGGCGCGCCGTCCGCCCAGCAGCGAGCTGGCCATGACGAACGCCATGTCGAGGCCGGGCAGGGCGACGATGCCGAATACCACGGCGAAATACAGCCACAAATGGTGGTTCATGTTGTTCTCCTTGTTGTGTGCCGACAGCATAGGCGTCAATCAGGGCAGTTTCGGCCCTGATTCGGTGCTACAGTGGCGCGATGTACCATCCGACCACCCGCGTGCTGGCAGTGCTGGAACTGCTGCAGACCCATGGCCGCATGAGCGGCGCCGAGATGGCCAGCCGCCTGGCGGTCGATGGCCGCACCTTGCGCCGCTACATCGTGATGCTGGAACAGATCGGCATTCCCATCCTCAGCGAACGGGGACGCTACGGCGGCTATGCGCTGATGCCGGGCTTTAAACTGCCGCCGATGATGTTCACCGATGACGAAGCGCTGGCGCTGTCGCTGGGATTGCTGGCGGCGCGTAGCCTGGGCCTGGCCGAAGCGGCGCCCGCGGTGGCAAGCGCGCAGGCCAAGCTGGAACGCATCATGCCCGATGGCTTGAAACGGCGCGTGGGCGCCATCGATGAGACCGTGCGGCTGGACTTGCAGCGTTCGCAGCACGCGGCGCCGCACGACAATGCCGCGCTGGTGATCCTGAGCGCCGCCGCGCAGCAGGGGCAACGCGTGCACCTGCGCTACCGCACCATGGCCATCGACAGCGAGCGTGCAATCGATCCCTACGGCCTGGCGTACTACGGCGGCTGGTGGTATGCGGTCGGGTTTTGCCACCTGCGCCAGGACATGCGCACGTTCCGGCTGGACCGTATCGTGTCGGCCGCGCCGCTGCCGCAATCGTTCCTGCGCCCGGCCGGCTTCGATGCGCTGGCGCACCTGCGCACCTCGTTTGCCGGCATGCCGCGCGCCCATCCGACGCGCGTGCTGCTGAAGACTGACCTGGCGAACGCGCAGCGCTACCTGCCGGATGCGATTGGCCTGTTCGAACAGACGCCGGACGGCGTGCTGCTGCACAACCAGGCCGACAGCCTGGATTGGTTTGCGCGGGAACTGGCCAGCCTGCCGTTCGACTTCGAGATCCTTGCGCCCGATGCGCTGCGGACTGAACTGGCCGCCATCGTCACGCGTTTGTCACGGATCGCCGCGCTCCGCTAGAATGCGGCGCAGTGCGCTGCGTCATGGTGCGGCGCTTTTCATCGTTTTATTTCGTTA
Organism: uncultured Pseudoduganella sp.; assembly: GCA_966211685.1. Taxonomy (GTDB): domain Bacteria; phylum Pseudomonadota; class Gammaproteobacteria; order Burkholderiales; family Burkholderiaceae_D; genus Rugamonas. The sequence goes on from CBIHOX010000025.1 coordinate 17,554, forward strand.
AGCAAGGAATGCAGTTGAACAAGCCGTTATTCGCCGCCGTCATGGCGTTGTCCACGCTGGCGTCATCGCTGGCGCTGGCCGCCTGCCCCGCTCATTATGTGGACGGCAAACCGCCGGAATTCCGCAACCAGAAGCTGTCCGTCAATACCCAGGAGCTGTGCTACAGCGCCTTCGGCATCATGCACTCGGGCGTGACGCGCACGCCGTTGTGGGCCGCCGAGCACTTGACGGCGGAAGAGGTGGACCAGGCGCGCGAGCTGGACCGGGAAAATTCGTTCCACCCGGAAGAGCGCCTGCCGCGCCAGCACCGCGCGGAATTGTCGGACTATGCGCGCAGCGGCTTCGACCGCGGCCACATGGTGCCCAACGGCGACATGCCGGACCGCCAGGCGCAGCGCGAAAGCTTCACGCTGGCGAACATGGTGCCGCAAAACGGCGAGAACAACCGCCACGTATGGGCCGGCATCGAGCAGGCGGTGCGCAAGCTGGCAAAGAAGGAGGGCGACCTGTATGTGATCACCGGACCGGCCTTCATCGGCGCGGACCTGCGCAAGATCGGCAACGTGCTGGTGCCCAGCCATTTGTACAAGGTCGTCTACAGCCCGCGCCAGCGCGCCGGCGGCGCCTACTTCGTGGAAAACCAGGCTGACGCGCAATACGTGACGATGACCGTGGCCGAGCTCGAACAAAAGATCGGCATCAACCTGCTGCCGTCGCTGTCGCCCCAGCAAAAGCAGACCATGCTCAAGCTGCCGGTGGCGAAACCCCGCAAACGTTAAGGAGTCCCCATGGCCAAGAAATTCATCCCCTACGCCAACGAAGCCGACGTGCTGCACATCGGCGGCCTGACAGTGGAAAACCGCACCGACCGCATCACCATCAGTGGCGACATCGACCTCACCCTGGACAAAGCCGGCCTGGCCGACACCCGCGCGCTGCACAAGCTGCTCTCGGACGTGCTGGCCAAGCTCGAATCGTCCACCCTGCCCGACAAGCTCCCACCCCCCGACGTCCAAAACGTCGCCAACCCCTTCTAACCCCCACCACGGGGCCAGGCGTGCGTTGATGCATTCAGCCCGCGCGCGCCAGCCCCATCGCTACGCGCCACCCCATGGGGCCAGGCGTGCGTTCGTGCGTACGGCCACGGCGCCCGCGGTTGCAGGGGCGCTGCGGCAATGCATCAACGCACGCCAGGCTCCGGGGTGGAAAGCCCCATGAAATCAATCGCCTGTGGTGGCTCGGTGGCGGAGGAACGCATCAATGCATGCCTGGCACCATGGTTGGGCTGGCCCGAAAATTGCTGTAGAGCAGCATATTCCGGCCGGATGCTGCTTGCACGTTGCAATGTCCGGCTTCCTGCACGCATCGGGGGCCGTCCTGTGGTGCATGGGCTCCCTGAAATGGACGGCCGGGTGACCTGGTATGAGCAAAATGTTAGACGTGGGCAGGCTGCTGCCGTATATGCACGACGTGGGACACTGCAAGCGTTCGCTGCATGAATTGAATCTGATGTGGCGCATGATCGAAGCGTCGGCCAAGATGAATTGTGCGGCCGAGGCAAAATCCATCCTGCCCACGATTGCCGCCACGCGCCAGGGGTTCGGCGCGCTGGAGGGGGAGCTAGTGGCCAGCCTGGCGCATGAAAAGATGGGCAATGCGCTGGCGGAGTTGAGCACCAAGGCGCACTATGTGATTGAAATCGTGGTGCGCAACCTGTACGAACGCACGGCCGATGTCGGCTTCCTCGCCACCGATTCGGAAATCTGCGCCTTCGTGGCGGGGCTGTCCGGCACGCCGGGGGCGATCCGCCGCAGGCTGCGCGCCTATGGCCGCAAATACACGGTGTACGACGAGATCATGCTGCTCGATACCGAGGGCAACGTGCTGGTGCAGATCGACGAAACCACGCCGGTCGAAGGCAGCCGCGATCCGCTGATCGCGCAGACGCTGGCCACCGACGGGTACGTGGAAACCTTCCGCGCCTGCGGCCTGCGCCCGGACAAACGCGCGGCACTGATTTATTCGCGCCGCATCCACCATCCGCACACCGGCGCGGTGGTGGGCCTGCTGTGCCTCTGCTTTTCGTTTGAAGAGGAAATGGCCCGCATCTTCCAGACCCACCGCGACCGGCTGCAGCGCTCGAACATGCTGTTGCTGGACGGCGCCGGCCAGGTGATCGCCAGCGCCGATCCGTTGTGGATTCCGGTCGGCGCGCACGTGCCGGTAAACCCGGACGGCTCGCCGGAGCCCATGATGTACGCGGGCCGCGAGTACCTGGTGCGTACTTTCGCATCGCCCGGCTACCAGGGTTATCCGGGCCCGCCGGGCTGGCAGGGCCAGGTCATGATTCCGCTGGATGTCGCTTTCCATGGGGCCTCCACGGCGGTGCTGGCCGGACTGGACCAGGCGTGGGCCGACGGTCTGCTGTCGCACGCGCGTTCGTTCTGTCCGCCGCTGTTCGAAATCATGAACGCGGCCAACATGATCCGGCGCGTGGTGTGGAACGGCCAGGTCATGTCGGCCGGCCAGGACGGCGATTTCCTGCGCCTCCAGGCCATCCTGGAACAGATCAGCGAAACCGGGGCGCGCAGCAATGCGTTGTTCCTGGAATCGATCCGCGACTTGTTTGAAACCGTGCTGTCATCCGGCCTGCGCAACAGCGAATTCGTTTCACACCTGCTGGTGGACCTGGTCGACCGCAACCTGTACGAGCGGGCGGCGGACTGCCGCTGGTGGGCGCTGTCGCCGGCGCTGCGCACCCTGGCCGCCGGGTTGCAGCAAGGCCCCGACAGCGGGAAGTGTGCCGCCATGCAGCGCATCCTTGCCCAGATCAACGCGCTCTACACGGTGTATACCACCATCGTCGTCTACGATGCCGACGGGCGGATACTGGCCAGTTCACGCGGCCATGCGGTAGACACGATCGATGCGGCGGCGCTGGCGGCGGTGCTAGCGCTGGGCACCGAGCAGGATTACCATGTATCGCCATTCGAAGCCAGCCCGCTGTACGGGGGACAGCCCACTTACATCTATCATGCGGCGGTGCGCGACCCGGACGATGACACGCGCATCGTCGGCGGCGTGGGCGTCGTATTCGATGCGGCCGCGGAATTGCAGGCCATGTTGCAGGGCGTGCTGGGCGACGCCGATGCCGCCGGCATGTACGCGTATTTCGTGGACCGCGCCGGGACCGTGCTGTCGAGCACCGATCCGGCGCGGCCGGCCGGCAGCACGCTGGCGCTGGAGCCGGGACTGCTCGCGCCCCCGGGTGGCGACAGCCGCTCAGGCTTCCTGGCGCACGACGGCCAGTATGCGATTGCCGGCGCCACCGCATCGCACGGCTACCGCGAGTTCCCGGGCGCCGGCGTGGTGGCCGTGGTGATCAAGACCCTGGGCGCACTGCGCAGCACGGTTCCGCGCATCCGTCACAGCGCCGCGGCGCCGGGCGGCTTGCCGATGACGGCGTGCGGCGCCGAATTCGCGACGTTCTACGTGGATGCAGGCCAGTTCGCGATCGCCGCCACCGACGTGCGGGAAGCACAATGCGCTTCGAAGATCCGGCCGGTGACGATGGGGGCCGGCGCGGCCTGCGTCGGCGTAATGCCACTGGATGCTGCCGATGACCTGTGCTGGGTCTACGACCTTGGTTTCCTGTTGCATGGCCGGCCGACCCCCGTCACACAGCGTTCGCAAGTCATTGTGGCGCGCAACGACGGCAGGAACGTGGGGTTGCTGGTCGACGACCTGGACGTGGTGGCGAAATTCGACCCCATCCACATCACGCCGGTGCCGCGGTTCCATGCGGACCAGGCTCCCCTGGTAAAACAGGTGGTCAATACCGGCGGCAACCCGGGACTGATCCAGATCATCGACGCGGCCCAGGTGTTTGCGGCGGTGTGACCGGGGGCCGCCCAAAAAGAAAGCCCGCCGGGATGTCCCGGCGGGCTTTCTTCATCCGTCAACCGGATCTTGTTACTTGACGGGCGCGGCGTTGGCCGGCGGCACGCTGCCGTGCGCCTTGTTCAGCAGCGAATGGTGGCGTGCATAGCCGAAGTAGACGGCCAGGCCGATGGCCAGCCAGATGCCGAACGCGATCCAGGTGGTGACGGTCAGGAACGCCATCAGCGCCACGCAGAAACCGATGGCCAGCATCGGCACCACTGGCACGCCCGGGCAGCGGAACGCGCGATGCAGGTCGGGGCGGCGCTTGCGCAGCACCATCACGGCAATCGATACCAGGCAGAATGCCGCCAGGGTGCCAATGTTGATCAGCTCGGCCAGCACGTCCAGCGGCACCACGGAACCGATCAGGCCGAAGACGATGCCGACGATCCAGGTGCACAGGAACGGGGTGCCGAAGCGCGGATGGATGGAGGACAGGCGCTGCGGCAGCAGGCCGTCGCGCGACATGGCGAAGATGATGCGGGTCTGGCCATACGCCATCACCAGGATCACGGTGGTCATGCCAACGATGGCGCCCAGCGACACGAAGCGGGCAAACCAGGCTTCATTGGCCTTGGTCAGCGCCAGCGCGACCGGATGGTCCAGCGCGGTAGCGAATTCCCGGAACGGCACGATACCGGTCATGATGGCCGAGACCACCACGTACAGGACGGTGCAGATGGCCAGCGAACCAATAATGCCGATTGGCAAGTCGCGCTTCGGGTTCTTGACTTCTTCGGCGGCCGAGGTCACGGCGTCAAAGCCGATGAAGGCAAAAAACACGACGGCTGCCGCGCTCATGACGCCGCTCATGCCGAATGGCATGAAGGGAACCCAGTTGTTGGTGTCCACGTGCCCGGCGCCGGTGACGATGAACATCAGGACCACGACCACCTTGATGATCACCATGATGCCGTTCACGCGCGTCGATTCGCGCACACCCCAGCTCAGCATGGCGGTAATGAACAGCATGATCAGCATGGCGGGCAGGTTGAAGTACGTCTTCACGCCCGGCAGCGCGCCTGGCGCGGCCGACAGCTCGACGGGAATGTGCAGCCCGATGCTGCCGATCAGATTCTGGAAGTAGCCCGACCAGCCCACCGCCACGGCCGACGTGGCCAGGCCATATTCGAGCAGCAAGTCCCAGCCGATCATCCACGCCACCAGTTCGCCGAGCGTGGCATAGCTGTAGGTATAAATGGAACCGGCCACAGGCACGGTCGAGGCGAATTCCGCATAGCACATGGCGGCGAAACCGCACGCCAGCGCCGCCACCACGAAGGCCAGCGGCAGGGCAGGGCCGGCTTTCAGTGCGCCGGTGCCGGTCAGCACGAAGATACCGGTACCCACGATGGCGCCAATGCCCATCATGATCAGGTCGAATGGGCCCAGCACTTTCTTCAGGCCGCCGGGCTTGCTGCCATTGGCCAGCATCTCGTCCAGGTTCTTGGTTCTAAAAATACTCACTTCTTCTCCAATCGGTCTCTTTATTGAGTTTCTGTCTTGTCCCGGCCGGCCCTGGATAAGGAGCCGGGATGCACCTCGGGCGCCTCCATAGTCTGGCGCTGCCGGATACTAGCACAGGCCGGCGCGGCGGAACGCAAAATCTGTATCAAATGCTTAACTTTTCACCATGAAAAAAACCTGCCGAAGCAGGTTTTTCAATAGTCTCTACCAACGTCCTTCAATCCCTCAGTGCAGCAGCCTGCCCGTGCGCGGATTTACATACCGGCTGCCGGCGTAAGGGCCGGCCACGTGGGCCTGGCGGTCCAGGCGCGCCTGTACGAGTTTTTGCCAAGCGCTGACCCAGCGCGAAGCCACCACGCATTCTTCCGTCGAGCGGGCGCCCAGTGTGCGTTCCACTGCCATTTTTTGGCGTTTCAGGGCATACAGGGCTTGTGCAAAATTGTCCATTTTCAATTTCATCAGAGTGGAGGGCGTTGGCCCGTTGGAAGTTCCTATTATCCGGAATTGCCGCGTCGCTGAATGTTCGTTACCTCACGTAGGACAAAGATGACACCCCATGATGCTTTTGTACTACATCAGGGAAATACCTACTCCGATACAGCAGAGTAGCAATCAGCAATAAAGTGACAGCATGCCCAAGCAACAAGATCAGAACATCGAGGTGACACCATGCTGAACACTCAAACCATCGCCCCTGCAGCCCGTTCCCCCCTGCCAGTCAGCCTGGCCGGCGCCCAGCAAAACGAATTGCTGCGCGCGTTGCCGCGTGACGAACTGGAAAGCCTGTTCCCGCACCTGGAACTCGTGCAATTGCCAGCTGGCAAGGAATTGTATGGCTTTGGCGACCGCCTGGACTATGCCTACCTGCCGACCAACGCGATTATTTCATTGCAATATATTAATGAGGAAGGCGCTACCACGGAAATCGCCATGATCGGCCGTGAAGGCATTGCCGGCGCCGCCATGTATCCGGCCGAGCGCGCCACCAATACCGCCATCGTGCAATGCGCCGGCTATGCCTACCGCCTGCACACCGACGTGCTGCGCGATGCGTTCCAGCGCGGCGGCATGCTGTCCCGGCAATTGATGCGCTATACCAGCATCATGTTCGCGCAACTGGCGCAAAGCGTGGTCAGCAGCCGCCACAGCAGCATCGACCAGAAACTGTGCCGCTGGCTGCTGGACCGCCTGGACCGCTCGCTGTCGTCAGAGCTGAAAGTCACGCAGGAAGCCATTGCCAACCTGCTGGGCGTGCGCCGCGAAAGCATCACGGCCGCCTGCGGCAAGCTGCAGGCCGAGGGCATGATCGAATGCCGCCGCGGCAAGATCGTGGTGCTGGACCGCGAAGGCCTGGAACTGGGCGCCGGCGCCTGTTATTTCGCGGCGCGCGGCAAGGCTGCGCAATTCGACGGCATCGCCGCTTGAGGGCGGCGCCGGTTCTCACCGGGCAGGTGGCCGGGCACGTCACCGCTTTGCGCGGCCGGCGCAGGACAGTTGGCGCCGCCGCCTCGCGCTGCTTGCCGCCGCGCTGCGCGTGGCCGATAATGCGCTGCTTTCAACACCGGACAGCAGCCCATGACCGCCACGCCACCGTCGCCATCCCCATCCACTTTGCCGCCGTTCGATCCGCCCTATAAATGCCGCCTGGCCGAAGGCGGCGCCGAGCGCTGGATCGAGGTGGCTGCCGACGGTTCCATCGCCGACTGCGCGGCGCCGGTATTTGTGGCGCCTGCGCCGGCCGCCGCCGCACCGAGCAAGCCGCAGGGCAAGGCCGTCACGTTGCTGAAAGTGCCGTACGCGGAAAAAGATGAAGCCAAGCAGCTCGGCGCGCGCTGGGACCCCAAGCGCAAGAAGTGGTACGTGCCGGCCGGCGTCGACACGGCGCCGTTCGAGCGCTGGCGCGAAGCTTGACGCCACTGCCCAGGGCGGCTTGCGGCCCTGGTTTCCGCGCTTATTCCGGCAACCCGGCCTTGCGCCACATCGGCAGGTATTTGCCTTCGTAATAAGTACGGTAGGCCGCCGGGCTCGATGGCTGCGGCTTGCTGAATTCCGGAATATCGTATTGCGGCGCCACGCGCCGCAAGTCTTCGAGCGCGGCGCGCTGGCGCTGCGCATCGCCCTTGTCGGCGTACACCATGGCCAGGATCGCATAACAGTTCGGATACGCCGGGTGGGCTTGCGTGCCTTTCAGGCACCAGTCGCGCGCCGCGTCGGTATCGCCCAGTTGCAGGTAGGCGCGCGCCATGTTGGTGAAGATGGTTTCCGGCGGGTGTTTCGGGTCCAGGGTGATGGCCTGGTTCAGGCGCGCGACCGCTTCCTTCGGCTCGGCCAGCGCGATGTGCAGGTTGGCCAGGCCGATATATGGCAACAGGCTCTTCGGGCGCGCCGCCAGGTACGCCTCGGCCGCATTCCGCCAGCCGGGGAAATCGTCGTGGCGCGACGCATAAAACCCCATTGGATACAGGATGTCCGCATTGTTCGGATCAAGCGTGCGCACGCGGGCGCACAGGTCGCGCACTTCGGCCCACTGTTTTTCACGGCTGGCCGCCGTGCCCTGGTTGCCGAAATTGTAGGCCTGGCGGAACAGCGAGGTGGCCAGGTCCGTCAGCGCCGCCACATTGTCCGGCTCCAGCGCCAGCGCCTGCCGTTCCAGCGTCTCGATCTGCTGCAGCACCGGCAGCGTTTGCGACTTGAGCCGCAGTGCCGCCGCGCGCAGCAGCAAGTCCGCGACCTTGGGGCTGCTGCGCCGCTGTTCGGCTTCGCTGGCGGCGGCAATCACCATTTGGCGCCCGATGCTGTTGCCGATCTGGTTCGTCACCTGGTCCTGCAGCGCAAACAGGTTGGCCAGGTCGCCGTCGAGCGTAGTGGCCCACAGCGCCGCGCCGCTCTGTGCATCGGTCAGCGTGACGCTGATGCGCACCTGGCCGCCACTGGACAGCACATTGCCCTGCAGGATGAAACGCACGCCGGCGTCCCTGCCGATCTGGCGCGCATCGAGCGCCTTGTCGCGGTAGCTTTGCGCGGTGGCCGGCGAACTGACATAGGCATCGCGGATGCGCGCCAGGTCGGCCGTGATGCTGCTGGTGACGGCGTCGGCCACGTAGGCTTTTTGCGGATCGCCGGTCTGGTTGGCGAACGGCAGCACGATGATCGACAGCGGCGCGGCCGATACCGCCGCCGCATCGCCGGTCGCCGCGGCCGGAGCGCCGTGGCCGTGCAGCCACCAGGCGCCGCCGCCCGCCGCGGCGGCCACCGCCAGCGCCGCCAACAGTATCTTCATCTTGCCCGCGGCGGGACGGACCGGCTCCTTGCGGGTGGCCGGCGCATTGGCCAGGTTGATGCGGTAGGCGCGGATCGGACGCGAAATGTTCTTGATGGCGAGGTCGCCCATGTCTTCGAACAGGACATCGAGGTCATTGCGCACCTGGTCGCGCACGGCGCCGGAGACGCAGATGCCGTCCTGCGGGGCGAACGGTTCCAGCCGCGCCGCCACGTTGACGCCGTCGCCCGACACGTCGTCGCCATCGATGATGATGTCGCCCAGGTTGATGCCGATGCGCATCAGCATCCTGTCCTGCGCGTCGACGCCGGCTTGCGCCGCATGGTTTTGCCGCTGCATGTCGACCGCGCAGTGCAGTGCGGCGCTTCCGGTGGAGAATTCCGCCAGGAAGCCGTCACCCGTGGTCTTGATCATGCGCCCGCCATATTGCGCCACCAGCGGGTTGAACAGGTTCTCGCGCAGGGCCCGAACGCGGGCAAAGGTGCGCGATTCGTCGCGCTCCATCATGGCGCTGTAGCCGGCGATATCGGCCACCATGATGGCGGCCAGCTTGCGTTCAATGTGCGCCAACGGTTCCTCGCTCGATAGTCAACGCAGCGATTATCGCATGACGTAGTTGGCGAAATGCAAGTGCCGGGCGGCGCGCCAGCGCGTGGCGCCAAAAAAAATGCCCACCGGGTGGTGGGCAAAATCCAATTCTTTTGAAGAGTTGGAGGAGACAAGTGCAATGATGCGGCATATTCCATTGGATTGCAAATTTCCATTTGCGATATGACATATGCGCTAAATCTATATCTCTCTGGAAACTCTGGCGCAACTTCGCATGGCGCGGCGCGGCCGCGATGGCATCGGTGATGACGTCCTTGATTACTTCGCACGTAATTGGCCGCGCGGCGCCGGCGCGCGACACTGGCTGCACTTCAACGCAACACCAACCAAAGGAGCCTGCAATGAACACGATCCAGCCAGCCCGTTTCCTGAAAAACGCCCTGATTGCCGACGCCGTGGCGAGCGCCGCAATTGCTGTACTGCACCTGGCGCGCCCCCATGCCGTGACCGGCCTGCTGAACCTGCCCGAAGCGCTGTTGCAGGGCACGGGCCTCTTCATTGCCGGCTATGTGCTGGTGCTGGCGGCGCTGGCGGCCAGCCGGGCGGTGTGGCGGCCGCTGGTATGGTTCATCGTGGTGGGTAACGTACTGTGGGCGCTGGCCAGTATCGATATCGTGGTGCTGGGCCTGGTTGAACCGTCGGCGCTGGGCTCGGCCTACGTAGTGGCGCAGGCGCTGTGCACGCTGGGCCTGGCGGCGCTGCAATATGCCGGATTGAAGAAATCCCGGCCGGCGGCGGCGGGTTTGGCGGGCGCCCAGGCCGCCTGACCTGCGCGGCGCCACATCGCCTCCCGCCAGGCCCGCTGCCTTACTTCTGCACGGTCAGCGTGTAGTTACCCGCGCCGCTGTAGGAATACACGGTGATGCGGTAGTACGCGTTGGCGGCCGTATAGGTGATGGATTCGGTGGACGACGGCGACGTCGACGATGCCACCTGTTGCCACGCGCTGCCATCCCATTTTTCCAGCTTCAGGTCGAAGTCCGCGGTCGATGGCCCCGACAGGTTGATGCGCAGGGTGCCGCCGGCGTACAGGAAATACGGCGACGGCTGGATCGCCGATGCGCCGCTGGCCAGGTAGCCGGTATAGACGTCGCCGGTGGCGCCCACGTCAAATGAAATGGTTTGCGCGGCCGGGCTGATGTTGGTGACCGACAGGCCCGATGCATAACCGTTCCACCACTTCGAGTTGGTGCCGCGGCTGGTCAGCGCGTTGGGTAGCGTATCGGTGAAGGCGCGCGTGGTAACGCCGTCATACAGGTCGGTGGCGTCGCTGCGGTTGACGTTGTATTCCGGGTCGCGCCGGCCATCGGCGTGTTCCATCTGCACGTACGGATGCCATTCATTGGAATTGTCGCCTGCCGGGTCCACGTGCCAGACCGCCAGGCCCTTGCCCGGCTGGTACAGGTTCTGGCCGGACTGGTAAATCGCTTCCAGGTAAAACGCTTCCTGCTGGTTGGCCGGGTTCGACCAGCGGTACAGCGCGTGCGAGCCGGACGTGTGGCTCAGGCGCCCCTTGGGCGCGGACGCGTTGATGGCCGGGTTCAGTTCCGTCACCGTGTCCCAGCCCACCAGGTAGCGGAAGAAGCCGTTGGGCGGCGTCGGGCGGTACTGGCTTTGCGCGCCGATGCCGCCAAAGCCCATCACGCAATAGCTGGCCACCGAGCCTTCGGACGAACCGTCATAGTCGTACAGGTCCGGCCAGCCCATGATCAGGTGGCCCGACTCGTGGGTGAAGGTGCCGATCGCCATGCTGTTGCCCATGTCGGTGATCTGGTAGCTGCCGGTACAGACGTTGTTGGAACAGAATTGCTTGCTGAGCCAGCCCATGTGCGGCCACAAGCCCTTCGACCATGCACTGTCGGAGTTACCCGCGTAAAAGAAATTCAAGCCGCGGATGCGGCGGTTGGCGTCCACCGACAAGGTGGAAAAATCATAGCCGGTGGATTTCAGCCAGTTCAGCGCTTCGGTAATCAGTTCCTGCGAACGCACCGAGGAATCGAGGCTGCTGTCGGCGTAATACGCCTTGTTGTATTTCGCGCGGTAGTAGCGCGTCACGGTGTTGGTGTAATCGAGCTTGTTGCCCGACACGGTCTGGAAATAGCCGCGCACCGATTGCGCGTTGCCGAACCCGGTGTAGGGCACGTCGTTGAGGAAGGACGTGACTTGCGCCTGCGTGATGGTGCCGGCCAGGTCGGGGAAGTCGATGATCACGGTCAGGCCCTTGACCTGGCCGGACACCGCCGCCAGGGTGGGGGCGGCCGCCATCTTCGACACCGTGGCCGAAGGCGGTTCCGGCGCCTTGCCGTGCAATTGCTGGTATTTTTCACGGGCCTTGCGGGCGCGCGCTTCCGCGCCGAGGCCGGGCTGCTGCTTGTTGGCGGTGGAAAAATTGCGCAGGCGGGCATTGGTGGCCAGCACGCCGGTCGAGACCAGGTCGTCGCCGGCCGCATTCACTTCGGCGTAGCACAAGCCTTTCTTTTTCTCGTCATAGACCACCAGCGAGCCATCGTCGGTGCGCTGTTCGGCGTAGTAATCGTTGCCGTCCAGGTGAACGCGCAGCTTCTCGCCCGTGGGCTGGCGGTATTCGTAGACATGGTCCTTGTAGGGAATTCCCGCCTGGGCCAGCACGGTGGCCAGCAGCAGGGCCAGGCCGGCCGCGGCGCGGCGGCCCTGGATTGCGAACTTCATGGTTGTCTCCGGTCGTTGTTGTGGAACCGGCAAGCTTATGCAGCTTTCAACATGAAGTCTTGATGGATTTGCACAGCGTGCGCCGCTAAATCAGCACAATGACGCGCTGCCCGGCGTCAGAATTCTTCCCACTCGTCTTCGGCCGGCCTGGCCGCGCGCGCGGGCCGTGGCGCGGCGCGCGATGCGGACGCGGTGGAAGCGACGCCACCGGCGCCGGTGCGCGCCACCGGGGAGGGCAGGGCGGTCCGGGCGCGCGGCGCCTGCAACGGCGCGGCAGGCGGCGCCTCCACTTGCGACATGTCGAGCTTGAAGGCAGCCACAGCCTCGGCCAGGTGTGCGGCCTGGTCTTGCAGCGATTGCGCGGCGGCGGCGGCTTCTTCGACCAGGGCTGCATTTTGCTGGGTGGCGGAGTCCATTTGCGTGACGGCGTCATTGATCTGGCCAATGCCTTCGCTCTGCTCCCGGCTGGCTTCGGAAATTTCGCCCATGATGTCGGCCACGCGCCGCACCGAGCTGACGATGTGCTGCATGGTGTCGCCGGCGCTGTCGACCAGCTTGCCGCCGGCGTTGACCTTGTCGACCGAATCGCCGATCAATTCCTTGATTTCCTTGGCCGCCGCGGCCGAGCGCTGCGCCAGGGTGCGCACTTCCGACGCCACCACGGCAAAGCCGCGTCCCTGTTCGCCGGCGCGGGCCGCTTCCACCGCCGCGTTCAGCGCCAGGATGTTGGTCTGGAACGCGATGCCGTCGATGACGGCAATGATGTCGACGATCTTGTTCGAGCTGTCCTTGATGGCCGACATGGTCTGCACCACTTCGCCCACCACCTGCCCGCCCTGGGTGGCGTAGTTCGAGGCCGCCGTCACCAGTTCGTTGGCCTGGCGCGCATTGTCGGCGTTCTGGCGCACGGTGGCCGTCAATTCTTCCATGGTGGAGGCGGTTTCCTCCAGGCTGCCGGCCTGCGCCTCGGTACGGGCCGACAAGTCCATGTTGCCGACCGCAATTTCACTGCTGGCGTGGGCGATGGTGTCGGCGCCGATGCGGATCTTGCCGATGGTCTGGTTCAGCGATGCGGCAAAGCGGTTGAAGGCGCCGGCCAGCGCGCCGATTTCATCATTGGTTTCCACGCGCATGCGGCGTGTCAGGTCGCCGTTGCCGTCCGCGATCTCGCCCAGCATGGCGGCGGCGCGCGCCACCGGGGCGGCAATCGCGCGGCTCACCGCGTACACCACCAGCAGGCCGATGGCCACGCCGGCAATGCCGGCCGCCACCGCTGCCAGCGTGGAACGGCGGATCAGCGCGCCCACGGCTTCCGATTCCGGCACTTCGGCCATCACGTACAAGTCCAGTTCCGGCACGAAAGAGGCCGCCACGATTTGCGTGCCGGTGGCGCCGCTGTAGGTCGTGGTGCTGTAGCGCCCGCCCTTGAGCAGGGCCGCGCTGGTGTCCTTCGTGAAGCCAGGGAGGTCGGTCAGGCCATGCTTGCCGTCGATGAGGTCTTTCTGGCGGTGCGCCAGCAGCGTGCCGTCGGGACGCGCCAGGTAGACGTAGCCCGATGGTCCGATCTTGTAGCTGTTGATGCGTTCGGCCAGCGCATCGAGCGACAGCGCCAGGCCGGCAATGCCTTGCTTGTTGCCGCCGCCATCGAAGCGCACATTGATGAACAGCTTATAGCTGCCGTCCGTGACGTCGCGGTCGATGCGCAGCGTGTACGGCTTGCCGCCCGTGAGGAAATCGTTGAACCAGCCGGCTTCCGGTTTGCTGCGGTCCAGGGTGCGCGCCAGTCCCGCTTCAGTGAAGTACTTGCCGGTGGCGCCGGATACCCAGAAGATCTTGTTGGCTTTCAGGCGCGCCTTCATGGAGGCGGCAAACTGCTGCCACGCTTCCACGCCGGCCTCGGGCAGGTCGGCTTTTTCCCAGGCCAGCACGTAGTCGTTGGTGGCGATATCCTGCGCGGACGCCAGCGGCTGGGCGATTTCGCGCAACAGGTCGTTGCGGATCTCGCCCACCACGGCCGGCAACTCCTGCTGCACCACGCGTTCGGCGATGCCGCCGGCCGTCACGTAGGTACTGAGGCCGCACGCCACCAGCAGGGTAAATACCAGGCAGGCGGCCATGCTGAGCATGAGTTTCTTCTGGATCGACAGGTGCTGGAAAAAGTTCACGATGATTCCTTAGTCATGGGCGGTCCGGGGTCAGAACAGGTGGTGCACGCCGATGCGCAGCGCGTGCTGGCGCTGGCCGGAGGCATAACCGAGTGAATTGATGGCGGCAACGGCGCCGTCGCCGCGCGCCTGCTGCATTATCGCCATGGCGTACACTTCCGTGCGGCGCGACAACGAATACACATAATTAACGCCGCCCTGGTTCCAGCGCCTGCCGCCCATGTGCGATGACGAGAGCGCCATGTTCAGCGACGCGGCAGCGCCGAGGCGGACGTTGGCGCCGAATTCCGGCGTGGCCATCGCGGCCTCGCCGGCCGCGGTGCGGATGCGCGAACGCACCCAGGCCGCGTGCACCAGCACGCCGTCCAGCGCATAGCTGGCGCCCAGGCCGGTGTTGCGCACGTTATCGGCTTGCAGCGGCGTGAACACGGGCGCGGCGGCGCTGCCGCCGATCAGGTTCTGGCCCAGCAGCCTGCGCAGGCCCAGCGACTGGCCCAGGTTCAGCGCTTTGTTGTTGGCGCTGGTCCATGCGCCGCCGACCTTGATGGGGCCGTTGGCATAGGCGACGTTGGCGCCCCACGCCCGGTTCCGCGATCCGTCGCCCGGCTGTTCCCCCAGCGCATAGGCGGCGCCCATGGTCAGGCCGTTGTATTCGCGGCTGGTGTACTTGATACCGTTGTCGAGCTGGCCGACGTTGGCGGTTTCGTCGAAATTGCCGGGATGGAAAGCATAAAAACTGCCGAACAAGACGCCGTTGCTGAGCTTGCCGACCGCATCGAACATCATGTTGCTGTGGTGTCCCAGCGCCACAGTACCATAGCGCCCCGCCAGGCCGACAAACGCGAGGCGGTTGAACAGCACGCCGTTGCGCGGCTGGACGCCGGTGCTGGTGGCGAAACCGCCTTCGAGCTGGGCGAGCGCCTGCATGCCGCCGCCCAGGTCTTCGGTGGCGCGCATGCCGAAGCGGTCCGCTTGCAGCACCCCGTCGTCCACCAGCGTGACACCGGCCCCGCGCACGTTGGAAACCCGGGTCGGGCCCGCATCGAGGCTGCCATACACCGTGACTGCCGTGTTCTGGGCCAGCGCCGTGCCCAGTTGCAGTATTGTCCATCCACCCAGCCAAAGTTGTCGCCGCATGTCCTGCTCCGTCACAATCAAACCGCGCTAATCTAGCGTGTTTCGCGGCGCCCGTATGTGCGGCTTTGTTGCTCGCGCGGAAAAAACAACAGATCAACCGCATTGCGCTGCCAGAGTGGCAATGAAAGCTTTGGCACTTTGACCAGTTTCCGTGTTGCCGATATATTGGGCTGGTCCCGCCAACGTTTTTTCCCGGTCCGATGCCTATCACTTTGCCCCCATCCGCCAGCCGCTTTCATCCATCTGCTTTCCTGGCCGCGCTGCTCGCCGGCGCGCTTGCCATACCGGCCGTCCAGGCGGCCGACAGCCCGCATGCGATCCAGGGTATTCGCGTCGGCGACAATAAATACAAGGTCATCAGCATTTCCGGCATGAAGTGCGCCGATGCCCGCAAGCAGACTTTGCCGTACGAGCCGCGCAGCGAAGCCGATGCGCTCGTGTGTACGTGGCAATCGTCGGGCAAGGCGTACATCGTGCTCAACACCATCGCGCCTGAAACCCTGGTGGTGAAGTTTTATACCCCGGCCGTACGGGTGGGGGAAATCACCGCCACTTATGCGCCTGGCGTCACGTACGACCAGTTGCGCGCGGAATTCAATGCGAAACCATTTTCCGAAGCGCGTCCCGGCAAGGGGGATGGCAAGGGCCGGGACCCGGCGGGCGAAGCGTACTGGATCGATGGCGAGTTGCTGACACGGCTGTCCTGCGCTAAAAACGGTTGCGCCATCACGTCGGGGAGCAATTACCTGAAGGCGAAAACCATGACCGATGCGCGGCGCGCGCTGGACAAGTTGGCAAGGCAGACTGACAAGCAGACGGAAGAGCAAGCCGCGAAGCACGCGGAGGGGACGCCGGCGAAAACAGTGCAGGCGCCGGCTGAAAAGCCGCCGCGGAAGCAGGCCGACCGCTAGGCGTTTCCAGCGCCGGCCGGTCAGCCCCTCGACGGGCGCAACGTATAGCCGATGCCAAGCACCGCCAGCCACGCGGGGATCAGGTACACGGAAATGCGCAGGTCCGGCGTCATGTACATCACCACCAGGATGGCGGCCAGGAAGGCCAGGCAAATGTAATTGGTCAGCGGGTAGCCCAGGCTCTGGAAGGCGGTGCGCTGGCCGGTGGCGGCTTTTTGCTGGCGGAAGCGCAGGTGGATCCAGCTGATCATGCCCCAGTTGATGATCAGCGCGGAGACCACCAGACCCATCAGCAGGCCAAACGCCTCGCCCGGCAGGAAGTAATTCACCGCCACGCAAATGCCGGTCGACGCTGCCGATACGCCCAGTGCCGCCAGCGGCACGCCGCGGCGGTTGACCGACAACAGCGCGCGCGGCGCGTTGCCCTGGCGGGCCAGGCCGAACAGCATGCGGCTGTTGCAATACACGCCGCTGTTGTACACCGACAGCGCCGCGGTCAGCACCACGATATTGAGCAGGTCGGCCACCACGTTGGCGTTGAGCGCGTGGAAAATCAGCACGAACGGGCTGCCGCCGGTGACGACTTTCTGCCATGGGTACAGCGACAGCAGCACGCCCAATGCACCGACATAGAAGATCAGGATGCGGTAGATCGCCTGGTTGGTGGCTTTCGGAATGGTCACCGACGGATTGTCCGCTTCGGCGGCCGTGATGCCCACCAGTTCCAGCCCGCCAAACGAAAACATGATGACCGCCATGGCCATCACCAGGCCCGTGACGCCGTTCGGGAAAAAGCCGCCGTGCTGCCACAGGTTGGCCACCGACGCTTCCGGACCGGCCGCGCCGGACAGCAGCAGGTAGCCGCCATAGCCGATCATGCCGACGATAGCCACCACCTTGATGATGGCAAACCAGAATTCCATCTCGCCGAACGCTTTCACGTTCAGCAGGCTGATGGCGTTGATGATGACAAAAAAGCCCAGCGCCGACGCCCACGTCGGCACGCCCGGCCACCAGTACTGGACGTAGATGCCGACCGCCGTCAGTTCGGCCATCGACACCAGGATGTACAGCACCCAGTAATTCCAGCCCGACATGAAGCCGGCCAGCTTGCCGCAATATTTGTCGGCAAAGTAGGAAAACGACCCCGCCACGGGCTCGTCCACCACCATTTCGCCGAGCTGGCGCATGATGAGGAAGGCGATCGCGCCGGCCACCGCATAACCCAGCAAGACCGATGGTCCGGCCATCTTGATGGTTTGCGCAATGCCGAGGAACAGCCCGGTGCCGATCGCCCCGCCCAGTGCGATCAGCTGGATATGCCTGGTCTTCAGGCCCCGTTTCAATTCGTGATTCCCGTCCTGCATCTTCAGTATCCCTCTTGTTGTCTATCTTGGCTCATCTTGGTATTGGGCGGCGCCAGCGCGTGATCATAAAAGAAAAAGCCCACCGGCGGTGGGCTTTTGTTGGCGAAATGGCAGCGTTCAGCGGGCCGAATCGGGAATCTGTTGCTTGCGTTCTTCCATCTGCCGGCCCAGCGCGACCAGGTCCAGCGCGGATTTGCGCACTTTCGGGAACAGTTCGTTTTCCTCTTCCTCGACGTGGTGGTCGATCTGTTCGGAAAGCACGGTGACCTTGGCGTCATACAGGTCGTCGCCGGCGTCCATCGACAGCAATTGTGCGATCAATTGCTTGGCCGACGCGTGCTCCACGACCGCTTCATCGATGGTGTCCTCGAATTCCTTGCCGATGGAGCGGACCGCCGGATAAAACAGTTCTTCCTCGATCATGGTGTGCTTGGTCAGCTCGTTGCAGATTTCATCGACCAGCTTTTTCTTGCTGACCATGGCGCGGTCGCCCAGGCCTTCGAACTGTTCGAACAAGTCCTTCACGTGTTCGTGGTCTTCGATCAGCATGCTGATCGCGTCATTTGCCTGCGATTCCGCGGTCATGGATTTCGCGGACGTTTTGCTCTTGCTCGATTGGGTGCGCATGGGGCCTCCTCAGGTGGTTGGACGGTGCAGGCTCCCAGTGTGCGGCCTGCGGCCCGGCAACTCGGTGCGGAATCTAACGTATTGGCGTCATCGGTGGAACAAGTCCGCCGTCGTCTGCGACACGTGTCGCATATTTTTATTGCAACCATGTGACACGTGTCGTATCATGCGTCCATCGATCACTGCTGGAGCTGTCATGACGCCTTCCGTCACGGAATTGACTCTGTTGAAATGCTTGTGGAAACAACAGCCGCTGAGCGCCCGCGAAATCCACGAGCATGTAGTGGGGGAACTGGGCTGGTCGTACTCGTCGACCCGCAAGACACTGGAACGCATGCTGGAGAAAAACATGGTGTCGCAGCAGGCCGTGCACGGGGTGCAGGCGTATACCGCGGTGCTGGACAAGGTGTCCACGCTGGCGGCGTTTGCCCACGATTTCGGCACCCGCGTGATGGAAATGGAAGCGCCGCTGCCGGTCAACATGTTCACCGGCAGCAAGCTGGTGGACCAGCAGGAATTGGCGGAACTCGAACAACTGTTGCAGGACTGGCCTGCGGACAAGGCATGACCATGGCGGTCCTGATGTCATTTGCACTGCTGTTCCTGCAGGCCAGCGTGACTTGCGTGCTGGCCGGCGCCATCCTGCTGGGCGCGCTGGCGCTGGCGCGCCGACGCTGGCCCGGCATGGCGTCGCAGCGCATGGTCTGGCTGCTGGCGATGGGCGCCGCGGCCGGCGTGTTCGTGGCGGCGCTGCTGCCGGCGCCGTCGGCAATGCGGGTGTTGCCATCGATTGAATTGCCGCGTCCGGCGCCGGTCGCCGCGCTGGCGGAGCCGGACATGGCCGGCGGCGGCGAGGATGAGGGCGGCCTGGCGCTGGAGCAAACGCCGGCGCCGCGCTGGCTGCTGGTGCTGGCCGCCGGCTGGCTGGTGTGCTATGGGGCCGGGCTGGGCGTGGCGGTGTGGCGTTTCCGGCGGGCGTGCGCCGCCCTGCGCGACTTGCGGGCTTGCGCCATGCCGCTCGACGGCCAGGCGCTGGCCCGCCACGCCGGCTTTGGCGCGGTGGAGGTTGATGGCGCGGAAGGCGTCGCGGCGTCTCCCGCTCCGGGGCGGGGGCGAGGGCAGCGCCCGCCGTTGCCTGCCGTGTTCGAATGCGCCGCGCCGATTTCCCCGATGCTGGCCGGACTGCTGCGCCCCGTGCTGCTGTTGCCGAGCCACTTGCGCCAGATGGCGCCGCACCAGCAGCAATTGATCGTCGCGCACGAACTGGCGCACTGGCGGCGGCGCGATCACCTGTGGCTGCACGCCAGCCTGCTGCTGCGGACCGTGTTCTGGTTTAACCCGGCCATGAGCGCGCTGGCGGGCGGTTTGTCCCATGCGCAGGAACTCGGCTGCGACCGCCAGGTACTGGCGCGCCTGCCGATGGCGGCGCGGCGCGATTACGCGGCGGCCCTGGTGGCGCAGCTGAAATGGCAGCAGGACGCCGGCATGCAGCTGGCGCCGGCCTTTGGCGGCGCGCGTGGTTCCGGTGCGGCTGCGCTGGCCGAACGCATTGTCCAGCTGCGCCTGCCCGACCTGGGCGGATCGACCCGCCTGGCGGGCGCCGGCAAGGCGGTGCTGGGCGTGTGCTGCGCCGCCGTGGTGGGGGCGGGCGTGTTGCTGCAGCCGGCGTTCGCCTGGCGCGCACAGGCAACGGCGGCCGATGCGGGGACAACGCCGATGGCGGGCCCGGTATCGGGTTCAGTCCCGGACCTGGATGCGGCGCCGGCCGCGTTTCTGCCGGCGTGGCAGGCGCCGCTGGCGCACGTCAAGGTCAACAGCGGTTACGGACCGCGTCCCGGCCGCCCGGGCGCGCAGGCCGGTCCGTTCCACCATGGCGTGGATTTGTCGGCGCGGCGCGGCACGGTCCTGCGCGCGCCGGCCGGTGGCGTCGTGCTGGAGTCGACGGACCTGTACCAGGGGCAGGCCAGGTTCGGCCAGGTCATCGTGATCGATCACGGCGGCGGTCTGCGGTCCATGTATGCGCACCTGGACCAGCGCGCCGTGCGCGCCGGGGACACGGTGGCGGCGGGGCAGGCCATCGGCAAGACCGGCAATACCGGCAAGACCACCGGCCCGCACCTGCACTTCGAAGTCGCGCACGATGGCGTGCGCATCGACCCGCAACGGCTGATCGCGGCGTTGCGCTGAGCCGTTGCCGCGCCGGCGGCATGGGGCGGGATGCGATCCGCCCGGCATCCGGCGCCATCGGCTGATCTCTCCCCGGCAGTGCACACCATGCCAGCTTGGCAGGACCCTGCACGCCGGTACCGAACGTAGAAAGGAATGTCATGCAATACCGTGCGATGGCGGCGGGGATCCTGCTCGCCCTGAATTTTCCTTGCGCTGCCCAGGACATGCAGCGCGTGGAAGTCACCGGGTCCAATACGGCCCAGCGGCGCGACGACGCGGCCGCTGTGGGCATGGTCAGCCGCGACGAATTGCTGCGCCACGGCGACCGTTCGCTGGCCGATGCGCTGCGCCGGGTGCCCGGGATTACCGTGGCCGAGACCAGCGGCGGCAGCGAAATCCGCATGCGCGGGCTGGGCAAGGGCTATACCGGTGTCCTGCTGAACGGCGCGCCGCTGCCGCCGGGCTTTTCCATCGATGCGCTGGCGCCCGCGATGATCGAAAGAGTGGAAATCATCCATACCGCCTCGGCGGAACTGGCCGCGCAGGGCATTGCCGGCACCGTCAACATCATCCTGCGGCGCCAGTCTGGCCGTGCGCGGCATGATGCGCGGCTGGGCGTCGACGTGGTTGGCGGGGCCGGTCCATGGAACCCGGTCGTGGCGCCATCGGGCAGCTGGCAGTGGGCGGGATCGGAGCAGGATCTCGACTGGTCGCTGAACGGTGCGCTGTCGCGCACGGCGCAGCTCGATTCGGGTACGGAACTGCACCGCGAATCCGGTCCCGGCGGCGCCCCGGCCTTGTGGCGCAGCGTTGCGACGGCGCAGGAATTCCGGCCGCATGCGCTCAGCCTGTCGCCGCGGGTCACGTGGAAGCGGCCCGGCGGTTCCCTGGCATGGCAGGGCTTTGCCAGCGTGGCGGAGCGCACCAACCGTTACCGCGCCGACGAGACCACGTTGCTGGGCAGCCCGACCGCCTATCCTGCCAGCGGCAGCTGGCTTGATATCCGCGGCGTGATGCTGCGCAGTGAGCTGACGTGGCAGCAGGAAGTTGCCGAGGGCGTGAAGGCGCAGGCGAAACTGGGCTTGCAGCATTATCCGCGCCGCAGCGATTTTGACTTCTTTTCCACCGAAGGCGGCGCGCGGCGGCGCGACATCCGCCACGTGCATTCCGATATCCGGGAAAGCACGGCGACGGCCAGCGGCAAGATTGCCTTCAGTGGCGGCGCGCATGGCAACCATGCCGTCGCGGTGGGCTGGGATGCCGAAGCCGTCTTGCGCACCCAGAGCCGGGCCGAACGCGACGACGCCGCCGGCACCGCCACCGATGACCGCTACCGTGGGCATATCGGCCGCGCGGCGCTGTTCGTGCAGGATGAATGGGCCGTGTCGGACGCGTGGTCGATGTCGGCAGGACTTCGCTGGGAAATGCTGCGCACGGCGGTGTCGCCCAATGGCGGCGCGCAGGTGGCGCAGCGCTCGTCGGTGGCCAGCCCGCTGCTGCAAAGCCTGTACAAATGGACGGCCACGCGGCGCGTGCGCGCGGGCCTGTCGCGCACCTACAAGACGCCGGCCATGCTGGAATTGATCCCCCGCCGTTATACGGTCGACAATGGCAACAGCCAGAACAATCCGGACAACCAGGGCAATCCGCTGTTGCGCCCGGAACTGGCGTGGGGGCTCGATATCGCGTTGGAACAGGATATCGGCGGCGCCGGCGTGCTGTCGGCCAGCCTGTACCGGCGCCGTATCGACGACGTCAACGTGCCGCTGCTGTTCGAAGACCAGGGCCGCTGGGTACGTACGCCGCACAACCTGGGACGGGCCGATACCTGGGGCGCCGCGCTGGAATTCAAGGCTGCGCTGTCGCCGCGCTGGACCGTGCGCGCCCATGCGGCGCGCGACGCCTCGCGCGTGGCGGCCGTGCCGGGGCCGGACAACCGGCTGGCGCGCCAGGCGCCGCGTGGCGCGGCGGCGGGCTTCGATTACCGCTGGCACGACGGGTTGACCGTGGGCGCGGACCTGGCATGGCAGGATGGCGGCTGGGCCAGGGAATCGGCGGTGGTTGCGGCGCGCATGGCCGCCAGCCGCAAGCTCGACCTGTATGCCGCGTGGCGGCTCGGCGCCGATACGCGGCTGCGCGTGAGCGGCGCCAACCTGCTGGCGCGCGACACGGTGACCGGGTCGACGTATACCGGCGGCGGGGTGGTGCGTGCGCTCTCCGAGCGCACGCGCGCGACCGCGGTGCTGCGGTTCAACCTGGAGCACCGCTGGTGAGCCGCCGGCGAGACGCTGATGTGCTCCGCGGAAAATGGTTTATAGCAGCGGACTATATGAGCGTTATTCGTATGCGCATATCAGTGCGGGGCAAAGCATGCGATGATCTGGCATCGCCATCCCGGTAACTAGGAGACAACAATGACTACAACCCATCCTCAGGTCCAGCCGCGCGAATTGTTGCGCCGCATGTTCGACGCCGCCGTCGCCGCCGCGCAGCCGTCCCTGTGCCTGCCGCCGCACTTGCCGTCGCCGCCGAAAGGCCGCACCCTGGTGATCGGCGCCGGCAAGGCGTCGGCCGAGATGGCCCGTGTGGTCGAGCAGCACTGGAAGGGCGACCTGACCGGGCTGGTGGTGACGCGCTACGACTACGGCGTGCCGTGCGAGCGCATCGAGATCGTCGAAGCCGCGCACCCGGTGCCGGACCAGGCCGGCCTGGACGCGGCCGAGCGCATGCTGCAACTGGTGTCCGGCCTGAGCGCCGACGACCTCGTGATCTGCCTGATTTCCGGCGGCGGTTCGTCCCTGTTGCCATTGCCGGGCGAGGGCCTGGACCTGGCCACCAAGCAGGACATCAACCGCGCGCTGCTCAAGAGCGGCGCGACGATTTCTGAAATGAATTGCGTGCGCCGCCACCTGTCGGCCATCAAGGGCGGCCGCCTGGCCGCCGCTTGCCATCCTGCCAAGGTCGTCACGCTCTTGATTTCCGACGTGCCGGGCGACGATCCGGCCGACATCGCGTCCGGTCCCACCTGCGCCGACGCCACCACCTGCGCCGATGCGCTGGCGATCCTGCGCCGCTATGAAATCGCGGTGCCGGAAGGCGTGCAGCGCCTGCTGGAAAGCGGGCGCGGCGAGACCGTCAAGCCGGGCGACAAGCGCCTGGAGGGTAACGACATCCGCATGATCACGGCGCCGCAGATCGCGCTGGAAGCGGCAGCAGCGGTGGCGCGCGACGCCGGCGTGGCGGTCCACATCCTGGGCGACTCCATCGAAGGCGAAGCGCGCGACGTCGGCATCGTGCACGCCGGCATCGCACGCCAGGTGGCGCTGCGCGGGCAGCCGTTCGCCACGCCGTGCGTGCTGCTGTCCGGCGGCGAAACCACGGTCACGGTGCGGGGCAACGGCCGCGGCGGGCGCAACGTGGAATTCCTGCTGTCGCTGGCGGTCTCGCTCAATGGCCACAAGGGCATCCATGCGATCGCCTGCGATACCGACGGCGTCGACGGACTGGAGGAAATCGCCGGCGGCATCCTGGCGCCGGACACGCTGGCGCGCGCCTGGGACAAGGGCATCAAGGCCCGCGACAGCCTGGCCAACAACGATGGCCACGGCTTCTTCCAGGCGCTGGGCGATTCCGTGATTTGCGGGCCGACCCTGACCAATGTGAACGATTTCCGCGCGATTTACATCGAGTAATTGCGCCAAGAAACGCGTCAATCCAGGTGTTGCGGGCCGTTCCCGGCCCCCAGCACCAGCCGCGCTTCCAGGCCGCCGCCCGGCGCGTTGCGCAGCGCCAGTTCCCCCTCCATGGCCAACGTCAATTGCCGGGCAATGGCCAGTCCCAGCCCGGTGCCGCCGGTTTCCCGGTTGCGCGATCCCTCCAGCCGGTGGAACGGCTGGAATACCGCTTCCAGCGCCTCGTCCGGTATGCCGGGCCCACGGTCGCGCACCGTGATGGCGATGCGCCCATCGGCTTCCAGGCCGGCCGTGAGTTCGGCGGCGCCGCCGAACTTCAGCGCATTGTCGACCAGGTTGCCCAGCACGCGCTTGAGCGCCTGCGGCCGCAGCAGGCATTCGCGGCCGATCGCGCCCCGCAGCGTGACGCGCTGGCCGGCATCGGTGTAATCGCACACCAGGCTGTCGAGCAGCGCATCGGGATCGGCCCGGCGCGGCTGTTCCCCGGTGCCGTGCAAGGTGCGCGCATACGCCAGGCCTTCGCGCACCAGCGATTCCATGGCCTGCAAATCCTGCCGCAGCTTGCCCTGCTGGCCGTCGTCGTCCATCAAGTCCACGCGCAGGCGCATGCGCGTGATCGGCGTCTGCAAATCGTGCGAGATCGCGGCCAGGATCTGGATGCGCTCGGCAAGGTAGCCGGCGATCCGGTCCTGCATGGCGTTGAAGGCGCGCGCGGCGCGCGCGACTTCGGACGGACCGTCTTCCGGCACGCGCCGCGGCCGCAGGTCCGGCCCCAGCGCGTCGGCGGCCTGCGCCAGCTGGTGCAGGGGACGGGTGGCCAGCCGCACCGCCAGCCAGCAGCACGCGCCCAGCACCGCCAGCTGGCCCAGCATCGCCAGCGGGAACCAGGGCGACAGCGGGATGCGCGGCGGCGGCCGGTAATCGATGGTCAGCGGCATGCCATCCATCAGCTTCAAATGCACCTGGATGTGTTCCGGCTCGCCCGGCACCGCGTTGGCGGTCACGTCATAGCGCGCGCCGATCCCTTCCAGCATGGACGCGGCCACGCGCGCCGACAGCAGGGTGTCCGGCGGCGCGCCGCGCACGCCTTCGTCGAGCAGGAACGTATAGCTGCGCCGGGCCAGGCGCGGCAGCCAGGCCGGGCGTTCGGCCGGCGCCAGGCGGTCCAGCAGCGCCACCGAACTGGCGACTTCGCGCTCGATGTAGCCCATCATGACATTGGCGTTGGCTTCATTGCGTTCGGTCATCGTGAACCAGAACGACAAGCCCTGCGCCAGCGCCAGCCCGATGCACAGGATCAGCGCCAGCCGCGCGAACAGGCTGCGCGGCAGCCTCACGGCGCCGCTCCCACGATCGTGACGCCGGACGAAAACACGTAGCCTTCGCTGCGCAAGGTCTTGATATAGCGTGGTTCGCGCGCGTCGTCGCGCAGCCGCTGGCGCAGCCGGCTCACCAGCAGGTCGATCGAGCGGTCGAACTGGTCGGCGTCACGCCCCTGGGTCAGGTTCAGCAACTGGTCGCGCGTCAGTACGCGCTGCGGGTGGTCGAGGAACACGCGCAGCAGCCGGTATTCGGCGCCGCTCAGCGCCACCATGGTGCCGCCGGCGTCGAGCAGGTGGCGCGCCGTGGTGTCGAGCCGCCAGTCGCCGAAGGCCAGCATTTCCGCGCTTTCCGTGACCTGGATATTGGGCGGCAGCATGCGCGTGCGGCGCAGCACGGCGCGGATGCGCGCCAGCAGTTCGCGCACGGCGAACGGCTTGGGCATGTAGTCGTCGGCGCCCATTTCCAGACCGATGATGCGGTCGACTTCATCGCCGCGCGCGGTCAGCATCAGCACGGGGATGGCGCGGTATTTGCCGGCGCGCAGCTCGCGGCACAAGGCCAGGCCATCCTCGCCGGGCAGCATCAGGTCCAGCACGACCAGGTCCGGTGCGGCCGTCTCGAGCGCGGCGCGCAACTGGCGTCCGTTGGCGGCCAGCGTTGTGCGCATGCCGTTCTTTTCCAGGTAGGCGGCGATCAGTTCGCGGATGTCGCGGTCGTCGTCGACGATCAATACGTGGTCGGTGGTGTCCATGCCCGCATCTTACCCCGCGGCGCGGCGGGTTTTGTATCCCAGTGTATCTGGCGCCGGCCAGATACAAAACATTGCAGGGCGGGGCGCGCGCGGACACACGCCCGATACGTGCAAACGGTGTAATGGCGTCCATCGACAACACGAAAGGCCGCCATGTTCGCTCCCTCCCAAGATTTGCTGGAATTGCCGCTGGCGCTGCTGGCCGGCGCATTCACCGTCGCGTCGCCGTGCATCCTGCCCATCATGCCGGTCGTGCTGGGCAGCGCGCTGGGGCCGCAGGGGCGCCGCCCGCTGTTCATCGTGGCCGGTTTCGTCGTGGCGTTCGCCTCGTTCGCCATGCTGCTGGGCGCGGCGTCGTCGCTGGCTGGGCTGGCGCACGAAGCGCTGCGCACGGCCGCCATCGGCGCGCTGGCGCTGGCCGGTGTGCTGCGCATCTGGCCACGGCCGTATGACTGGCTGGTGACGCGGGTGCGCGCGGTATGGCCGGACTGGCGCGGCCTGGCATGGCGCCATCGCACAGCGGGCGGCGGCCGGGGTAATGGCGTCAGTGAAAACGGTGCCGCCACCAACGCCGGCGGCTTCGTGCTCGGCATGTCGCTGGGCGCGGTCTGGACGCCGTGCGCCGGTCCCGTGCTGGCGGCCATCCTCGCGCTGGTCGTGAAGGCGCAGGCCCCCGCCTGGTCGGCCGCGCTGCTGGCCTCGTACGCGGTGGGCGCAGGCGTGCCGATGCTGGCGATTATCTATGGCGGACAGTCCGCGGCCGCGCAGGTGCGCTTGCTGGCGCGCCATGCGCACCGCCTGCAACAAGTGTTCGGCGTGCTGGTGCTGGCCACCGCCGTGGCGATTTACCTGCAATACGACGTGCTGGCCTATGCCTGGGCGTCGGCTTATTTTCCTACCCTGAAAGGATTGTAATGATGGCTTCCATCCCCGCCAGACTGTCCGCCGCCGGCATCGTGGCCGCGGCATGTTTCTCCACTCCGGCCGGCGCACTGCCATTCGGCACGGCGGCGCCGGAATTCACCGGCATCGAGCAATGGATCAACAGCGAGCCCCTGGCGATGCGACAATTGAAAGGCAAGGTGGTGCTGGTGGATTTCTGGACGTACACCTGCATCAATTGCATCAACACGCTGCCGCACGTGAAGGCGTGGCACCAGAAGTACCAGCAGCAGGGGCTGGCCGTGGTGGGCGTGCACACGCCGGAATTCCCGCATGAACGCAGCACCGCCAACGTGCGCACCGCGCTGCAGCGTTTCGATATCCGCTACCCGGTGGCCCAGGACAACCGCTACGCGACCTGGGAAGCCTTTGGCAACCGCTACTGGCCGGCCGTGTACCTGTTCGACCGCAGCGGCAAGCTGGTCTACACGCATTTCGGCGAAGGGGCGTATGCCGAAACCGAAGCGAAGATCCGGCAACTGCTGGCGCAAAAATAGTCAGGCGGTGGGCGGCGTGGCCGACAGCGCGTGCGCCCATTCCAGTACGGCGCGCACGCGCGCTCCCAGCAGTGCGCGCGCCGCGTCAACGTCGACCCAGCGGAATTCATCATGTTCCGGGTGGCCCAATTCCTCGCTGTGTCCCAGCACCACGTCCCGCGTGGCGCTGACGGCCAGGTAATAGCGGGCCACCTTGCCGTCGCCATAGGGCGCGGTTTCCGTGAATTCCTCGCCCCACGGGAACGCCAGGTCGGTCAAGGTGGCTTCCTCGGCGACTTCACGCTGCGCCGCCGCGAACGGCGCTTCGCCTTTTTCCACCATCCCTTTAGGGAAATCCCAGTACTGGAAACAGCGCATCAGCAGGTAGCGGCGCTGGTCTCCCCAGCCGTGGATCACCACGGCGCCGGCGGACAGGGATTTCTGGCGCATGGTCAAAGGAACCTGTCGAGGATTTTCTTGGAGTGCTTGTCCAGTTCGTACTGGTTGCGCACCAAAAAATGGATGCCGTGCGTGTCGGAGATCAGGAGCGCCTCGGTGCCGATGCGGCGGATATCCTCTTCGCCGCGCAGCACAAAATCCGTGGTGCCGCGATTGGTGTCCACGGTCCACGTGCACGGCGTGGCAAAGCTGGTCACTGCCACGATGCGCGACACTTCCGGCATGAATTCGCGGCCCTGCAACTCCTCGCGCACCAGCGCCGCGTTGGCCGGGGCCAGGCGGTCCAGCGACTCGATCCAGGCGATTTCCTTGCCATCGGTATTGACCAGCGAAATGCCGGCTTCCGGCGCCTGGATCGGGAAGGCGCGCACCGGCGACACGTTTTCGTGCAGCACGCCGGCCGCATCGGTCAGGTTCAGCTTGCCGAATGCGTCGCGCGACAGCGTAAATTGGGTTTTGATGATGTCGTTCATGTCTGGCCTGCGGATTAATCGTCGTGGCGTTTGCGGGTCGCGTCATCGAGGTCGGTGTCGACGTTGCGGGCCTGGGCCTGGTACAGGCGGTAATATGCGCCTTCCTGCGCCATCAATTCCTCGTGGCCGCCTTCCTCCACCACCTTGCCGCGGTCCAGCACCACCAGGCGGTCGGCTTTTTGCAATGTCGACAGGCGGTGCGCGATGGCGATCGTGGTGCGGCCGGTGACCAGGTTGTCGAGCGCTTTCTGGATTTCCTTTTCGGTCTCCGAGTCGACCGACGCCGTTGCCTCGTCGAGGATCAGGATCGGCGGGTCGATCAGCAGGGCGCGGGCAATCGAGATGCGCTGGCGCTCGCCGCCCGACAGTCCCTGGCCCCGTTCGCCGACCATGGAATCGTAGCCCTGCGGCAGGCGCAGGATGAATTCATGGGCGTGCGCCGCGCGCGCCGCGGCAATGATCTGCTCGCGCGTGGCGTCCGGGCGGCCATAGGCGATGTTTTCCGCGATGGTGCCGAAGAACAGGAACGGTTCCTGCAGCACGAGGCCGATGTTGCGGCGGTAGTCCGATACGGCCAGCGCGCGGATGTCGACGCCGTCCAGCAGGATCGCGCCTTCGGACACGTCATAGAAGCGGCAGATCAGGTTCACCAGGGTGGACTTGCCGGAACCCGAATGGCCGACCAGGCCGACCATTTCACCGGCCTTGATGTTGATGTTGATGCCGCGGTTGACGGCGCGGTTGCCATAGCGGAAACCGACTTCGCGCAGCGCGATGTTGCCTTCGACCTTGGCCAGCTTGACCGGATTGGCCGGTTCCGGCACCGACGACACGTGGTCGAGGATGTCGAAGATGCGCTTGGCGGCCGACGCCGATTTTTGCGTGACCGATACGATGCGGCTCATGGAATCGAGGCGGCCATAGAAACGGCTGGAATACGTGACGAACGCGGTCAGCACGCCGACCGTGATGTGCTGCTTCGACACTTGCCAGATGCCGAACACCCAGATCACCAGCAAGCCCAGTTCGGTCAGGAACGAGACGGTGGGCGAAAACAGCGACCACACCTTGTTGAGTTTATCGTTGACGGCCAGGTTGTGGCGGTTGGCCAGGCGGAAGCGGTTGGCTTCGCGGGCTTCCTGCGCGAACGCCTTGACCACGCGGATACCGGGGATGGTGTCGGCCAGCACGTTGGTGACTTCGCCCCAGACGCGGTCGATCTTTTCAAAGCCGGTGCGCAGCTTGTCGCGCACCAGGTGGATCAGCCACGCGATGAACGGCAGCGGCAGCAGGGAAATCGCGGCCAGCCAAGGGTCGATCGACACCAGGATCACGCCGGTCATCACGATCATCAGCACGTCGGACGCGAAGTCGAGCAGGTGCAGCGACAGGAATACGCAAATGCGGTCGGATTCGGAACCGATGCGCGACATCAGGTCGCCGGTGCGCTTGCCGCCAAAATATTCCAGCGACAGTTTCAGCAAGTGTTCATAGGTGGTGGTGCGCAAGTCGGCGCCGATGCGCTCCGACACCAGCGCCAGCACGTAGGTCTTGCCCCAGCCCAGGATCCAGGCCAGTAGCGCCGAGCCGAACAGGCCGGACATGTACAGCCACACCAGGTCCGTATTGACCGGCGCGCCGTTCTGGTACGGGATCAGGACATTGTCCATCAGCGGCATGGTCAGGTATGGCGGGATCATGTGTGCGCCGGTCGACAGCAGCATCAGCGAAAATCCGGCCAGCAGCGGCCAGCGGTACGGCTTGGCGAAGCGCCACAGGCGGAACAGGGTCCAGGTCGACGGCGGCGTGTGGACTACCTTGGTGCAGATCGGGCATTCGTCCTGGTCCGGCTCGAGCGGCGCCTTGCAGGTCGGGCAGATATGGTCGTCGTGCTGCACCAGCGGCTGTTGCGTGACGTAGCTGTCGCGCAGCGCGGCGAATTTTTCCGACAGGCGGATGGCCAGCAGGTTCTGGCCCAGCGTGAAACGCCACGACGCCAGCCGTTGTTGTTGATTGACTAATTCCAGGTGCCCGACACCGGCGTGGTCATGCAGTTTCAGCGCCAAATCATGGGTGTAAGGCCAAGATTGCCATACCGTTTCCCCCGGCGCGCGTGCCATAATGCGGCGCTCGGTCAGCAGGACGAGCCCCTTGGCAAAATGTAATCTGGCGTCGAGGTCAACCTCCAGGGCGCTTAAAACGTTTTCCCCGGAGGCAAGTTGAAGTTGCACCTCTGGGCGCCATACGTCGGGCAGTTCTGTATGGCTGAGTTCAGAGGAAAGTTGTGTTGTTATCATTGTGCAACAGACTCCAGTACGGGTTTGCCACGTGGCAAGGAAGTAAAAACAGTGGGAAAATAGCATGACCGACGCATTGTACAAAGCGCGGTAGCCGGAGACGCTTGGAAGCTGTGCGCGGCAACCAATTACGGTATTCTGTCAGCTATATATCATTTGACGTTATAAAGAAGAGGGCGGCCAGCTTTCGCGGAGTATACCCCGCGGGAGATACAAGAGCAAAAACATGACAAAGAAGAAAGACATAGAATTTCTCCGTGTAACACACCTGCGCGGACCCAATATCTGGACCTACCGCCCGGTCATCGAAGCCTGGCTGGATATCGGCGAGCTTGAAAACTTCCCCTCTGACAAAATCCCCGGTTTGTATGAACGCCTGACGGCCATGCTGCCGCACCTGATCGAGCACCGCTGCGGTGTCGGCGAACGCGGCGGCTTCAACGAACGCCTGCGCGAAGGCACCTACGCCGGCCATATCCTCGAGCACGTGGTGCTGGAGCTGCAAAACCTGGCCGGCATGCGTACCGGCTTCGGCAAGACCCGCCAGACGTCCGAACACGGCGTGATCTACAAGATGGCGTTCCGCACCCGCCAGGAACAGGTGGGCCGCGCCGCGCTGACGGCGGGGCGCGAACTGTTGATGGCGGCCATCGAAGACCGCCAGTACGACGTGGCCGCCACGGTGGCGAAGCTTACCGACATGGTGGAAAGCCTGTGCCTGGGCCCGTCGACCAGCAACATCGTCGACGCCGCCACCGACCGCCGCATTCCCTCGATCCGCCTGACCGACGGCAACCTGGTGCAACTGGGCCATGGCGCCCGCCAGCGCCGCATCTGGACCGCGGAAACCGACGCCACCAGCGCGATTGCCGAAGGCATCGCCAGCGACAAGGACTTGACGAAGTCGCTGCTGGCCTCGGCCGGCGTGCCGGTGCCCGAGGGCGAACTGGTGACCAGCGAAGACGCCGCGTGGGAAGCCGCGCAAGACATCGGCGTGCCGGTCGTGATCAAGCCGTACGACGGCAACCATGGCCGCGGCGTGACCCTGAACCTGGTCGAGGAACACGACATCCGCGCAGCCTACAACCTGGCCGTGCAGCGCGGCGGCAGCCGCAACGTCATTGTCGAGCGCTTCGTGCCGGGCAACGAACACCGCCTGCTGATCGTCGGCAAGCGCATGATTGCCGCCGCCATGGGCGAATCGCTGTGGGTGACCGGCGACGGCCGGCACACGATCCAGCAACTGTGCGATACGCAAATCAATACCGATCCGCGCCGCGGCACCACTGAAGACAAGCCGCTGGGCCTGGTGGAGCCGGACAAGTCCGGTGAAATCATCCTGGAATTGC
This sequence comes from uncultured Pseudoduganella sp., assembly GCA_966211685.1. GTDB lineage: Bacteria > Pseudomonadota > Gammaproteobacteria > Burkholderiales > Burkholderiaceae_D > Rugamonas. The sequence goes on from CBIHOX010000025.1 coordinate 49,678, forward strand.
GGCGCCAGAACATGACGCACGAATCGGTGCCGCGCGCCGGCCAGCAAGTGCTGATCCAGCCAAACGGCAACGTGGCGGTCGACGTGACGGACCTGGTGCACCCGGACGTGGCGGAAATGGCGTCGCTGGCGGCGCGCGTGGTCGGGCTGGATATCGCCGGCATCGACCTGGTGGCGCAGGATATTTCCAAACCGCTGGAGCAGCAGGGCGGCGCCATCATCGAAGTCAACGCCAGCCCGGGCCTGCTGGCGCATTTGAAGCCGGCCGAAGGGTCGCAGCCCCGTCCTGTGGGGGCCGCCATTGTCGACCAGCTGTTCGCACCCGAGGAAACCGGCCGCATTCCCGTGGTCGGCGTGGCGGGCGAGCGCCATTCGGCGCTGATCGCCAAGCTGACCGCGTGGCTGCTGCAGGTGTCCGGCAAGATGACGGGCCTGGGCTGCGAAGACGGCATCTACCTCAATGGCCGCAAGGTGCCGCGCGGCCCGCTGAGCGCCTGGGATTCCAGCCAGCGCCTGCTGCTGAACCGCAACGTCGAAGCCGCCGTGTTCCATAACGGTAACCGCATGATCCTGTCCGAAGGCCTGGCCTACGACAAGTGCCTGGTCGGCATCGTCACCGATACCGGCGGCCACGAAGACCTCGCCGAATTCTATATCCGCGACCGGGACGACATGTACAGCGTGCTGCGCACGCAGGTGGACGTGGTGCTGCCGGAAGGCGCTGCCGTGCTCAACGCGGACGATCCGCGCGTGGTCGAGATGGCCGACCTGTCGGACGGCTTCGTGATCTTCTATGGCCTGGACGAACACAATCCCGCCATCGTGGAACACCGCCAGGACGGCGAGCGCGCGGTCTTCATGCGCGCCAACGGTTTCGTGCTGGCGGCCGGCGCCAACGAAGTGGCGGTGCTGCCGCTGTCGTGCATGCCGGCAGGGCAAAAGGGCAACGAGGAAGCCGTGCTGGCCGCGATCGGCGCCGGCTGGGCGCTGGGCCTGGAGCCCGGCCTGATTGCCGCGGCGCTGCGCACGTTCAAGGCCAACTGAAGTCGGGACGGAAGTCAGTGGTACCTGACACCTTCGGTATCAGGCACCATCAATGGAGTCTGGTATCAGGCACCATCAATGGAGTCTGGTATCAGGCACCATGAATGGAAGCCTGGTACCAAGCGCCATCAATGCAAAACAACAGGACAAGGTAATGGAAGTTAAACGCATCCGCGCGCTGCGCGGCCCTAATCTTTGGAGCCACCACACGGCCATCGAAGCCATCGTCTCCTGCTCGCCGGAAGAAGAGAACATCGATTTGCTGCCGGGGTTCGAAGTGCGCCTGCGCGCGCGCTTCCCGGGCATCGCCGCGTTGCAGCCGATCGGCCACAACGATGCGATTCCCATGGCGCACGTGCTGGAATTGACGGCGCTGGCGCTGCAGGCGGAAGCGGGCTGCCCGGTAACCTTCAGCCGCACCAGCCAGACGCTGGACCACGGAATCTACCAGACCGTGGTGGAATACACGGAAGAGGAAGTAGGGCGCCTGGCGGTGGAACTGGCCGAGCAGCTGATCCAGTCCGCGCTGGACGATACGCCGTTCGACCTGGGCGGCGCGCTGCACCGGCTGCGCGATCTGGACGAGGATGAGCGCCTGGGCCCGAGCACCGGCGCCATCGTACAGGCCGCCGTGGCGCGCAACATTCCATTCAAGCGCATGACCAAGGGCAGCATGGTAATGTTCGGCTGGGGTTCGCGCCAGCGCCGCATCCAGGCCGCCGAGATGGATTCGACCGGCGCCATCGCCGAGACCATCGCGCAAGACAAGGAATTGACGAAGAAATTGCTGGACGCGGCCGGCGTGCCGGTGCCGCACGGCCGTTCGGTGGAGAGTGCCGACGATGCGTGGAAAGCCGCCTGTGAAATCGGCGTGCCGGACGTGCCGGTGGTGGTCAAGCCCAAGGACGGCAACCAGGGCAAGGGCGTGACGGTCAACGTCACCACGCGCGAACAGATCGACAAGGCTTACGCGGCCGCGCGCGAATTCCGCGACGACATCCTGGTCGAGCGCTTCCTGCCGGGCCACGATTTCCGCCTGCTGGTGATCGGCAACAAGCTGGTGGCCGCCGCGCGCCGCGATCCGCCCCATGTGGTCGGCGACGGCGTGCATTCGGTGCGCGAACTGGTGGAAACCGTCAATGCCGACCCGCGCCGCGGTTCCGGCCATGCGACATCGCTGACCAAGATCCGTTTCGACGACATTGCGCTGGAGCGCCTGGCGTTGCAGGGCCTGAACGCGGACTCGGTGCCGCCGCACGGCCAGCGCGTCATCCTGCGCAACAACGCCAACCTGTCGACCGGCGGCTCGGCCACCGACGTGACCGACGACGTGCATCCGGAAGTGGCGGCGCGCGCGGTGGAAGCGGCGCAGATGATCGGCCTCGACATCTGCGGCGTGGACGTGGTGTGCGACAGCGTACTGAAACCCATCGAGGCGCAGGGCGGCGGCGTGGTGGAAGTCAACGCGGCGCCAGGCCTGCGCATGCACCTGACGCCGTCGTATGGCAAGGGCCGTCCGGTGGGCGAAGCAATCATTTCCGCCATGTTCCCGGACGGCGAGGATGGCCGCATCCCGGTGGTGGCCGTGACCGGCACCAACGGCAAGACCACGACCGTGCGCCTGACCGCGCACCTGATCGCATCGAGCGGCCTGCGCGTGGGCATGACCAATACCGACGGCGTCTACATCAACGGCCGCCGCACCGACAGCGGCGACTGTTCGGGCCCGCGCAGCGCGCGCAACGTGCTGCAGCATCCGGACGTGGACGCGGCCGTGTTCGAGACGGCGCGCGGCGGCATCCTGCGCGAAGGCCTGGCGTTCGACCGCTGCAAGGTGGCGGTGGTGACCAATATCGGCGCGGGCGACCACCTGGGCCTGAACTACATCACCACGGTGGAAGACCTGGCGGTCTTGAAGCGCGTGATCGTGCAGAACGTCGACAGGAACGGCATCGCCGTGCTCAACGCGATGGACCCGATCGTGGCCGGCATGGCCGCGTCGTGCCGCGGCAAGGTCACGTTCTTCGGCGCCGACCGCGAGCACCCAATCATCGCGACCCACATCGCGCAAGGCCGCCGCACGGTCTATGTGGAAGACGGCTGCGTGGTCTGCGTGGAGGGCAAGTCCGAGGAACGCATCGCGCTGGCCGAGGTGCCGATCACCCGGGGCGGCGCCATCGGCTTCCAGGTGGAAAACGTGATGGCGTCGGTGGCCGCGGCCTGGGGCGCGGGCATCGACTGGGCGTCGATCCGCAAGGGCCTGGCCACGTTCGACAACGACTCGTCCAATGCGCCGGGCCGCTTCAACATGTTCGACTTCAAGGGCGCCACCGTGATCGCCGACTATGGCCACAATCCGGACGCCATGCTGGCGCTGGTGCAGGCGGTCGACGCGCTGCCGGGCAAGCGCCGCTCGGTGGTGATTTCCGGCGCCGGCGACCGCCGCGACGAAGACATCCGCCAGCAAACCGAGATCCTCGGCCGCGCCTTCGACGACGTGGTGTTGTACCAGGACGCTTGCCAGCGCGGGCGCGAAGACGGCGAGGTCATCCGCCTGCTGCGCGAAGGCTTGAACGGCGCTCCGCGCACCAGCCACATCGATGAAATCAACGGCGAATTCATCGCCATCGATACGGCGCTGGACCGCCTGCAGCCGGGCGACTTGTGCCTGGTGCTGGTGGACCAGGTGGAAGAATCGCTGGCGCACATCGCCAGGCGGGTGGCGCAGGGTTGATGGAAGGGGCCGCACACTCCCTGGCCGGCTTACGCCGCAGGGGGTGTACGGCCGGCGGTCTAGTGCAGTCTATTTCGGGCCCTCAGCGTCTAGACTGTTTGAAAACATGGAGGGCCATGACGAAAACGGTCTATAAATAGAAGCCGAAAGTCTAAAGGGATCGTCTTCCAGGCAGTGAAACGCTAAAGCAGGCGGTATTTCCTTTCTTCGGAACACGTTTTAGACCGTTCTCGATCACATTGCCAGCTTGCTGGCTGTGCGCTGATTCTGCTGCGCTTCGAAGCGTGTCCTGTAATCGTCCGCGCGGACCCAGTACTCGTCTCCAGGAAAACGTAGCCAGACAAAACGCCATGCATTGCGCCCCTTGGCGTGGCGATTGGCGAATGACGATGGCGTCAGCGATACGCCTTCTTCGGAAACGAATGCGGCCCTTTCGAAAGATGTCTAAAGATAGCACCGCTGCAATGGAACACGGTGCGCTTTAGCCTTTCGCTCTTTCGATGTCGATCACATTAGACTTTTGGACAGGAATTTTAGACGGCTTTCAATTGGTCCTTGCCGTTTTTCGATCAGAAAAGACCCCATGTGCCTTGATTAGACTGGTCTAGACATTACTCGTTGTGGGAGTCCCGGGCAGGGCATTGGCTGTAACACAGCTTGCGCCTGGCAGCATGACTGACGATCCCGACTATGTGCAAGGCGTTTGGGGGCGTCGTGCAAGCAGTCTGCATCACTGCTATGGCAGGCAACTACATTCGCCATCATTCACCCGCCGCATGTGCACGCACGCCGCCGGCCGCCACCACTGTTCGTCGAAGCTGGCGCCATTCCAGGCCAGTTCCACCACGGCGCTGCGCAACCCGACCAGGACGTTTTCGTCGCTGAGCGGCACGATGGTGGTGAGTTCTCCCGATTGGAGTACCGCCTGGGGCACCATCTCCAGTTCCGTCGCGCCGTCGGCTTTCCAGGCGTCGCCGGAACGCACCAGTTTTACTACTTTTTTACCGCCTTCCCCGAGGAAGAGGGTGCCGTCCGCTGTCTTGATGGTGACGCCATGCGCAAGCCCGGCGGCGACGTAGATGGCGTCCTGGAACGCCATCGTCGAGCGCGATGGAAAGCGGTGGCCGGCCATAGCTGGCGCGCGACAGGGTGACTGTCCCGTTCCCATTGCG